>MHSK01000011.1 GCA_001821295.1 Candidatus Taylorbacteria bacterium RIFCSPLOWO2_12_FULL_43_20
CAAATTAAAAGACAAAAAATCCACAATTCAAAGGTCGAAATTACAACTAATTAACTGTCAACTATGTTCCATAGCTTGAACAGCATCGCATTGACTCAGATTTAAATATGAGTAGTATTTGTCTGAGAAACACAGGATTGGGATTTTGTGTGGCCACCGAGGCCGGTGGTTTTCTTTGTCATTGTAAGCAATCAAAACGGATAAATTATGCCAGCGTCAGAATCTACATTAGTCCGCGTTGAGCGGGCATTACCGAAAATCATTGAGGAGTTCGGAACACCCTGCTATGTCTATGACGAGCAGGGGATTATGGAACGCGGGGAGGAGCTTAAACGAGCCATGCGCAATGTACGCGGCCGCTTCCGGCAGTACTATGCCGTGAAGGCGTGGAATAACCCGGCTAATTTGCGGCTCCAAAGAGACATGGGTTTTGGTTTTGACTGCAGTTCGCCTTACGAGCTCGAGCTTGCGGAGCGGATTGGCGCTAGGGGGAAAGACATAATGTTCACCTCCAACAACAGCAGGCCTGAATGGTTTGACCAAGCGAACAGATTGGGGGCCATCATCAATCTTGATGATGTTTACAAAAACCAAACCCTCTCTTTGGCCGAAAAAAGGCAAGAAACAATATGTGATTTTGGAGTGACTTTGATATAATTTAAACAAACGCGTTTTGTCCCATTTAGACCATTCCCTATCTGTCATTCCCGCCTTCGCGGGAATGAAATCAAATGCGTAAACCTTAACAATACATTATATAAATTATGGAAACAAAAAAACTTTATAGAAGTAAGACCAACAGAATATTTGCCGGCATCTGCGGCGGCTTGGGAGACTACTTAGCCGTTGATCCTGTGCTTATCCGCCTAGTCTGGCTCTTGGTGGTTATATTTACCGGTTTTGTACCCGGCCTGCTTGTCTATATTCTTGCCATATTTATCATTCCGGAAAAGAGGGAGAGTTAATCTAGAGTGCCGCAGGTCTACAGTCTTAAAAATACAATAAAAAAAGCCAAGGTTAATTCTTAACTCTGGCCTTGTTTCGCGTGGTTATTTTTGCCATTTTGTTCACAAGTTTTCTTTTTGCCGCTTTTTTTGCTAAGCTGGGTTCAATATGAAGTTTTTGAAAAAAGTTTTGGATAATGGAGTGAGAGTGGTAACAGTTAACCTGAAGGATAATCCGACGGTTACCGTCCTCGTCATGGTTGAAGCCGGTTCCAAATACGAGACAAAGGAGCAAAACGGCGTGTCGCATTTTCTGGAGCATATGTGTTTCAAAGGAACGAAGACAAGGCCTAAGCCGATAGATATTGTGCGTGAGTTGGACGGCATAGGTTCTCAATATAACGCTTTCACTTCTCAGGAATTCACGGGATATTACGCGAAATCCGACCCGAAGCATGTTGGCAAAATTTTAGACGTGGTAACCGATCTTTATTTGAATCCCACTCTGCCGGAAAAAGAATTGGAAAAAGAAAAAGGCGTTATTGTGGATGAGATAAGCATGTACGAAGATCTTCCGATGCAGGAAGTTCACACGGTATTTGAGGATCTTCTGTACGGCGATCAGCCGGCGGGTTGGAAAATCACGGGAACAAAGGAAACCGTTCGCGCTATGACTCGCGATAATCTCAAGCGATACAGGGACAGCCACTACGTGCCTGAGGCCACTGTGGTAGTAGTGGCCGGTAATTTTGACGAGGTCGCGGCCGCCGCCGCCGTAGCGGATAAATTCGGCGGTATTAGCATGAGTCCGAAAAGCGGCAAGGTCAAAGTGGTGGAAAAACAAAGTGGGCCGATGGTTAAAATAAAGCACAAGAAAACCGATCAGACTCACATTGTTCTCGGGGTGAGGACTTACGACGCTTATGATGAGAGGAATACCGCGCTCAAAACGCTCGGAGTGGCGCTAGGCGGAGGTATGAGTTCAAGACTTTTTCAAAAATTGAGAGACGAGATGGGAATCGGGTATTACGTCCAGGCGAGCGTTGACGCGTCCACGGACCATGGTTATTTTTATGTATCAATAGGCACGGATAAAAACAGGGCAAGGACAGCCGTCGCGGCAATAATGGAGGAATTTGTAAAAATAAAAAACGATCCTGTTCCCGACCATGAATTGCAAAAAGCAAAGGAATACATGATCGGCAATATGTATCTGGGGTTGGAAACTTCCGACTCCATCGCCGAGTACTATGGCTTGAGGGAAGTGTTAAAAAAGGACCTTATTACGCCATATGATCTGGCGGAAAAGATAAGAAAAGTGACGGCGGACGATATAAAAAATATTGCCAACGAAATTTTCACTCGCGATAAGATAAATTTGGCCATGATCGGAGAATTGGATGATACAAATGAGTATATGAAGGAAATCTCCAATATATGATCAACATAATACCAATATACGAATGGGGAAGCTTTTAGCTGTCAGCTATTAGCTATTAGCTTGTGGAAGAAGAGGGGGGAAATTAGAAAACATCAGTTTATGATATAATTTTCACATGGAACCAAACAAAAAAATGGTATTGGACGTCACACCAGGCACGATTACAAAAATAATATTGATCTGTTTGTTTTTCATATTTCTTTTTCTTATCAGAGATATCATTCTCATCGTTCTGGCGGCTATTGTCTTGGCCTCTTCCGTGGAGCCGGTTACCGTTTGGTTCGTTAAACACAATATAAAGAGGACGTTCGCCGTCATTATTGTCTATCTTTCATTGGCGCTGATTTTCATGGGTGTTGTTTACTTCTTTCTCCCTCAGCTTATAAGAGAATTTTCCAATTTTATCGGGAGTGTTTCTGAATATATGAATATAGAGGAGACCCCGCCCGAGGCGATGTCGGGCTTGCTGAACGGCGGCATCGCGGAACAGGTATCAAACTCGGCTTTTACTTTGCGAGATATTTTGAACAGTGTAAGCAATTCTTTCTCTGACGCGTCCAGAGGTCTTTTTGAGACAATAAGTATTATTTTCGGAGGCATATTCAGTTTCATTCTTATCGCGGTGCTCTCTTTTTATTTTGCGGTACAAGAGGAAGGGATATCCAATTTTTTGCGCATTATAACTCCGAAAAAACATGAGAATTATGTCGTCAGTTTATGGAAGCGTTCTCAGCAGAAAATCGGTTTATGGATGCAGGGCCAGCTCTTGCTCGCCGTCATAGTTGGAATACTGGTGTATTTAGGCCTCACTATTCTGGGCGTACGGCACGCTCTTCTTCTCGCTTTTTTAGCGGCGATTTTTGAACTTATACCGATATTCGGGCCTCTGCTCTCGGCCATACCGGCGATATTGATCGCGGCCACAGACAGCGGAATAGGGCTGGGACTGGCGGTGGCTTTGCTTTATTTGTTGATCCAGCAGTTTGAAAACCATCTCATATATCCTTTGGTTGTGAGAAAAATCGTCGGAGTATCCCCGGTGGTGGTGATACTCGCGCTCATAATAGGTGCCAAACTCGCGGGGTTTCTCGGTGTCTTGCTTTCCGTGCCGATAGCCGCGGCTCTTATGGAATATTTTAACGACTTGCAAAAAGATAAGAATCACGATTTTAATGAGCCGACATTGATGACGTAGGCCAGAAAGACATGGAGGAACAAAAAAATACATTTTATATAACGACACCAATATTTTATCCTAATGCCAATCTGCACATGGGCCACGCGTATACGACTACTTTGGCGGATATTATTGCTCGGTATCATCGGCTGAGAGACGTAGAAACATATCTTTTGGTGGGAGCTGACGAAAATACGGAAAAAGTCGTAAGAGCGGCCGAAGCGGCCGGCAAGGGAACCCAAGAATATTTAGACGGCATTGTCCGCGGGTTTCAAGATTTGTTCAGTAAGCTGGAGATTGACTACGACCAATTTATTCGCACTTCCGATAATGGTGTCCACTGGCCGGGAGCGATGGAGATATGGCGAAGGATGGTGCGATCGGGCGATATTGAAAAAAGGACTTATAGCGGACTTTACTGCGTTGGGCACGAATCTTTCATAACAGAAAAAGATTTGGTTGACGGCAAATGCCCCGAACACAATGAAGAACCGCAAAAAGTCAGCGAGGAAAATTATTTCTTCAAATTATCAAAGTATTCAAAAAGAATAGAGGAAAAAATAAAAAGCGACGAGCTTGCGATTATACCGCATGCTAGAAAAAATGAAATTCTGGCGCTCATAGCAAGGGGGCTTGAGGATATAAGTTTTTCTAGGCCGGCGGAAAAAATGTCCGTAGGGATCCCCGTGCCCGATGATCCCACTCAGAAAATATATGTCTGGGGGGATGCTCTGGCGAACTATGCGAGCGCTCTGGGTTTCGGCCGTGAGAATGACGAACTGTTTAAAAAATTCTGGCCGGCTGATTTACATGTGATAGGGAAGGATATTTTAAGGTTCCACGCGGCGATCTGGCCCGGCATGCTAATGTCCGCAGGTTTACCACTCCCAAAATCCATACTAGTGCATGGTTTTATTACCTCGGGCGGAAAAAAAATGTCCAAATCTCTTGGTAATGTTATAGATCCTAACGCGCTTATTGCCGAGTACGGAGCCGAGGCGGTCAGGTATTATTTGGCTCGGCATATATCTCCTTTTGAGGATGGAGATATGACGCAGGAATCTTTCAAGGGTGCTTACAACGCCGATCTCGCCAACGGGTTGGGGAATCTGGTGAGCCGGGTGTTGAAAATGGCTGTGACAAACGGGGTATCAATTGAAGAAGAAAAGTTAAACCAAAATATAAGTTCTGCTCCGGAGCTCGCGCATATGGAATCGTATGAGGTCAATAAAGCGGGGTCTGCCATATGGGGAAGGATACAAAAAATGGATCAGTATATTCAAGTAGAGCAGCCGTTTAAAAAAATTAAAGCTGATTTGGAGGGAGCGAAAAAAGACATTAGATATTTACTTGCAGAATTGTATGCGGTAGTAGCTTTACTTCGACCTATTATGCCCGAAACGTCTAAAACCATATTGGATCTCGTCAGAAAAAACAAAATGCCGGAGAGTCCGCTTTTTCCCCGAAAGTAATTATGTATTACGAAACTCTTTTCTCGGCAGGGCTTTTGCGGAACACGGGTATTTTTTTGCTAAAAAATCCCTATGCTCGCCCGTCAGCTTCCGCAATGTTCCGCAAAAGCCCTGCCTGCGACGAGTTTCGTAATTCAACGCTAGTAAGGACTAATTGCACTGTGGATAAGATGACATGGCTAGAAAAAATTGTGGTGGTACAATTAACACATGCGTAATTTTAGGCGCATCGTCTTGGTGTTCATTTTAGCCGGCGCGTTTGCGGGGCTAGCGTCACTTTCGTTGCATTTGGACAAAAAATATAATAGTTTTTCACAAAAAAACCGTCATATGGCGGCTGTTTCTGGTTCGGGTTCGGGACTCATCGGTCATTGGGCATTTGATGATGCAAGCGGAACAAACGCTTCCGATTCTTCCGGCAACGGCAGGACGGCTTCTCTTCAGGGCGGAGCGGGATGGTCGACAGGCAAAATAGTAGGAGCTGTATCTTTGGACGGAACAAATGATTATGTTGATACCGGCTATTCAAATTCGCTCGGATCATTTACCGCGGCGGTTTGGTATAAGAGTACCAATACTCAAACTTCGGAAATCGCCAGAGCGGTAGCGGGAAACATGACATCTGGCGGGGGGTTCTGGCTTATACCCGAGTGGGCCAATCCTTCTCCCATCTTCGCATACGGATTCATAAGCACGTCCGCCGACAATGCGGCCTTGCTTTTTTCACAATCGGAAGGATTCAGGTCCGGCTGGCATCATTTGGCCATCACATATGACGGTTCATCAGCAAAGATCTATCAGGACGGTTCATTGAGAGAAATCAGATCAGTGTCTCTCGGAAGCGTTCCGTCCGGCACTTCCATAAAGTTCGGCCAGCGAGGAGACGGCTTATATTATTTCAAAGGATTGTTGGATGACGCTCGCTTTTACAATCGCGCTCTTTCTGCGAGCGAGATAAGCGAATTATATAATTATACTGGGGACGTTTCGGTAAATACGGTTGACCCGGACAATGATATTCCGATACAAACAAACTCTGTCATTCCTGCCGAATCGCCGGCTGGAGATATTACCGACACTGTTATCACACCCGATGCCACCAAATATTCATTAAAGATAAATAAAACGGGAAACGGGACGGTAAACGGAAGCGGGGTCTCATGCACGTTGAGTATTTGCAATACAACCCACAATGAAGGCACATCGCTTACACTCACCTCCTCGCCTTCCTCAGGATATTCTTTCAGCGGATGGAGTGGCGCATGCTCGGGTACGGGATCTTGTGGTTTGACTATGAATTCTGATAAGACGGTAAATGTTGTTTTTACAAAAAATCCGACGCCGGAAATAGTAATAGAGCAGGAACCGGAAACACCACCTTCGCAAGTGGTTAATCCCGTAGTTCCGGTGGAAGTAGGCAGTCAGGAAGGAACCGAATGGTACGTCTCTCCTTCGGGAAGCGTTTCAGGAGAAGGTACCGCGAGCAAACCTTGGGACTTGAGAACAGCCCTTTGTGGAGGCAGACCTTTTTATCTCGTTGACGGTGTCTGTTCTTCAAATCATGTAGTCAAGGTCAAACCGGGAGATACGATCTGGCTTCGCGGCGGCAATTATACAGAAGGAGTATCAGGAGAATGGCAGAACAATTACAGCATTATCAGTACTCTAACCGGATCTTCGGGGAAATACATCACCGTAAGGCAGTATCCCGGCGAAAGGGCCGCTTTGAACATACGCACTTTGCTTGTTAAAGGATCATACGGGATTTACAGGGATTTTGAAATTTCCGGTTCTGATCCGGATCACGTCTCGGCGTATGACGGCTCTCTGCCTAATGACGTTTTGGGCCACAGCGCCATTTCATCAAGCGGGCCTTACAATAAGTTTATCAATCTTGTTCTGCATGACGCGACCGGATTCGGAATAGGCATGAGTGCTTCATCGTACGGTTCGGAAGCATATGGAAATATAGTCTATTACAACGGCTGGCAGGGAACCGACAGGGGCCACGGACATGGATTTTATGTGCAAAACACCGGAGCCGCGCAAATATTAGAGGACAATATCGTTTTTGGAAATTATCAGAACGGAATTCAGATGAGAGGTGCCGGCAATTCTTCCCGATTCAACTTTATCGGCAATACGAGCTTCAATAACGGAATTTTGAGCAGAAACAGGGAAGGCAACAATATTACGGCCGCCGACGACACACAGAGGATAGACGTGATCGGAAACATGACTTACAACAGCTACTATGCGAGTGATAGGACCGGCACGGTCAAATTCGGCGCGACAACGCTCGATATGAGAAACAATTATTTTCCGGAATACACATGGATCGCCAATTCTCCGAGTTCGCTGACTTTCACCGATAATTTCTTGTCCGGACCGACCACGCTGGTGTATTTCCCGAGCACAATGGCAAATGCCAATTGGAACAGGAATACATATTATTCGGAACAGTTAAGGTATACGCCGTTCAACGGGTCTTATTTCGATCAATGGAAGTCTTCCACCGGCTATGATCAGAATTCGGTATATACGATCGGAAAGCCTACAGGTGTGAAAGTATTCGTAAAGCCCAACAAGTATGAACAAGGCAGAGCGAATATCACCGTTTACAATTGGGCGAAAAATTCATCCGTGGCCGTTAATGTCAGCTCAGTATTGCCGATTGGGACAAGATACGAAGTCCGCAACGCCCAAGATTTCTACGGTTCTCCTGTTTTGAGCGGCACATACCAGGGCGGAAATTTAAATCTGCCGATGTCGGGTCTTTCTTTGGCTCAGCCGAAAGTGTTCACTGGTCAAAATGTAGAATTAACCGGTCCGGAATTCAATGTTTTCGTTCTTTTGCCAGTGGGGTGGAGCGATCAGGTTCAAAATATTGTCGTAACTCCCGTATTATCTCCCAGCGGTGGAGAGTTCACGGGGACACAGGCAGTTTCAATCTCCAGCGCTACGGATGGCGCTACTATTTACTATACATTAGACGGGAGTATACCCACGGAACAATCCGCAAGATATACGAGTCCCATAAATATCAGCCAATACTCGGTTATAAGGGCAAAGGCGTTCAAGAGCGGCATGACATCTAGTGGAACGGTGACTGCAATATTTACCAAATCAATTGGAGATACAAACAATTCAGCGCCGGTTGTAAATTCTGGCGCGGATAAAAATGTCAATCTTCCTGCTCAGAGTGTGTTAACGGGTTCGGCAAGCGATGATGGTCTGCCCGGCAATACTCTCACCACTTTATGGAGCAGCGTCACAGGATCGGGTGAAGCGACTTTTTCAAGCCCGTCGTCATTGTTTACAGTGGTGAATTTTTCCGCACCCGGCACTTATATCTTGCGTCTTACCGCGAACGACGGGGAGTTATCATCATCTGATGATTTAACGATTAATGCTTTGGCACCGGTTTATACCGTTGCGCGAGATGATAGGGTAAAAACTACCGAAGGGGTCAATGTCCGCGGCACGCCTATAATTACCAACAGCAACATTCTCGGATCGCAAACGCGGGGCGTGATAGGCACAATAATTGATGGACCTAGAATCGCAAGCGGCTATGTCTGGTGGGACGTGAATTATGACAGCGGCGCGGACGGCTGGTCTGTGGAAAATTACCTGGAGAAATACATTCCTCCGATATCGTATTTTTCTCTTGCTGTATTCAGTTCTGGATCGGGGGTGGGAGCGGTTACTTCGGAGTCCGGCATAAATTGTCACTCGGGACAAGGTGCCGATTGTTCTGAGTCACTCGTCTCCGGCACGAGAGTGGTTGTAAATGCTTTGCCCGCAGAGGATTCGGTTTTCCTTGAATGGGCTGGGTGCGACAACGTCACAGGATTGTCATGTGAAATCGTCATGAATTCAGACAAGAGTGTTTCGGCGTCATTTGGTCCAAAACCACCTCCTCCGGATATAAGAGCCCCGCAAATTTTTCAAATTAGCGAAGATTCCGTTACTCCAAGTTCTTTTACTGTCTCGTGGATCACGGATGAGCCATCTGATACTCAGGTGGAGTATGGCCTGACGTCAAGCTATGTTGATGCCACTTCTCGCGAGATTGCGATGTTGACTTCTCACAGCGCGTCATTGACAGGGCTAGAGTCGGATACAACTTACCACTACCGTGTGATATCGCGCGACGCGGCCGGGAACCCGGCTGTTTCAGCTGACAGAACATTTACAACCGTAAAATCTTTACCCGCAGAAGATACCGTCAACCCCGTGATATCAGATGTCCAGATCGGCTCTGTAACCGCGACTGAGGCAGTCGTTTCATGGACGACAGATGAGCCGGCAGATTCCAAGGCTGAGTACGGTTTAGACACTGAACTCGGCCAGATCAACTCAAACACAGCATTAAAAACAAGACATGAGCTGACTCTTACCGGCCTTTCAAGAAAGACTAAGTATTACGTCAAAGTAATTTCAGCTGATGAAGCTGGAAATACAGCTGTATCGGATGTCATTAATTTTTCCACAAAAGCTCGGCTTGGTAAACCGCCAAAAATAAAAAATGTAAGTATTTCTTTCGGTTCGGTTATTTTGTCATGGGAAAACCCAACCGAATATGAATTGTTCAGAAAGGTGGCCATATTTAAAGATACCGAGGAATTGGCAGATGATCCCGACGATAATTATAAAGTAAAGGAGACTACGGCCAGTTCATGGAAGGATAACGATGTTGCTGCCGGCAGTACATATTATTACGCAATTTACGCGGTAGACGATCTGGGCAATTATTCAGAGCCGGAGTTTATTACCGTAAAAGTCCCCGATATATCTACTGACGATGAACAACCGGGTCCTTCGGAGAGCCCGAGTTCAAATCCGGAGGCAACGGACGCGCCGGATGCCGGCTCTGAGAATACTGATACCGGTCAAGGTGACGGTTCTTCATCTCAAAACGGCTCATCGTCTGGCTCTTCCGGTAATTCCGGAAGTGGTCAAACCACAAGGGGTGGAAGCGCAAGAAATACTTCTACAGGAAGAAGAGTGCCGACTCAAGGTGCCCCATTTACTTCCGTGCCGCAGATTCCCCAAGTTATAGTTCCTGTTCCGGCATCCTTTATTACAGAGACACTATACTATGGAGATACAGGACATCAGGTGAAGGAATTGCAAGAGATATTAATAAGCAAGGGTTATTTGGCGGTTAGTTTAAATACAGGCTACTACGGGCCCGACACTCAAGCGGCAGTCGGCAGGTACCAATGCGCATCCGGAATAATTTGCTCTGGAGGAGGATATGGTTCTTTCGGACCTCTTACAAAATCCAGGATGAATGCCGAATTGACAGGTGGAGCTCCTGTTGTATCAGCTTCGCCAAGCGTCGCGCCACTGACTGAACAATTGCCTCCGCAAAGTGTATCTCCGGAACCATCGCCGGTTACGGTTTCTTCGCCGGCAGGATTCATTTTTTACAGAGATTTAACTAATGGTTCGGTTGGTGCAGACGTCAAAGCTCTTCAGCAATATCTAAACGTTTCGGGGTTTAGTGTTGCTTCCGTTGGTCCAGGATCTCCAGGCCAAGAGACTACGTATTTTGGGTCTGCAACAGCTCGGGCAGTTACCAAATTTCAAGAGTTCTACAGAGACGAGGTGCTTACGCCTTTTAATCTGAGAAGGGGGACTGGATATTTCGGACCATCAACGCGAAAGAAAATGAATGAGCTTCAGTAAGCTGTCACAATCTAACCGCAAAACTAATACAGAAAGACAACGATTGCATGCGGATCGGATTTATAACCGAGTCCTCAGGTTTTGCTTTTGTTGAATTTAACCGATTTCCTTGCTTTTTTAGCCATGTCATAGTAGCATGTCTCATATTATGCCTACAATAAACCAACTGATAAAAAATAAAAGGAGAAACACTTCCAGAAAAATTAAGGCAGTGGCATTGACGCGCGGTTTCAATGTGTTGAAAAATCGCCCGCGGTTTTATTACTCACCTTTTAAGAGGGGAGTTTGCACGAAAGTCACGACAAAAACTCCGAAGAAACCAAACTCGGCAATCAGAAAAATCGCAAGAGTTCGCCTCACCAATGGCATGGAGGTTACGGCTTACGTGCCTGGCATCGGCCATAGTTTGCAGGAGCACTCGGTTGTTCTACTGCGCGGAGGACGCGTGAAAGATGTCGGCTTGCGATATACGATAGTCAGGGGCGTTTTGGACGCTACAGGCGTAGAATCCAGAAAGAAAGGACGTAGCCAATACGGCGCGAAAAAACCAAAAAAGTCATAGTAATGTATTGATGTTGCTCTACAAACGCGATATAGAATATTTTTGAATTAAATATGCGAAGAAAAATAAAAGAAAAAAGAACGATTACCCCCGATGAAACTTACGATTCAATCAAAGTTTCCAAGCTGATAAATTACGTCATGGAGAGAGGGAAAAAAAACGCGTCGCGGCGAGTGGTGTATGACGCAATGGTCAGCGTTAAAGATAAAGCGAAGGTGGACAACCCTTTGGAAATTTTTGAAATGGCTCTGAAAAACACGGCTCCTAACATGGAGGTCAAGTCAAGAAGAGTCGGCGGGGCCAATTATCAAGTACCGATTGAAGTTAGACCAGAGAGAAAACAAGCTTTATCAATTAAATGGATCATTGATGCCGCGAGAAATAAAAAAGGGAAGCCGATGTCGGAGAAGCTGGCGGATGAGATAATTTCAGCTTCAAAAAATGAGGGAGATGCCGTAAAGAAAAGGGAAAATGTTCATAAAATGGCGGAGGCAAATAAGGCGTTCGCTCATTTTAGCTGGTAGTGTAAACAAGAATTAATATTAATGACGAAAAATAAGAAAAAGACCACAGACAAAAAACTAGATGAGCTGGCTTTGTCAGTTGCGAAAGGTTTTGCCGAAGTTTCAGCGACGATGGCGACGAAAACTGAAATGCATGAATTAAAAGAGGAAGTTGGTAAGATTTCCGATAAAATTGATCGTGTAGAGTATCTAGTGAACGGACATGATCGAAGAATTGATGTTTTAGAAGACAAAGTCAGGAGAATTAGCGTAAAAATTGGCGGAATAGGTAGATAATTACTTCATTATGAACAGAGATTACCCATTGGAAAAGGTAAGGAATTTTGGAATTATCGCTCACATTGACGCGGGAAAGACCACGACTTCCGAGCGTATTTTGTTCTATACGGGCATGAGCCATAAGATAGGAGAGGTTCATGAGGGTGAGGCGGTTACAGACTGGATGGAGCAGGAAAAAGAGAGGGGAATAACGATTACCGCGGCGGCTATTACTTGCTTTTGGAATCCCTCTTATATGGGCGCCGATACTTCAAAAAAGCACCGGTTCAATATTATTGATACCCCTGGGCATGTGGATTTTACCGTTGAGGTGGAGAGATCGCTAAAGGTGCTCGATGGCGGCGTTGTAGTTTTTGACGGAGTGGCGGGAGTTGAACCGCAGTCAGAAACCGTATGGAGACAGGCGGACAAATATCATGTTCCAAGAATTTGTTTTATAAATAAACTTGATAGAACGGGGGGGTCTTTTGAACGGTCTTATCAGTCTATTGTTGAACGATTGAACAAAAACGCTGTTAGAATGCAGATACCCATAGGTGAAGAGGACGAATTTGACGCGGTAATAGATCTCCTTAAAATGAAAGCGTATTATTTTGAAGGAAACATGGGTATTGACATATCTGAGCGAGAAATACCCGATTCTCATTTGGAGCTTGCTAAAAAATACAGGGCGGAGCTTGTTGAAAAAGTAGTGGAGCATGATGATGTTCTGATGGCTGATTATTTGGAAGGCAAAGAAATTTCATTGGAAGATTTGAAGAGAACAATAAGAAAAGCATGTTTGGAAGTAAAACTTATACCGGTTTTTACCGGATCGGCTTTAAAAAATAAAGGAGTCCAGCTCGTCCTTGACGCCGTCGTCGATTATTTGCCTTCTCCCGTTGACATTCCTCCGGTAAAAGGAATTGATCCTGCGACCGGGGAAATAATTGAGAGAAAAGCATCCGACAGTGAGCCGTTCGCCGCGCTGGCGTTCAAGCTTCAGACCGATCCGTTTGTGGGGCAACTTACCTTTTTTAGGGTTTATTCAGGAAAAATTGAAGCGGGTTCATATATCTACAATTCAACAACAGGAGATAAAGAACGGCTGGGAAGAATCGTGCGCTTGCAAGCTGATAAACGTGAAGAGGTTAAGATCGTATTTGCGGGAGAAATCGCTGCTGCCGTGGGACTTAAGAATGCCAAGACTTCTCATACGCTTTGCGATGAAAACAAACCCATAATCTTGGATAAAATTGTATTTCCAGAGCCGGTCATCTCTCTTAGAATTGAGCCCAAGACTAAAGCGGACCAGGAAAAGATGGGTTTTGCTTTGAAACGTCTGTCTGATGAGGATCCTACATTCAGAGTAAAGTCAGACGAGGAAACGGGCGAGACTGTAATTATGGGCATGGGGGAACTGCATTTGGAAATAATTGTAGACAGAATGAAAAGGGAATTTAGCGTTGAAGCGAATGTCGGTAAACCTCAAGTTGCATACAAAGAAACAATATTGGGAGAAGCAGAGGCGGAGAATAAGTACATAAAACAATCTGGAGGAAAAGGCCAGTATGGGCACGTAAAAATAAAACTGAAGCCGCTCGGCCCGATGCCTGAAAAATTACCTAAGACAACGCATAGAGAAGAAGGGTTTGAATTCATTAATTCCATTAAAGGAGGAGTCATACCTCAGGAGTTTATTCCTGCCTGCGAGAAGGGCATAAAAGAATCAATGGATAGAGGAGTCGTGGCTGGGTATAAGATGACAGATATTTCTTGCGAACTTCTCTTCGGTTCGTACCATGACGTAGACTCTTCGGAAATCGCTTACAAAATTGCTTCATCCATGGCTTTTCAAGACGCGGCAAAAAGAGCTAAGCCGGTTATACTTGAACCGATAATGAAAGTTGAGGTGGTCACGCCGGAAAAATTTATGGGTGACGTCACGGGCAACCTTTCCTCAAAACGCGCTCAAATAGAAGGCATGGATGAGCGAGGCATGAATAAGGTAATCAAAGCCAAAGTACCTCTGGCTGAGATGTTCGGATATGTGACATCATTGAGATCAATGACGGAAGGCAGAGCCAGCTCCACTATGGAGTTTGATCATTATGAACCGGTGCCTGCGCATGTTTCCGCTTCTATTATTGAAGAAAGAATAAGCTAGAGTTCCCGTATTTCTTTATCACTGCAATTACGAAACTCTTTTCTCGGCAGGGCTTTTGCGGAACACGGGTATTTTTTTGCTAAAAAATCCCTATGCTCGCCCGTCGGCTTGCGCAATGTTCCGCAAAAGCCCTGCCTTCGACGAGTTTCGTAATTTACAATCGATTAGGGTATACACTGTCGGCCATTCCTCCTTTTCTAAATTCACGATATTTTATATTTATGTTATCCTCTTAATTATGGGAACGAAGAAAAAGTCAGGAAAAAAAAACGCAATTAAAAACAGTGATAGGGCAAATACAAATACGGCCGGGTGCCTCTCATACGATAACTGCAGAGTTTGCCGGCTTATGCGTTCAGTTAAAGCGAAAGAAAAAGATAAAATTATTCAAGAGGTTGTAAAAAAGGGCGCAAAGGACGGTTGTCGTAGAGTCATAAGTAAAATACGCGAGGAATGGTGGACTTCCGAGTTAAGGCGTTTGGTGGAAAGAGCCAGTTTGAATGAAAGGAAACATCCCAAGGAAATAGCCGGGTTTAAAATACCCGTATGGTGGGAATGTGGCTGGCGACGCAAGAGATGTTATAGACCGAATTGCCCGATTTGTCCGAATACTGAAAAAATAATGGGGGTATTGGGTCTTGATGACGAGACGGGTAAAAAAACGGATGATATTAACAAAATAGACGGAGAAATTATCAAAAATGAAGACAAGTTACCGGACACCCTTTTTGATCCGAAAGACATTGGTTTGTCTTTTGATAAAGATAAAATATTGGATATTTCAGAAGATCTGATTGATGATATTGGCTTTGACGAGAACTATGACGATATATATGAGGAAGAGGAAGAGTTAGAAAAGGATAAGAACCCCGAGTCCTTTTCGCTTTATAGGAAAACTGCCGCTTGGACGGAGAAAAATAGAAGTCTTGTCAAGAAGAACATAGGAAAAAAACAAATTGACGATGAGGAGATTTTGGACATTATGTGGTATGGAAACATTTTACCCATAAAGACTTATATGCAGATGTGTTTTAAAAAAGATATGTTCGTCCATTTCAATTCCGGAGGAGCGGCAGCTGATAATCCGGACGAGGTCAATTACAGGTATAACGGCTATGTACTCAAGGAGGTGTTGTTGATTTTGGAAGCAGCGCTGGAAAAAAAGATTAAGACAGGAAAAGAAAAAGAAAAATCGCATTACTTGTCTCAACTTAAGGAATTGCGCGTTTTCAAGCCGAGTATTTTGTCGTTGTGCCCGCGATAACTGCCAACAGTCCACCTGTGGATATACTGTCTTGCATTTTTTCCTGCCTCGGCGGTATAATTAAATAATGATCAGGTTTGTCCACAAAAGGCATATACACCGGGAGCAAAACTCTAAAAAAATCATTATTTTTTACAGTGCTTCTGATATATTTCTCGGTGTTGCCCTCTTAGCTCTGGTGACGTTTTTCATTAACGACTACCTTTCTCATTCTTTGCCGGGTTTGGACCGAAACGACTACTCGTTTGAAAAAGAGTTTAATGCTCCGGAAGGTTTGTATTTGGACTAACCCGCTTATGTTTTATTTGAAAAATGAAACCCCGTTAGAAAATCATAAAACAAAAGCCAATTCCTTTTTTAGTTTTTTTCAATGTAAATCTCTGTCAGCTGGTAGCTGTGACCGCCGTAATTTTCTAACGGGGTTTACTCTAATTGAATTGCTTGTAGTGATCTCTATCATCGGGCTTTTGTCCTCCGTGGTTCTCGCCAGTTTGAATAATGCGAGGGCTAAGGCGAGGGATACGAGGAGGATTCAAGATTTTAAACAGATTAGCACAGCACTTTATCTATATTATGATAAATATGGCACTGTGCCTGTCTATAACAATAGTAATTCTCCAGGAAGTCATCAAATTAAATTTGAAAAAATGGCTACTGATTTGGTAAATGCGGGTTTTCTAGCACAAATTCCAACCTCACCTACCGGCTCGACTTATCAATATTATTACTATGGGGGAAGTACCGTAGGTGGCATTTTAGTGACCACTTTGGAATCAATTCAAAATACGACAGTACCTCCATATGGTTCGTGCAGACCATTCACAAATAACTGGTGTTCTTCAACTATTGCGTCAAAATATTATTGCTTATGTAATGTTGACAACTGATCTCTGGTAATAGGCTTTAACGCACTTGTTTTTGTGAATTCCCAAATTAATAAATTTATCATTGGCATAGATGAGGTGGGGAGAGGTTTTATCACGGATAAAGGCAGGTGTGCTCACACTATTCAATATAGATCATCTTAAACAGCAAAGTGTGAGGAAAAGGTGCCAGGAATCTTTTTTATGCACGAGCTTGCATTTAAGTTTATCTTAAGTTAAACTTCAAATATGCCTACAAAAGCAAAAAATAACACAAATATCATCGGTTTTAAAGAGCTTCGAGAAAACGCGGGTAAATACATCTCTGCCGTAGAAAAAGGCAAGGTTTTTACGGTTGTGCGTCGTTCAAGGCCCATATTTAAAATGATACCTGTCGACGAGTGGGGGGATGAAGGATTATGGACCAAAGTTGTCGATTTCACTAAGTTTAGAAAAGGTGGCGTGAAGGCCGAAGAAGTTTTAGCAAGTTTGAAGCGTTTGGAGGATTATAGCCCATCCACCATCTAACCGCCAGATATGAAGCAAGACATGGCTTGACTGCCGTAATGTCCAAAATTCTGCTGCAAATTGCATATTTATCGTCAGCGTACCTCGGTATGCTTCCTCAAAATCCGCAATTTTCGCAAAGAATTTTGAACATTTCGTCTAGCCATTATGGTTCAATTGCTTCACCATCCTGAGGAACTCGAAGGAGATCGTGGATGGGCTCTTATGAATAAGCTCGACAAATTTTTACTTAAACTGGACAAAAAAACTCGGGAAGCAATAAAGGAGATCATGACCTTGATTATTTTAGGCGATCTTTCGGGTTTAGACATAAAAAAATTGAAAGGTTTTGAAACTAGGTATAGGGTGAGAGTAGGCAGGATACGAGTAGTTTTTGATCAGACTGATTATGGAAATTTAATCCAAGACGTTTCTTTTCGCGACAATAATACGTATTAGGGAAAGCGGGTCAGGCACTCTTTCTCTAAATTTAAGGAAAGGTCTAAAAAGATTACCTGACCAACCAACCATTGACATTGAATCGTCTTTTGTTAATATGTTATGTACCGTAATTCGGAGCTTTTTGTTTAATTCTAGTACCATAAACAATTCGGACTGTTATTGACTCGATTGCTATACTATCAGGACTTATTTTTTGAAACCGGAGAAAATCAGGATATGCGAATCCAGACTCCGAAAATTCATGCTTAAGTTGTGGTGTGTGTCGCGTGTCAATGTTTGAACGTTTATAGAACTTACGCAGTCGGCGCATTTCTTTGTTGCAAGCTCCGTTTGCACCCGCAATGTATAAAACATACATTTTGGTCGCAATCCTCGCTTGCGCCTCAAACTGCATCAAAATGCGTAAGTCCAAGTTTAATAATTTTTTAATAATTTAATAATAAAAAATCATGGCAGAAGCATTTGATCGATCAAAACCGCATGTCAACGTCGGAACTATTGGCCACGTTGATCACGGCAAGACAACATTAACAGCGGCAATTCTCAGCGTTTTAAGTAGGTCGGGAAAGCAGGTTAAGCTGAAAGGAGTTGACCAGATAGACTCCGCGCCGGAAGAAAAAGCTCGAGGCATCACGATCTCTTTGTCGCACAACGAATACTCCAGTGACACAAGGCACTACGCTCACATTGACGCTCCGGGTCATGCCGACTATATAAAAAACATGATTACAGGCGCGGCTCAGATGGACGGAGCCGTTTTGGTGGTGGCGGCCACGGACGGGGTTATGCCGCAGACTCGCGAGCATATTCTTCTTGCCAAGCAGGTGGGAGTGCCTAAAATCGTGGTCTTTCTCAATAAATGTGATATGGTTGCCGAACAGGACTTGATAGACCTTGTGGAAGAAGAGGTTAGAGAATTGCTTGATAAGTATGAGTTTGACGGAAAAAACGCTCCGGTTATCAGGGGATCGGCTCTAAAGGCGCTTGAAGCGTCGGGAGTGGATGATGAATGGTCCAAAAAAGTTTTGGATCTCGTAAATACGCTGGACACCTACATTCCTATACCGGTAAGAGAAACCGATAAGCCGTTTCTGATGCCTGTTGAAGATATATTTTCTATTGAAGGACGAGGAACGGTGGTAACGGGAAGAATTGAAAGAGGAATAGTCAAAGTGGGAGAAGATGTGGAAATAATAGGCATTAAACCGACGATCAAAACAACGGTTACCGGCATTGAAATGTTCAATAAATCTTTATCTGAGGGCATGGCGGGAGACAACGCCGGTATTCTTCTTAGAGGATCAAAGAAAGAAGATATTCACAGAGGACAAGTATTGGCAAAGCCGGGATCGGTTACTCCGCACACGGATTTTGAAAGCGAGGTCTATGTTTTGAAAAAGGAAGAAGGGGGGAGGCATACACCGTTCTTTTCTGGTTACAAGCCGCAATTTTACATCAGGACTACGGACGTTACCGGAGAAGTTACGCTGGTGGAAGGCACGGAAATGATTATGCCCGGAGATACGACAAAATTTACGGTTAAGCTGGTTGCGCCTGTAGCGCTTGAGGAGAAACAGAGATTTGCCATTCGCGAGGGTGGTAAAACAGTGGGCGCCGGAGTAGTGACGAAAATAACCAAATAGAATATGATTTACGCAGTCGGCGCATTTCTTCTATGCAAGCCCCGTTTGCTCCCGCAATGTATAAGCTACATTCTGGTCGCAATCCTCGCTTGCGCCTCGAACTGCATCCAACTGCGTAAGTCCTATAGAACAATTAACAACTGACATTTGACAATTGACTAATAATCGTTAATTGTACAATATTACCTGTCATATCGTGGCTAAAGAAATCACAAAGAAGAAAAACATCAAGCAGACAAAGGAGGGTGTCGTTCATAAGCTCCGCATCCGCATTCGGGCGTATGAGTATAAAATTCTTGACGCGTCTGTCAAACAGATAATGGATACGGCGTTGCGTTATGATGCCACTATTCTGGGACCCATACCGTTGCCTACTGAAATCAGAAAATATACCGTGAATAGGTCGTCATTTGTGTACAAAAACGCCAGAGAACAGTTTGAGATGAGGGTTCATAAACGTCTGATAGACATAATAAATCCAAGCGCTAAAGTTATAGAATCCTTAACTAACCTGAACCTTCCGTCGGGAGTGAATATAGATGTCAAAATGGTGTAGAGTGATAATTTAAAATATGTGTTTCGCCATCATCCCCGCGCAAGCGGGGATGAGGTTTAGTCCAAAAAAACAACATTAATTTATAACCATGAAATTCATTTTGGGGACAAAACAGAATATGACGCAGATTTTTGACGATGAGGGAAGGGTTTTTCCCGTAACTGTGATTTCTGCGCTTCCATCAACTGTTGTTCAGGTGAAAAACATGGATAAAGACGGTTATGAAGCGGTTCAGATTGGTTACGGCAATAAAAATCCTAAAAAAATCAACAAACCCATACAAGGCCATGTAAAAGGTCTCGGCAATTTCTCCACCTTCAGGGAATACAAAAATGGCTCTACCAAACATGCTGTGGGAGATAAAATAGATCTTACAATATTTAATGAGGGAGAGGCCATTACCGTTACAGGTATAAGCAAAGGCAAAGGGTTTCAAGGTACTGTCAAAAGGCATGGTTTCGCGGGAGGATCCAGAACTCATGGCCAAAAACATTCAGAGAGAGAGCCGGGTGCGATTGGTGGTGGCGGAGGAAGAGCGGGAGGAAGAGTCGTGAAGGGGATGAGAATGTCAGGTCGGATGGGGGGGGATCGCGTTAGTGTTAAAAACTTGAAAATTGTCAAAATAGACAAAGAAAACAGCACAGTTTATGTTAAAGGAGCGGTTCCCGGAAGACGAGGAACATTGTTGGAAATAAGAGCATAACATGGAAGAGAAACTATATAACCAAGAAGGCAAAGAAGTTGGGAAACTGGAGCTTCCAGAGTATGTGTTCAACTTGCCTTGGAATGCCGATCTGGTTCATCAGGTCTCTGTTTCAATGATGGCGAATATTCGCATGCCTTTGGCTCACGCGAAGACAAGAGGCGAAGTGCGCGGAGGAGGTAAAAAGCCGTGGAGACAGAAAGGTACCGGCAGGGCCAGGCACGGATCCTCGCGTTCTCCAATTTGGGTGGGCGGTGGAGTGACTCATGGACCGAGAAATGACAAAATTTACGCCAAAAAAATAAATAAAAAAATGAAATCCAAAGCTCTTTATACCGTACTTTCTAAAAAATATAAAAATGGCGAAATTATTTTTGTTGACAATATTAATTTGCCCATGGGAAAAACCAAGGAAGCTCTTTCGGTAATCAAAGGTCTCGGGTCCATTCCGGGATACGAGCTCGTGGCAAAAAAAAGGAGCAACGCTCTCTGCATAACAGTTCCAAAAGAGGAGCTCGTAAGCGGCGTAAAAAGAGCTTTTTCAAACATAGGCAAATCTCAAGTTATAACGCTGGATAATTTAAACGCGCTTCATGCTCTGACATATAAATATTTGGTTTTGTCTTCGGCAAAAAATATTAAA
The DNA here is from genome assembly GCA_001821295.1 of Candidatus Taylorbacteria bacterium RIFCSPLOWO2_12_FULL_43_20. GTDB lineage: Bacteria > Patescibacteriota > Minisyncoccia > Phycocordibacterales > HO2-43-120 > HO2-43-120. The sequence goes on from MHSK01000011.1 coordinate 20,884, forward strand.
GATTTTTTCAATACAGGCAAGGAAAAGAACAGTAAAGAACTTTCAAAAAGCTAAAAAATGTCATTTTTAAATTTAAAAAAGAATAAGAGCCAAGTTGGCGATAATGATAAGAAAAAAAACGAGAACCCCATTCATTCCGAAGGAGGGGTCGGGCGAGATATGGCGACTTACGTTTTAGGCCCTAGGGTGACTGAAAAGACGGCTAGAGGTTCGGAAAACAATGTGTATACTTTCAACATCTCTCGAAACGCGGATAAGAGGCGGGTGGCGCGGGCGATAAAAGAGATATACGGCGTTGTTCCTTTTCAGGTAAGGATTATTTCAGTAAGAAATAAAGGAGTTTTTTTTCGCGGTAAACGCGGAAAGACGAGCGGAGGAAAAAAAGCTTATGTATACCTTAGAAAGGAGGACAAGATAGAGGTTTTATAAAATATCATGAATTATAAACTCTTTTCTCGACGGGCAACCGTCTTTGATGAGTTTCGTAATTTCAAGATAAAAAAAGAAGAGGGTTTACTGAATTTACAATCAAATCAATCATATTTATGAAAAGTTATAAACCGACATCCAAATCAAGACGGCACATGACCACTATCGCGTATAGGGGGGTAATAACGCACTCGGAGCCGCACAAGCCGCTTTCAGGGGGGTTCAAGCGTTCCGTGGGAAGAAATAGCCAAGGCAGATTGACTACACGGCATAAGGGCGGCGGACATAAGCGGCTCTATAGAGACGTTGATTTTTCATATTCTAAGACAGGTATTCCTGCCAAGGTTTTATCTGTTGAGTATGATCCGAATCGCTCAGGTTTTATTTCTCTCGCGGGATACCCAGATGGTGAAAAGAAATATCTGCTTACGCCTAAAGGTGTTGGCGTCGGCGACACTTTGGAATACGGAATGAATGCCGAGATTAAACCGGGTAATGCTCTGCCTCTCAAAAATATTCCCGTAGGTACGCGGGTTTATAATGTTGAGATTAAGCCAAAAGGAGGTGGAAAGATTGCCAGAGCGGCTGGGAATTTCGTGGAAGTAGTGGCCCTGGATGCCGGCTATACTCATCTCAAGATGCCTTCTTCGGAAATACGCAAGGTACAGGCGGAATGTATGGCGACTATTGGAGAGGTTTCCAATGATGAGAATAGACTGGTGAATATCGGTAAGGCGGGCAGGTCCAGGTGGCTCGGCATCCGGCCCACCGTGAGAGGTACGGCCCAAAATCCAGTTGACCATCCTTATGGAGGAGGTGAAGGTAGGCAGGGTCGAGGATTACGACGTGCGAAGACAAGATGGGGTAAACCGGTCGGCAAGGGACAAAAATCAAGAAGAGCCAAAAAATATTCCAATTTCCTCATTGTTTCGAGGAGAAAGGTAGGGAAGAGCAGGTAGAGCACAAACTCTATATATTTCAGGACTGCGTGAGTCCTATATTGAAGGGAGGGATTGACACTGGTGCTAATTCCATATAATATGTACCGTGTTAATAAGGCTCTAAGCTCGCTTGAGCTTTTTTTAAATCAATTCATGACAAGATCGCTAAAAAAAGGACCATATGTATCAGACAATCTTTTAAAAAAGATTGCGGGAAGGAGACCGGAAGAACTGGGTGTGGTCAAAACATGGGAGAGGAGAAGCCAAATTTCACCCGAAATGGTGGGTTTCAAGTTAGGAATCCATAATGGAAGAGAACATGTTGAGGTGCTTATAACTGAAGACATGGTCGGTCATCGTCTTGGTGAGTTTTCATTGACGAGGAAATTCCTCAGACATGGCGGAAAAATGCAGAAGGAGCTTGAAATGAAAAAGAAGGAGGCGGAAATAGCTTCGGCTCAGGCGGCAAAATCAGCGGTAGCGGATAAGAAATAAAATAAGATGAAAGCCAATTTAAATGATTATAGACAGTCACCGAGAAAGGTTCGTTTGGTCACTCGTTCCCTTCAAGGTAAAAAGGTTCATACTGCCCTTGGTATGCTTGATCTTTTGGACAAGAGGGCGGCTTGGCCCCTAGCAAAACTTATCAGATCTGCCGTGGCTAATGCCAAAAACGATATGGGAAAGGATGAAAGCGATCTTTTTATAGAGAAATTTGAGGTAAATCCAGGTCAAGTTTTGAAACGTAGAATGCCAAGAGCTCGAGGATCTGCTTTCCCCATTAAAAAGAGAACTTGTCATGTTTCCTTGGTTTTGGGAACAAAACCAGAGAATTCCTAATTACCAATTTCTAATTTCCAACAAAGACGCTGGGACTTAGAAATTGGTAATTAGTTTAGATATTAGAAATTATTAAAACATGTCACACGTCGTTCATCCATATTCACACAGGTTAGGTATATTAAAGGACTGGAAAAGCCGCTGGTTTGGGGTGGGCGTCAAGAAATATAAAGAATTCTTGAGATGCGACATCCTTATAAGAGAGTTTTTACAGAAGAAGCTTCGAGGTTTTTACGTAAGTTCCATTGAAATGGAAAGGGGAGAAAAAACCTTGAGAATAATAATTAAAACATCAAGACCTGGGATGATCATAGGCAAAGGAGGAGACGGCGCCATAAGATTGAGGGCGCAAATTCTGAAAGAAATTTCACGGCTTAAACTCGCCCTTCCGCCCGATCTAAAAGTCGATATTGAAGAGGTGCGTTCACCCGAGTCTAACGCGGCAATCGTGGCTTATATGATAGCTGAAGGTTTGGAAAAAAGGATGCCTTTTCGCCGAGTCATGAAGCAGATGATAGAAAAAGTAATGGCAAACAGGGACGTGCTTGGGGTCAAGATATACTTGGGCGGCCGACTCGGAGGAGCGGATATGGCCAGAAGCGAGGAATTAAAAAAAGGAAGGGTTCCTCTTCAAACATTCAGATCCGATGTTGATTTTGCAAGGGAAAAAGCCCACATGTCATATGGCGACATTGGGATCAAGGTTTGGATATATAAAGGAGAGATATTTAATAAATAACAAAAATAAGCGCGAAATACTAAATACGAAGCACGAAAAATGAATTCATAATCCAAAAATTAAAAAAATATGTTACTACCAAAGAAAGTTAAACACAGGAAATGGCACACCATGAGGAGAAATCCGAAGAAATCTATGGTTGAAACCAGAGGCGTTGCTTTGGCTTTTGGCTCTTCGGGACTTAAAGCCGAGTCAGCGGGTAGAATAACTTCCAATCAAATTGAATCTGCGCGAAAAGTGATGTCGCGGTTTTCGGGAAAAACCGGGAGGATTTGGATCAGAGTGTTTCCTGACATGCCTTATACAGCTAAACCGGCGGAAGTGGGAATGGGAAAAGGTAAAGGAGATCCTCAGGGGTATTGTGTGCAAATACGGCCCGGAAGAGTGATATTTGAGCTTGACGGCATTTCGGAAGCGGACGCAAAAGAAGCGCTGAGAAAGGCCGGTGCCAAATTGCCAATAAAAACCAGGATGATTGTCAGGCAGTAGACAAGTTTGCGTTATTGAGTAGTATATGACTTACGCAGTCGGCGCATTTCTTCGTTGCAAGCTCCGTTTGCTCCCGCAATGTATAAGGATACATTTTGGTCGCAATCCTCGCTCGCGCCTCGAACTGCATCCAACTGCGTAAGCCCTATAGCATTAGGAATTACTTCCACAGCCATGAATATTTCAAAAGAACTAAAGAAAAAAAAAGATGATGATCTGAAGCGTTTGTTGGATGAAAAGCGGAGCGCGTTAAGGGAATTTCGGTTTAAAGTTGTCGGCAGTAAGCAGAAAAACGTCAAGGAGGGGAGAGGTTTGCGCAGGCACATCGCGAAGGTTTTGACGGAAATAAACGCAAGAAAAAAACGAGATTAAAATATTGTTTATGGATAACAACAAACAACACGAAAAAAAGGAAGAGACAAAGAGAGCAAAGACCCTTTCGGGCACGGTTGTGTCAACTAAAATGAAAGATACCATCGTAGTTAGGGTTGAACAATACAAAAAAGTCCCTAAATATGGAAAATATGTGATGAGGAGTAAAAGGTATTTGGCGCATGACCTAGGTAATACTAAAAAAATCGGAGATAAAGTGGAGATAAAAGAGTGCAGACCTTTATCAAAAAACAAGCATTTTAAGGTATAGCATTTAATTTTTAAACATGATTCAACCGCGCTCAATAGTTAAAATCGCCGATAATTCCGGAGGTAAAATCGGACGAATTTTTAAAATAATCGGGAGTTCAAAAAAAAGATACGCTGAATTGGGCGAGATTGTCGTGCTATCTGTTCAAAAGGCGGAGCCGCGAAAAGCCGCGAAAAAAAAGGATGTTCTGCATGGAGTCGTCGTAAGACAGAGAAATGCTTATCGTAGAAAAGACGGTTCATATATACGTTTTGACGAGAATGCCGTTGTCATAGTTGAAAAAGGAAAACTGGAACCGATCGCGGGAAGAATATTCGGGCCAATACCGAGAGAAATAGCTGAAAAAGGATTTCAAAAAATAGCATCACTGGCTCCGGAGATAGTTTAAGAAAAATAACACGACACCAATATACGACTCCGACGCTTTGGTCGGAGCCCCGACCGAAGCGTCGGGGATGAAGACGAATTACACTAATATATTGATGGATTTAAACAATCTACCCAATTCTTGTCATTCGTTTTAATTCGTAATCAGTGTCTAGGAAAAATCAAACATGAAAATAAAAAAGAATGATAAAGTGGTGGTCATAACCGGTAAAGATAAAGGTAAAATCGGTAAAGTTACGCGCGCTTTTCCGAGCACTGACATGGTTCTGGTCGACGGGGTGAATAAGAAAAAGAAACATGCCAAATCAAAAAAAAGCGGAAAAAAAGGGGAAATATTGGATATATTTTATCCTGTGCACGTTTCTAACGTTAAGATAATTGATCCGGAGACGGAAAAGGGAGTAAGAATAGCCAAGAAACTTGTTGATGGAAAATTTGTAAGAGTTAGCGCGAAAAGCGGAAAAGAGCTGGGTTAGCGATAATATGACATATGAATAAAGAAATTTTAAAAAATGAAAAAGCGGCCTTTGCCAAAAAACTTGGTTTTAAAAACGTCATGCGCGCGCCAAGAATAGTCAAGATTGTCATAAGCACGGGCGTTGGGTCTCTAAAAGACAAGAAGAAACTTGAGCTTATTGGCGATCGCCTTTCCAAAATATGCGGACAGAAACCGGCTATCAGGCCCGCAAAAAAATCCATAGCTTCTTTCAAGGTAAGGCAAGGCGATCCATCAGGGTATCAGGTTACTTTGCGCGGTCAAAGAATGGAAAAGTTTTTAGATAAAATGCTTAACGTTTCTTTACCCAGAACGAAGGACTTCCGAGGAATATCCAAGGACGCCATTGATGACATGGGAAACATAACAATTGGGATAAAAGAACACACAGTATTTCCGGAAACGGCGGACGAAGAGCTCAAGGATGTGTTCGGTATGGCTGTAACTATCGCCACAACCGCGAAGGGCAAGAAAGAGGCGGAAGATTTTTTTGAGCATATTAAGCTACCTTTCAAAAAGAAGTAAATGGAGCGAAGCAGACATTGCACTTCAGGATTTTGTATGTTAGCATAGCATCAAGCTCAAGTGAGCTGTTTTTCGTCAATTGAAACGCCGCATCTGCAATGAGGCGTTAAAAAATTATTTATGGCAAAAAAATCAGTTATTGCAAGGTCGCAAAAACCTCCAAAATTCGCTTCTAGGGTTGTAAGAAGATGTTTTAGATGTGGAAGAAAAAGAGGTTTTATGAGGGACTTTGACTTGTGCAGAATTTGCTTCAGGGAATTCGCCAATGAAGGTATGATACCGGGAGTTAAAAAATCCTCTTGGTAAAAATTTAAAAAAATGGATACCATAGCCAATTTTATAATACAGTTGAAAAACGCGAGCCAAACCGGCAAAGAAACCGTTTTTTTTCCTCATTCCAAGATGTGCGCTGGAATTGCCGATGTTTTGGAAAAAGAGGGATTTATTAAAGTGGAAGTAAAAAAGGGTAAAAAGACTGGTAAGCTCTTGGAAATCAAAATACAGTCCGTTGATGGCAATCCTAAAATTACAAATGTAAAAAGAATATCCAAACCATCCAAAAGAATTTATTATGCCGCCAACCAATTGAGGCCCGTAAGAAGCGGATTCGGCCGCCTGATACTGTCAACATCAAAAGGCATTCTTTCTGGAAAACAAGCTCGTGACGCCAAAATGGGGGGAGAGGCGTTGTTTGAAATATGGTAGGTAAAGACCCCGATAATATCGGACTTTTATATAAAAATTACAATGTCGCGAATAGGAAAACAGAAAATTGAAATAAGTCCCAGTACCGAAGTTACGGTCGTGGAGAACAATGTGACGGTCAAAGGATCGCTCGGACAACTGTCCAGGACTTTCGGGAGTAAGATAGTCATAAAAAAAGAAGGTAACGAAATAACGCTTGTGCCGGCCAATGATGACAGCGAAACCTCCGGCTTGTGGGGGACTTACGCTCGGGAAATTACCAATATGATAAGCGGAGTTAATAAACCGTTTGAAAGGAAGTTGATTGTTGAGGGTATAGGGTATAAATCAGAGGTAAAAGGCAATGAACTTGTTTTGGATCTGGGTTTTTCTCATGACGTCAAGGTGCAGATTCCGCAGGGTATAAAAGTAACGGCGGAAAAAAATCTCATAACCATATCCGGTATTGACAAGGATCTTGTGGGGCAGGTGGCGGCAAAAATAAGAATGCAAAAAAAACCTGAACCGTATAAGGGAAAAGGCATCAGGTACAGCGAAGAAATCATAAAAAGAAAGCAAGGCAAAAAGACGGTCTGATAATTATTTGCGTATGGATATAAAAACACAAAAAAGAATAAGAAGGCATAAAAAGATTCGCACGAGGGTGAAGGGAACAGGCGATAAGCCGCGTTTTAGTGTTTTCAGGTCCAATAAGCATGTCTATGCCCAGCTCATTGATGATGGATCGGGAAAGACTCTGGCTTCAGCATGTTCCATGAAAAAGGTTTCTGGGCAGAAAACCATTGATGCGGCAAAAGAAACCGGCAGGAAGATCGCTCAAATGGCAAAAGAGAAAAAAATTACGCAAGCGGTTTTTGACCGTTCGGGTTATATATTTACCGGAAAAATAAAAGCCATAGCCGAAGGGGCAAAAGAAGGGGGGTTGAAAATGTAACTTATACTAAATATCATGGCAGACGCCCAAACACAAAAAAATATAGATTATAAAAAACCTCGTGAGGATGCTAGGGAACAGCGCAAGAACCCCAGACGTTCTTTCGCCAGGGAAGCCAGAGTCAAGCCGGAATTCGAACAGCAAATAATCAGCATAAGGAGAGTTACCAGAGTGGCGTCCGGAGGAAGGCGCTTCAGTTTTAGCGTGGCCATTGTGGCGGGCAACAGGAAGGGGTCGGTAGGTGTGGGTTTGGGAAAAGCGGGAGACACATCTCTTGCTATTGACAAAGCCATGCGCGATGCCAAGAAGAAGATGATTAAGATCCCGCTTACCAAGAGCATGTCTATTCCTTTCGGACTTAGCGCGAAATTTTGCGGTTCTGTAGTCCAAATTATCCCTACTCCGGGGAAGGGTCTGGTGGCTGGCAGCGCGGTGAGAAGTGTTCTTGAGCTTGGTGGCGTAAATGACGTAAGTGCTAAAATTTTATCAAGAAGCAAAAACAAGCTTAATAACGCGGAAGTCGCGATAGCCGCGTTGAAAAAAATTCCCGTTCATGCTGCTTAGGGTCCGTTCATAATCTAATTGCTAGGCAAATTTCCCAAATTTGCGGTTGGATCATGAACAGCATCTAATAATATAATCGGAAAGGAGTAAGTTATGTTCAAAATATAATTATGCAGTTACATAATGTAAAAAGGAATACGAAGAGAAAGAAAAAAATAAGAGTCGGCAGGGGGGGCAAAAGAGGAAAAACTTCCGGCCGCGGGACCAAAGGACAGAATGCCAGAGCCGGAAGAAAAAAGAGGCCAGAACTTAGAGATTTGATAAAGAAATTGCCTAAACTTCGCGGCCGGGGCGTCAACTCAAACAAAAGCAGACAAGCTGATCTTTTGGTTGTCAATTTGGATTTCATAGAGAAAAATTTTCAAAACGGTTCGGAAGTAAGTCCGAAAACTCTGGAGACCAAAGGTGTTGTCAGGCGCTATGGCAATTCTTCTGTTCCTGTTAAAATATTATCCATGGGCAATTTGACTAAAAGTATCACCGTGATCGGATGTGAATTGTCAAAAAAGGCCAAGGATGCGGTGGAGAAAGCAGGAGGGAAGATTGTATAGGGCCGCGCACGACGTCCTAAATGTTTATTATGTTTGATAAGATTTCCTTTATTTTAAAAGACCATGTTTTGCGCAGAAAGCTGTTGTTTGTCTTCCTTGGGCTTGTTTTGTTCAGAGTGATGGCCGCGATTCCGATCCCCGGAGTGGATCCCGTACGCCTTGAAAGTTTTTTTGCCAATAATCAGTTTTTCGGGCTTTTGAATATTTTTTCCGGGTCCGGCTTGGCCACACTTTCAATAGTTATGCTTGGAGTCGGACCTTACATTACCGCTTCTATAATCATGCAGCTTTTGACCATGATGTCGTCAAAGCTTAAAGCTCTTTATCATGAAGAAGGTGAGGCCGGAAGGATGAGATTCACGCAATATTCTAGAAGGATAAGCGTCATTTTGGCGGCTATTCAAGCATATGGTTTTCTTATTCTTTTGGAGAGACAGGGTATCATAGACGCGCTAGCCCCCTTTGATCTAGTGACTAATATTTTTGTGATAACCGGCGGTTCTGTTTTGCTGATGTGGCTCGGTGAATTGATCACTGAGTACGGCATAGGCAATGGAGTTTCCTTGATAATTTTCGGAGGAATCGTTGCCGGCTTGCCTCAGACTCTGAATAGATTGATATTTACCTTTGACCCCTCAAGAATACCGCTGTATGTCATGTCATTGGTGGTTGCAGTCGTTATCGTCTGGGCGGTGGTTGTAATAACCGAAGGTGAACGGCCGATACCGGTAACCTATGCGAAAAGAGTAAGGGGGTCCAAAATGTACGGAGGAGTGTCCACGTATCTGCCTTTGAGGGTGAATCAGGCCGGAGTTATTCCCATAATTTTCGCTCTTTCCATACTATTGTTTCCTCAAATGATTTTGAACTTTTTGGTAAATACCACCAATCCTCAAATAGTCAGTTTTGCCGAGCGCGGTCTGGCGGTACTTTCCAATTCATGGATTTACGGTATCGGATATTTTATACTGGTGTTTGTTTTTACCTATTTTTATACAGCTGTCACGTTTGATCCCCATACAATATCTACCAATCTGCAGAAAAACGGAGCGTTTATACCGGGTGTACGTCCAGGACAATCCACATCTAGTCATCTGGCCCGCGTCGTTACGCGCATAACGCTGGTGGGAGCCATATTTTTGGCTTTTATCGCCGTCTTGCCTCTCATCATGCAGGGCGTGACTGGAGATCCTTCTTTGGCAATAGGAGGAACCGCGCTTCTCATTGCCGTGTCGGTTGTTCTGGATTTCGCCAAAAAGATAGAAGGACAGGTGTCAATGAGAGAATACTAGTTATTATATGGAGCTTAAAACTGTTATATTCATGGGTCGGTCCGGTTGTGGTAAGGGTACGCAGGCGTCGCTTCTGGTAGAGTACTTGAGAATGAAAGACCAAGAGCACTTGACTCATTACCTTGAAACAGGCAAAGAATTCAGAAAGTTCATCACCACTCCGGGCTATTCCGCGGAAAACGCCAAGCGCATTTATGAGGAGGGCGGACTTATGCCGGAGTTTTTGCCCGTGTGGATCTGGTCTGAGTTTTTTATTAGGAATATTTCAGGCAAAGAGCACATAATAATGGATGGCGTGGCAAGACGTTTTCGCGAAGCGGAAATTATGGATTCCGCGTTTGATTTCTACAAGAGGCCAAAGCCGACTGTAATTCTGATTGATGTATCCAAGGAGTGGGCGTTTGATCGTCTCATGGCAAGGAAGCGCAGTGATGATAGCGAAGAAGATATCAGAACGCGCCTGGATTGGTTTGAGAAAGACGTGTCCAAATCTTTGAGTTTTTACAAAAGTGATCCTAAATATGATTTTATTGTGGTAAACGGTGAACAAACTATTGAAGAAGTGCACGGAGAAATTATTTCCAAATTTTCAAAATAGGATTTGAAACGGGTAGTGCTCAATGCAATGAAAATTAAGTCAGAAAAAGACATAAAGATAATGAGAGAAGGCGGAAGAAGGCATTCTGTTATTATGGATAAGATAGCGCGTCTAGTTTCCCCGGGTGTTCGTTCTAGTTATCTCAATGACATGGCTCTAAAATTGATTGAAGAAGGCGGCGATAAGCCGGCTTTTTTAAACTATAAGCCGTATGGAGCAAGCAGGCCTTACCCCGCGAGTCTTTGCGTGTCGGTCAACGACGAAATCGTTCATGGAATTCCAAATGAAAAAGATAAGGTTTTGAAGGAGGGAGACATTGTCGGTTTGGATTGCGGGCTTATACACAAAGGGATGGTTACAGACATGGCTGTAACGGTGCCCGTCGGAAAGATAAGCCGGGAGGCATTACTCTTGATCCAAGCGGCGAAGTATGCTCTCACGAGAGGAATCAGCGCGGCGAAAGCCGGCAATACGGTTGGCGACATTGGTTTTGAAATAATGTCATACATAAAGCCGTATGGATATGGAATAGTTAAAGAGCTTGCCGGCCACGGCGTCGGATATAAAGTGCATGAAGATCCTTACGTTCCAAATTACGGAAAAAAAGGTGAAGGGCCGGAGCTTTTACCTGGCGCTGTTATCGCCATAGAGCCGATGTTGAATCTTGGAACGGCCCGGATCAAGCTGGATCCGGACGGCTACACGTACAGGACTGCAGACGGGAAAATAAGCGCGCACTTTGAGCACACTGTTCTCATAAGTAAAGAGGGGCCGGAGATTTTGACTCAACATTAATGATGATATAATAATGATACACTCTTTAAGAGTATGTACGTAATTTATATAGTGATTAAATATAATGACGGAAAAAATTATAAAAAATTTGGACGAGCTGGAGATGCCCGAAGCGTCACATTCTTCTAAAAAAGAAGAGACAGGCGGCGATCAGGAAAAAAATGGAATGCGTCAAGCTGATATGCGGATAAAGCGCGCTCTAAAACGCTTAATGGCAAGCAAGACGCTTAATGATCTTTTGGGCAGTAGCGTAGATATAGAAAAGATAACGGAAGGACTTGAGACAAAAATTGAGATTGCAAGAGCTCAAAATGACGATGAGTTCTCGGCTTCGTGCCAAAATACGTTAGACGCATTCAAAGGTTTTATTAGAACCTCACTTACTTCAAAGGAAAAGGACGACCCACTGGGAGACAAAGCGGACATTATTGGAAGAATTCTGGAGCCGGGCATTGGGCGTGGTTCTAAAAAAGAAGCTGCTAAAAAGGAAGAGCAAAATCCGAACACAATATCTGACGAGCAAGCAATGGACGTGATAAGAGCCGTGGCGCATGAGCATCCGAGTGTGTTATCAGTCGGCGATATTGTTTCCGGTGAAGAAAACGATAAAAAAACAGAAACACGCGCACGGGATGAAAAAAAAGCGGAAAATAGGAGAACTGTTGGTTTACACATAAAAAATCTTAAAGGATTTGCCGACACTCCCTCAAAGTCAAGGCAGGTAAAAGTGGATAAGTACATAAACATGACTTTATCAGACGCGACTAATAACGTTGATAAAAATCCAGAATATTTAGATATGCTGGAAGAAGCATATATTAAAGCTGGATATTTGAAACGCGCAACAGGTGAGAAAGTTGGCCGAGAGGAGTCATCTACAGAGGCAAAGCAAAAAAATGAACAAACAAAAAAGGAAGAAAAACCCAGAGCTAAAAAAGCCGAGGGAACAGATGTTTCAGACGTGGAAACTGTGCGCGGTTTGTCTGTTGAGTCCGATATTGGTGGTGAAAATGTGGCGCGTGAAAGTGATTCAACAGAAAGAAAACAAGAAGCGCCCCGTTTAGGTATTCAATCCGATACCGACGGTGTTAGTGTGGGAGAAGCAGCCAAACCGGAAAATGAGCCGCGGGGAGAGGGGGATATTGGATCGAAAGTAGAGCCGGGTGTTCCCGAAGGGAGCCAGGCGTCAATAGGACAAGCGCCTTCACCAATAGAAACAAATGCGGATGCGCCAAAAGCGCCGGAAGTGCCGAAAGAGCCGGAAACTGAAAAAGCCGAGGGCACAAACATCGGAGAAACGCCCGCCATTAACTGGAGATTTAAAGAAATTAAAGACGTGCCGGAAGGCGACCTCACTGTAGCCGAAATGATGGACCATGGTGATTTTCCTCTGTTTCTTGCCCAGTATTCCAACGGAGAGCACCTCATAGATGCTGACGACGTAGAAGGTGTGAGGGAAATTTTTGACGCGTATGTCTACGGAGGAACAGTTGTTAACGGTCTGAAAAGGACGGTACAGCAGTATTACGAAAGATCAGCTGGAGTCAAGTTCAGCCCAGAGGAGCTTGCTGTCATTGATGAATACATAATGGCTGAAGCCAGAGATAATCCGGGCAGAATAAAAGAACTGGGCCAAGAAGTTGTAATTTTTGAATCGTTGCAAAAAGAAAATAACGAGCTTGAGCAGGAAATAAGAAAAATGGGACGAAATGCTGTCACTGAACGGCTGAAATATGAAATCGCGGCGCTGAAAGCCGAACAGTATGATTTGCAACAATTAGAAAGCGGGGACGCGGCGAACTCAGGCATGTATCATATGAAAGAACTTTTTCTCTTTTGGAAAAAGGATACGCCGGGGAAGAGGAATAGGAGGCGGCTCAAGGAGCTTGAAGAAAAAATATCCGAAATGGAAGGCACTTTGGCCGGGCTGGAACAAATCAAGGATTCAAGGAAGTCTTTGTTGGAGATTATTGAGCCTCTTGGCAAACTAAACGAACTTGCGCAAGAAAAAGCAAAAGAACAGCTGGAGAGAATGATGGCCTCTGGTGATCCGGAAAAAACATATGCTTATTTTGAACGTGTGTCCGATGCGGAAGAGGACGATGACATAGAGATGCTCCGCAAAATAGACAAGGATGAAGTGAGATCAGCGCTTGATGAAAAAATTGAGGCCAAGGTTGCCAGAGATATCAAGAAAACACTTGATGGGTTTAGGTTTGGAGCGAAAATAGGCAATGTTGAAAATTTGAAGAAATCTTTGAGGAAGCATCTTGAAAGAAGCGGCATGGGATCAAAAAAGGGAGTAGAAGCCCAGGAAAACGTGCGCCGCATTTTGCTTGAAGTCTCAAGAGAGCTGGGAGGTGGAGCGGAAGCTAAAGCGAAGATGATGATGGTAACAGCCATTTTTAATGAATTAAAGTAGGAGCTCTAACTAACACATATGAAAGACATCAACGCAAAAAAAATAGAAAAGCTTTTAAAAGAAGAGAGATATGATGAAGCGCGGTCGCTCCTTGCCGATTTTTTCAGTCAGGAGCTCACGAAGGAAGACCGCGCTTCGTTATATCTTGATTATGCTCTGCTTCACCTCAAGGTTATGAATCGCATAGCCGCGCGTTATAATAAGCAACTTAAAACCATAAGAAAAAATCTTTCCGAGCTTCCAGAAAATGCTTAGGGCTGTTCACAATCGTAACCGCTCACACCTTGAAGGGTGTCATTCCCGCGAAGGCGGGAATCTAGACCGCATTTGAACCTGGATTCCCGTCTTCGCGGGAATGACAGAAGGAGAAAAATGTTACAATTAGCGGGTTACTCGGCCTTGTGAGCGGTTAAATTGTTTTTTATTGATAATATATTGCGGTTAGAGTGTAAACTGACTCCAGTGAGTTTTGAAGATAAATTATGAACGAGACCGGATTTTCAAAGATAGACAATAAATTTAGCTCTCCTGAAGAAGAGTTGGATTTTTTGCGCGCGGAAGTTTCCAGGAAAGAATCGGAGTTAAATCGGCAAAGCGAGACACCGAGCCGCGACAAGATAATAGCCGAAAGTCTGGACAGGTACAAAAAAACCGATGCCAAGGACATTCTTCATGAGTCCTACGCGATGGGAAGCGAGGATAAAAACGAGCTCAGAAAAAAGCTGGATCTTTCCCCCGAACCCCACGATGATAAAATTAGCGAATTCGCGTCAATCTTAGAAGCTCACGGAATAAAAAACGCCCTTTCCGCCTTGGAAGAGCTGGACAATCCTCATCTCATGGATGATTTTGACAGGTTTCTGGTCCAATATGTCAAGCAGGATTTTGAAGTCAAAGGCGTGTCAAAAAAAGATCTTTTCAGCCGCGCTCTCCAGATGACCCTGTACGAGATAGCGTTGCCTGAAAAAACCAGCGAAGAACACCCGAAGACTTTGAAAGAACTGGTTTCGTCAATGGAGCAGTTTTATGCCGGCATGATGGCTGTGGGAGAAAAAAGCGATAAAGGACCGAGCTATTTCACGCTGGAGCTCGCTGTGGAAAATCATAGCGATGAATTCATATTTTATTCAGCTGTTCCGGATTCAAGGAGAGATCTTTTTGAAAAGCAGATAATGTCAATTTTTCCAGACGCAAGAGTGACGGAAAAGAAAGATGACTATAATATTTTTGACGCGGAGGGAGTTGCCGTCGGTTCATACGCCGTGTCGGGCAACAACCCGATTTTTAGTTTGAAAACGTACGAACAATTTGATTACGATCCTCTCAATGTTCTTTTGAACAGCTTTTCCAAAATAGACAAAGACGGGGAAGGAGCCGCGGTGCAAATTGTCTTCAAACCGGTCGGAGATATGTACATGGAAAAATACAAGTACGCTCTGGAACAAATACAGAAAGGCGTAAAAGTCAAAGATGCGATAGATATTCCGGAGAGTCTGGCCGGTCACCTGTTTAAGTTCGCTAAGGAGGTGGCGGGCGATATGAAGAAGGATAAGGAAAAAGAAACGGATATCAAGGATAAGCACGTGGATGAGATAGCGGTTGAGGATATAACTCAGAAAATTTCGAGCCCTGTTGCCGTCGCCAACATACGAATAATGGCTTCTTCAGCCAACGAAGCATCGGCGCTGGCTATTCTGGAGGATGTCCACGCCGCTTTCAATCAGTTTGAAAATAGCCACGGCAATAAGCTAATCTTTAAAACTTTAAAAAAATCAAAACTGAGGAGACTGGCAAAGGAGTTTTCTTTCCGCTTGTACTCTTCGGACGAGAAAATACCTTTGAGCTTGAAAGAAATTACGACGATCATGCATCTCCCCTCCACTGTAATCAAGTCTGCTCCTCAGCTCAAGATTTCAAAGGCGTCTACCGCGCCGGCACCAATGGATCTTAAAGAAGAGGGCATACTCATGGGAGTCAACAGAAACCGTAACTCCGAAAGGAAAATTTACATGGCCGAGGAAGACCGTCTGCGGCATTTCTATACCATCGGACAAACCGGAACCGGCAAGACAACATTGTTGAAAAATATGATCGCTCAGGACATAGCCAACGGAGAAGGCGTGTGCATGATAGATCCTCACGGGTCAGACATAGACGATGTGCTTGCTTCCGTGCCTCCGGAGAGATATGACGACGTGGTATATTTTGACCCGAGTTACACGGCTCGGCCGACCGCTTTAAATATGCTTGAGTATGATACGCGTTTTCCGGAACAGAAAACCTTCGTCGTGAATGAAATGCTTTCTATATTCAATAAATTGTTTGATATGAAAACAGCCGGCGGGCCGATGTTTGAACAATATTTCAGAAACGCGGTGCTTTTGGTAATGGAGGATCCGACAACCGGAAACACGCTTCTTGATGTGTCAAAAGTGCTGGCTGACAAAAAATTCAGAGAGATGAAGCTGGAGAGGTCGTCAAACCCGATTGTTTCGCAATTTTGGAAAGAGGTGGCGGAAAAAGCTGGGGGTGAATCCGCCTTGGCGAATATTGTGCCTTACATCACCTCAAAATTTGACGTGTTTTTATCCAACGATATTATGCGTCCTATCATCGCAAGCGAGAAATCCAGCTTCAATTTCAGGGAAATAATGGACAATAAAAAAATATTGCTGGTAAATCTCGCAAAAGGCCGGCTTGGTGAAATCAACTCAAATCTTCTAGGTCTCATACTTGTGGGAAAAATCCTGATGTCCGCTTTGTCGCGCGTTGATTCTTTCGGCAAAAATTTGCCTCCTTTTTATTTGTATATTGACGAGTTTCAAAATGTAACAACAAGCTCCATATCTACAATATTATCCGAGGCGAGGAAATACAAACTGGCGCTGGTTATTGCTCATCAGTTTATCGCTCAGCTAGAAGATAATATAAAGGATTCGGTTTTCGGAAACGTCGGTTCCATAGCTTCATTCAGAGTCGGAGCAGAAGACGCCGAATACTTGGAAAAACAATTTGCTCCGGTTTTCGCGGCCAAGGATCTTATGAACATAGATAATAGGTCTTTTTACCTGAAAATGCTTTCAGGGGGCAAAACAGTCAAGCCGTTTAACGTGGAAACCATCGCGCCGGCTTATGGAGAAAGAAATAGCGTGGAAAAAATGAAAGAATTGTCCTACCTGCGATACGGGAGGGATCGGGAAAGAGTGGAAGCGGAAATCATGAGCAAGTATAATAAGTCGTGATCCTTTTTTTTGCTTGCTCTGGAGCAGTGTCGCGGTATATAATTAATGACCAAACGTAATTATCAATATCTTCTCAAAGCATTGCTTTGGGCCGTTAATATATAAACATGCCTGAAAAATTAAAAATTGAATGGTCTGGAGATGAGGAACAGCCGCGAATGGAGGAAACTAGACGGTGGATCGGCAAAATGGCTGACGAAAACAAGAGAGAAATTAATGAAAAAGGATACGCTAGATATATAAAACTTATGCCGGAACTGGATGAGGCGCTGGAAGAGTCGCTTAAGCAAAATTAAATATATGGACCATCCTTTAAAACAAAAAATCGCTCCGCGGCTTAATCTCAACGGTTTTAGCGATACGGAAAAAGAAGAGATAATTACGATGTTGGAGAATATAGCCAAGGAAAAAATTTTCATAGCCATTTTGGACGAACTTTCGCATGACGAAAAATCAGAGCTGGAGAAAATGAGCGAAGGGGAATACGCAGATAAGCTCAGCGCCTTTCTCGCTCCGCATTTTGACAAATTCAGGTCTATCATAGATAAAAGGACTGAAGAGGTTGTGGGAGAATTTAACGCTTTAAGAGTGTAAGTGTTAAAGATATTATAAATATTGATATAACTATTCATAATAAATGACACATCTTAAAAAAGAGAGGACGCTAGTGGTTATCAAGCCGGACGGTATTCAAAGGACGCTTGTGGGTGAGATTATACAGCGCTATGAACGGATTGGACTGAAACTTATCGCCATTAAGATGCTCGTACCCTCCGAGGATCATGTGGACAAGCATTACAATCTTGACCCTGAGTGGAAGAAAAATGTGGGTGAGAAATCAATCAAAGGGTATATAGACAAAGGTCTTGAGCCGCCCTCACAAGATCCAATGGTTATAGGGGATCAAGTTATAAGTGTTCTGAAAAAATATCTTAGCTCCGGACCGGTCATAGCGATGGTGTGGCAAGGCGCTCACGCGGTTAAAATTGTGAGGAAAATTACGGGAGGTACGGAGCCGCTTTCATCGGATGTCGGCACGATTCGGGGGGACTATGTTTTAGATTCTTATCAAATGTCCGATAAGGACGGCAGGGCAATACGCAATCTGATCCATGCCTCAGGATCTGCAAAAGAAGCAGACGATGAGATCAAGCATTGGTTTGTTGAAGAAGAATTGCTAGATTACAATCTGGTGCAAGACAAAATCCTTTACGATGTAAATCTAGACGGATTGTTGGAATAGTTTAGGAATTACGCAGTCGGCGCATTTCTTCTCTGCAAGCTCCGTTTGCTCCCGCAATGTATAAGGATACATTTTGGTCGCAATCCTCGCTTGCGCCTCGAACTGCATCCGACTGCGTAAGTCCTATAGCTGTATTTGCGTTAGAAATATCATAGGATATAATTATTACAGGTTATTTGGAGTATTATCTAGATTAAAGCATATTCAGGAAGCCCGAATTGTTACGTTGTGAGGAGGGTCCTTGCGACCATCCGATCGATGTGTCTGTGGGCATCCACCTAGTTTTTGACTAGGGCAATACTACCGAATAACCTATCAAAAAACTCTTCTTAGGAAGGGTTTTTTGTTGAAAATTTTTTTTCTTTCCTGTGGATTATGCTGTCAGGTTCTGTTATCATTTGTTAATGAGAGAACGTTTTTTAAAGCAATTGGTGGCGGTGATATTTGCCATAGCGGTTTTACATATAGCGGCTATCGGCTTTCATTTCTACTGGTCAATTTGGTGGTACGATATATTACTGCATTTTTTTGGCGGCGTTTGGATAGGGATTTTCTCTCTCTGGTTTGTTTTTTACAGTCGGTACATAAAAATAAAAGAGTTGGAAAAAGCGGGAGCTTTGGGAATATCTGCCATTGCCGTTATGTTCGCGTTTGGCGTGGGTATGATATGGGAGCTGTATGAATTCATGCTTTCTGCCAACTTCAGCCGGGAGGGCTATGCCATGGATACTCTCATCGATCTCATTATGGATGTTTCCGGCGCACTGGTCGGTTATGTAATTTTCACATTGCAAAGGGAAAGATATATACACGGGCGATGACACCGTTACTTATGACATTGGATTACTAAACTCGTCGAAGGCAGGGCTTTTGCGGAACATTGCGCAAGCCGACGGGCGAGCATAGGGATTTTTTAGCAAAAAAATACCCGTGTTCCGCAAAAGCCCTGCCGAGAAAAGAGTTTCGTAATCCACAATTATGAATTAAACAAGATATTATGATGCCGTCATTAACTTTTTGGGGAGGGGTGGGAAGCGTTACCGGAGCCAATTTCTTATTTCAATGTGATAAGAAAAACATTTTAGTGGATTGCGGACTTATTCAGGGAGGGGATTATGCCGAGCAGGAAAATGAAAAACCCTTTTCTTACGACCCATCACTGGTGGATGTTCTGTTCGTAACTCACGCCCATATAGATCATATAGGACGCGTTCCCAAGCTTGTAAAAGAAGGTTTCAGGGGGGTTATTTATTCCACGCTTGAAACCAGAGAGTTGGCGAAAGTGATGCTCGCGGACGCGTTTCGCATATTGCGCGCGGAAGCTCTAAAAAAAGGCAAGAAAACTTTTTATGACGAAAGTGATATAAACGACGCGTTTGGTCTTTGGCGCGACATACCATATCATACCGACGAATCTATATCGGATAATATTAAATTTAAATTATTGGACGCGGGACACATTCTCGGCTCATCGATGGTGGAGATAACCTTTCGCCATGTTCGTGAAAACGGCTGGAAAAAAATAGTATTCTGCGGGGATTTGGGCAACTCTCCTTCATTACTGCTTCGCGAGACCGAAAAGGTGACAGGAGCGAATTATATGGTCATGGACAGCGTTTATGGAGATAGAAACCACGAGCCGCCGGAAGAGAGAAAAACACGGCTAATAGATATCATCAATGACACTGTGGAAAGGGGAGGAGCTTTGATTATCCCGGCTTTTTCTCTTGAGAGAACGCAAGATATCTTGTATGAGATCAATAATATGGTGGAGGGAGGGCAAATCAAATCTATTCCTGTTTTTTTGGATTCGCCCTTGGCTATTAAGGTGACGGAAATTTATAAAAAATCCATAGCCAATTTCAATGGTAAGGTTAACAATGAGATAAAAGCGGGAGATGATATTTTTGACTTTCCCAAGCTTAAATTTACCATGAGGAGGGACGATTCAGTGGCGATAGACGACGTGCCCAATCCGAAAATCGTTATCGCCGGCTCAGGGATGTCAGCCGGCGGAAGAGTGATTTATCATGAACAAAGACACTTAAGTGATCCCAAGAGCACTATTTTATTGGTGGGATATCAAGTGGCCGGCAGTTTCGGTAGAAAAATATTGGAGGGGGAAAAGAAGGTTCTGATCAATGGAAAAGAGATTGATGTTAGGGCCAAGATTGTATCAATCAATGGCTATTCCGCTCATATGGATTCTGACCATCTTTTGGAATTTGTCGGCGAAGCTGCGGAATCGCTGGAAAAAGTTTTTGTCGTTATGGGAGAACCGAAGTCTTCGCTTTTCCTCGCTCAGCGCATCAGAGATTACATAGGAGTCAATGCCATTTTTCCGGAGCGTGGTAAACCGTATATTTTAAATTACTGACTCTCAAAGTTTACTGATTCACTTTTTTATATATTCTGGAGAAATATTCCGGTTGATCTTCGGCGAGGGATGCCAATATTTTGCGGTCAATAAGAACGTTCTTCTTTTTGAGCGCGCCCATAAACTTACTGTAAGACATGCCTTCTTTGGCCAAAGCGGCGCTAATCTTAACATTCCACAATCTTCTGAAGTCACCTTTTTTGTCTCGTCTATGAGCAAAGGCGTAAGTGCCGGCGTGAAAAATGGCTTCTTGGGCTTGTTTCTCCTTTTTACTTCTGCCGAAGCGGTAACCTTTTACCTTCCTCAGTGTATTTCTTCTGGTTTTGAGAGCGTTAACTCCTTTCTTTACTCTTGTCATATTTATTACTTTGAATTACGAAACTCTTTTCTCGGCAGGGCTTTTGCGGAACACGGGTATTTTTTTGCTAAAAAATCCCTATGCTCGCCCGTCGGCTTGCGCAATGTTCCGCAAAAGCCCTGCCTTCGACGAGTTTCGTAATTCATGATTATTAAAAATTAAAATCAGATGGGTATTATTACTATTGCGCGGGTTAGATAAGTTTCGCCATAGGTTATGAATTAATCAGAAACCTGGATTTCGCTTTATTTGTCATCACAAATGAGGATGAACGCTTCTTGTTCAACTGAGACCGTCTTGACTCTTTGGCGTTAAAGTGATTTTGGCCAGGTTTTCTTGCCACGATCTTACCGTTTTTTGTAACTTTGAGCCGTTTGATATACGATTTGTTTGTTTTCATGCGGTTGGAATTATGCGAAGATGGCGCTGGAATAGCGAAATACGTTTTTATTCTCCATAGGACTTAGACGTGTTAGTTTATTCGAATCATTCCTCAGTCTGTCATTCCCGCGAATGCGGGAATCCAGGGTCTTATCTGCACACTCTGGATTCCCGCATTCGCGGGAATGACATCAAACGCTTCATTCCTATTTAATTGATAATTAGATTCTGAACAGGCTCTTAGACTTTTTCTATTATGGTTGTGATTCCCTTTGGGCTTTTTTTGGGAGAATCCGCTATTTTGTATTCTTCGGTTATAAGTTTTAAAATTCTTTCAAGTCTCTGTTTAAGAAATTGAAAATCCATATACTTAGTCCTTCCTATCAAAAATAGTTCAATTTTGATGCGATGCCCTTCTTTGAGCCATTCTGACGCTTTTTTGGCTTTAAGTTCCAGGTCGTGCTCTCCCGTACCTATCTTGACCTGTATTGTCTTGGTTTCCACGCTATGCGACTTGGCTTTTGCCGCTTTCATCCTTTTCTTTTCCGCGTACTGAAATTTACCATAATCCATTATTTTTGCAACCGGCGGCTTGGCGTTGGGAGAAATTTCTATAAGATCCTGGCCATTTTCATTGGCCGCCTTTAACGCTTCGCTTAAAGTCAGGATGCCGAGATTTTCTCCTTCGCTACCTATGACTCGAAGCTCCGGAGATCGGATTTGGTGATTTATTCTGATTTGATTCGTCAATTGTTTCTGCTGATTTATTTTATAATTTTATACGGATATTTGGATTGTTCCTTACTTGATTCCCTTTGTATGTTTTAAAAGTGGCACCGCAGGGCGTTCCCCTCTGCCCCTCTTTAGAGGGGAAGTCCTCGTTCTTACGAGGGATGGGGTGTCTTCTCTCTTCTTCCTTTTCTCCTTTTTGAATTTACAATTTTTTCGGATTTCGTGCTTCGTGCTTATATAAGGATGGGGTATTCCCCATTCGTATCTATCCCCGACGCTTCGGTCGGGGCTCCGACCGAAGCGTCGGAGTCGTTAAGTGCTATCTACTATAACATAGCTGACAAGATATTTCAACTAATTTTTGTGCAGTTGTTCACAAGCTGAGTGAGGACTTGGAGGCGGAGTTTACGGCCGCCTCCTTGAACCATTGAAGAAGTGATTGCACATCTTTTTCTCTGTCTTTGGATCCCAATACGATAAAAGCCACATTATATTTATCGTTTCCAACTTGAAGTTTGAATACCGAAAGCATTGTCTCGTTGGCGGCTTGGGTATAGCCGGTTTTACCGCCGACAAAGTCAGAGTCGTCGCTGAATATGTTGAAATTAGTGAACCGGTGCTCGTGCTGGGGGGTCAGCAACTCTTTTTCAGGCAGGCGTGTAATGGCGAGAATGAATGATTTTTTATTATTAAGGTATTTTGCCATAAGGTACAGGTCATAACCAGTTGATGTATTTCCGCTTGAAATGCCGGACGAGTCGGTAAAAGTCGTATCGGTCATTCCGAGCGCCTCTGCTTTTTTGTTCATCAGCGAGATGAATCCGGTTTCCCCATAGTAGTAGGAGTACGCCTTGGCCGCGTCGTTGGAAGATTCCATAAGCAGAGGGTATAGCAGATCATTTGCTGTTATTTCTTCTCCCTTCTGCAAATGACCGCTGTCCCCATGCGTCTCCAATATATAATCGTTGATGGTTATCACTCTATCAAACATGATCGCTTCGTTTGCCACTATGGCCGTCATGAGTTTTGTGATTGACGCTATGGGGTAAACATTTTTCATGTTTTTTTCCAAAAAAACTTCTCCGGTGTTAATGTCCGCGATTATGAAGGCGTCGGATGTCAGATGGGGAAGCGGTATGTCTTTAATTCTTATATCCTCGCGTTTGGGATTGCTGTCGTCTTCGGAGCTTTCGTGAACGAAAATAGGGGTGCCATTTTCCACGAACTCAAACACTTTTCTCGCGTCTTCAACATCCAGCCGTATGCATCCGCCTGAATAACCGGGGGCTACGGGGGTTCCGTCGGGATAGTATGGCCATCCGTGGATAAAAAAGTTACCGTAAAATTGCATGCTGTAGGGCATGTACACTTTGCCGACCGAAGAGAAATGAGTGCGGATTTTACTCAGTATTTTATAATCACCGCTCGGTGTTTCCCAAAAAGATCCCGGCTTGCCCTTGGATAATATCGGAAAAGTCTCTTTTATGCCGCCGTCTTCAAAAAGGATAAGCTTCATGCTATCCAGGTCGGCCGCGACAAATTTACCCAGTGTGGGAATGTGGTTTTCAATCGTATCAATGGCTATGGTTTTCTGCGGCGTAAAAATTTCTTTCTCTGGCGTTGCCTTGTCTCCAAGGACAGAAGATGATGATTTCACTTGCGTTGCATCTAACTCAACCATTGGCGATTTTACCTCTTCGCCGGCGGCTTTTGAAATAGTTTTACTCATGTAAAAACTGATTGAAACCATGCATAAAAAAAAGAGCATGCTCGCCCAAAAAACAATCTCAACCCCGCTTCTTTTCCTGTCGTTATTTTGCGTTCTCATCAATGCGAATAATGATACACGACAATTGGCTATAATGGGAGGAACTATCGCGCTCCAATACATAAAACACGCCAGACGGGTGGCGTGTTTAAAAATCAGAATATCTATAGATGTGGGCCCTTCGCTACTGCTCAGGGTCCTACAAAAATATAGTCACTCGCTTCGCTCGTTCATTATTTTTGTGGACATCGACCAAAATACTTGGAACCGCTTACAACATTATGTGATGGAGTGGAATCCAGCAGTTGAAGAAGCAAAAACCCGCGACCATATTTCAGATCGCGGGGAAAGTTTGTGAAAGTTTCGAGCTTTCGCTCCGGTTTCTTTCAACCGAATGGAGTTACCATTATTTTTTGACCGTGGCCTGGACGTACTCCGTATCGGCGGCTTTCACAGTCACCCCGTATGCCAGTTCGACCACATGGTCGTTCTGGTCAGCGAACCGTCGCTGAACGGGGAACCGGAGTTCGATACGAATTAATCCCTCGCCAGCCGGTTGGACCCACAGATGTGCCTTGTCGAAGTGAAACTCCGGCGAAAGCGTAAATGGGACACACCAGCGACCGAGGAATTGGCCGAACGGACTCAGTGGGTCAAACCCGAAGGCCAGGTAGAGGGTGCCGTCCTTATCCGGGATGATTGAAATTTCAGGTCCACTGGCGACCCGGAATCCATCCATGTGGATACGGTTCTTGTGTTCGGCTTTCAAACCGGACAAGTAACCGTACTTCTCGGCCAGTTGGTCACCCAAAGTCTTGGCCTGTTCATCAGTCAGTTTCGTTGCGGTAGCGTTCATGTTCTTTTCCTTTCAGTTTGTTGAGGTTAAAAGTGACTCTAAAAGCGCAATTTCTGTGCCCTTGGAGTCACTCTCAACCACTTTCTCAATGAGCCTGTAACTGTTACTAGTATAGCATTATACTTCATACTTGTCAAGCAAGCAAAAGAAGCATGGAGTGTTGCACTTACTTGTTGAACTCACGAAGGTGAATTTGCACGCTAAACACACTACACCAAATGTCTTCTGGTAAATGCAAAACCAGACCCATGTTTCAAATATTTTTCAAATTGTAACGCCTTTTTCTTCTCGGAAAAGCAACAATACCAGACTAACTTTGTAGGCAATCGATTAGAAGTTGTCTTTACCGATCCTGACAAATGACTTTTCAAACGAGATTTCAAATATTGAGATGAACCAACGTACAAGGAATTATCTTTCTGACTTTTTAGTATATAGACAAAGTAAGACATTGCGATCATTGTATAGAAAATGCCCTGCTCCGCTCCTAATCGGAGCTACGCAGGACACTGCTTCGCGTTATTTCATGAAGCAAAATGATTTCTATAAAACAGCAGTGCAGTGCTTGCACTGCGTAGCTCGCGACTAGCGAGCGAAGCAGTGGAGATGGGCGGAATCGAACCGCCGTGCAATTGAATCTCGCGCGCACTTCTACAAAGTTTAGTTTGCTTTCTTTCGCGTGAGCGAATTTAAATCACATGGCTATAAACAAACCAAATACCCTGTGATCGGTCCTCAGTTAATTTCAAAATCACATCAAGGCCCTGTGATTTCTATTCCGAAATTATAACACCTACTGCCCGCGTCTCGGACGTTCGCGGGTAAGGCGCCGCTTAGGCCGAAGCGTAAGCGAAAGCAAAGTCGTTTGCTCCAAAATATGGAGAAGCGACGGATTTTGCTTTTGCGACTAAGTTATTTACACTTAGTGTTTCTGTCAGATTAAAGAGTTAACAGTGCTCTACTTTGCGTATGCGCGAGGAGCTCAACTGTCTATGCCGGAGCATCCCCATTTTTTTTCAAGGTCCTTCTCATTTCACGTTCCGTGTCTCTCTTTTTCAAATCTTCCCGTTTGTCGTAAAGTTTCTTACCTCTTACGACGGCCAAACGTACCTTAATCTTACGCTCTTTATTATACATCAAAAGAGGAATTATTGTCAAACCCTTCTTTTTCTCATATCCCGCTAGTATCGCCATTTCCTTTTTCGTGACGAGAAGGCGTCTATTCCTCCTTGGCTCATAATCTTTCGGAGTGTTTTTTTCCTGATAGGGAGAGATTAACGCGTTTAGAAGGAACGTCTCGCCGCCTCGCACTGTCA
Organism: Candidatus Taylorbacteria bacterium RIFCSPLOWO2_12_FULL_43_20; assembly: GCA_001821295.1. Lineage (GTDB taxonomy): Bacteria > Patescibacteriota > Minisyncoccia > Phycocordibacterales > HO2-43-120 > HO2-43-120. Next base: position 46,507 of record MHSK01000011.1, read on the forward strand.
CGTGCGATCCGATCAGTGATCCTTGTCCCTCTCTAAGCGATTTGACCTCCAAGCCACGGAGCTCTATTCCGGCGTCAAATTCGTGTATTGTCTCGTAATTAAAGCGGGCTTTTTTGTTGTCTAAAATGACTTGCATGCAGAAATCATAGCAGAATAGCGAGAAAAAGTAATGGATTCAGCCGCTGATTTTTTACGGTTCAGCGTGACGTGATATACTGTACTACGAGAGCAAGAGGTGTAAGTGGCTGCGGTTCATAGTAGATACCGCTTAACGACTCCGACGCTTCGGTCGGGGCTCCGACCGAAGCGTCGGGGATAGATACGAATGGGGAACACCCCATCCTTATATAAGCACGAAGCACCAAATAACAAATTACAAAAAATTGTAAATTCAAAAAGGAGAAAAGGAAGAAGAGAGAAGACACCCCATCCCTCGTACCCCTACGCTCGAAGCGAGCTTCGGCGGCACACAGTAAGAACGAGGACTTCCCCTCTAAAGAGGGGCAGAGGGGAACGTCCTGCGGTGCCGCTATTAAATTTAACGATCCCTTTCCTTGCACTTTTTAGAAATTAATGTTGAATACATTAAATAACGGATAATATCACAGTATGTTAAATATGCTTGAGAAAAAAAATCAGCCGAAAGAGCCAAAGAAGAAAAGGCCGGAAGGTCAGGGACCAATCATGCCTTTGCCGCCAAAGAACAGTCTTTTTGGAAATATCACCACTGCCATACTTATACTTCTGGCGATTGTTTTCGCCACTTCGCTATTTCGCGATTTGACCACCGAAAGCACCGTCATACCTATTTCAGAATTGGCGAGGGATATAAATGAAGAAAAAGTTCAAAAAATAACAATAGAAGGTGATGTTTTGGATGTGGGGTATAAAGATGGCACGGTAAAGGAAAGCAAAAAAGAGGTTAATACTCCTCTTACGGACACGCTTGTAAATTACGGAGTTACATCCGCGGTTTTGGGCACGGTAGAGACAGAAGTTAAGTCTCCGTCAGGGATTGGCTATTGGATACTGAGTCTTGCCCCGTTCGTTTTGCCGATACTGATAATAGTTTTCATAATTTGGTTTTTATCACGGCAAGTAAAAGGCGCGGGTATGCAAGCCATGAGCTTCGGCCAATCTAAGGCCAGATTGATTTCGCCCCATGATAAAAAACAGAGGGTGACGTTCAAAGATATTGCCGGGGCCAAAGAGGCCAAAGAGGAACTTTCCGAGATTGTGGATTTTTTGAAGAATCCAAAAAAATTCCTGGATATAGGCGCCAAAATACCGAAAGGAGTGCTTCTCATGGGAGCTTCCGGTGTGGGAAAAACACTGTTGGCTCGGGCTGTGGCGGGCGAGTCAAATGTTGCATTCTTTTCAATATCCGGGTCCGAATTCGTTGAAATGTTCGTCGGTGTTGGAGCGGCGCGCACGAGAGACCTGTTTCAAATGGCAAAAAAGACGGCTCCCGCTATAATATTTATTGACGAAATTGACGCAGTGGGCAGAGTGAGAGGTACGGGTGTGGGAGGAGGAAACGACGAGAGAGAACAAACATTGAACCAAATACTCGTGGAGATGGATGGATTTGAGCCGCACGAGAAAGTAATAGTGATGGCGGCCACCAACAGGCCGGATGTCTTGGATCCAGCGTTGGTGCGCCCCGGACGTTTTGACAGGAGGGTGACAATTGATCTTCCCGACAGAAATGATCGCGAGGAGATTCTTAAGATTCACGCGAGGATGAAACCGTTCGCCGAGGATGTCAATCTGGAAGTCGTGGCCGAAAGAACCCCGGGTTTTTCGGGCGCGGATCTTTATTCGCTTATGAATGAGGCGGCCATATTGGCGGCAAGGGAAAACAGAAAGAAAGTGTCGCAGTATGATCTGATTCGCGCGATAGAAAAAGTGATGCTCGGTCCTGAAAGGCGAAGTCATCTACTGACAAAAAAAGAAAAAGAAATTACCGCCTATCATGAGGCGGGTCACGCGCTCATGGCATCAGTATTGCCGTTTGCCGATCCTGTCCATAAGATTTCCATTATTGCTCGAGGTAGAGCGGGAGGATATACTCTCAAACTTCCGCTGGAAGACAGGAAACTTCAGTCCAAAAAGGAATTTTTGGACGATATAGCGGTGTCGCTTGGTGGGTATGTCACGGAAAGAATGGTCTTTGGAGACTTAAGCACCGGTCCCTCAAACGATCTCCAGGTTTCCACAGCTTTAGCCAGAAACATGATAACCAAATACGGTATGTCTGACAAAATAGGGCCCGTGGCTCTGGAGGGAGAAGGAGGTAGAGTTCTCTTTGGAAGGGGAGTGGAGGAGAGAGAGTATTCCGAGCGGGTAAGCGCGGATATTGACAGTGAGGTATCAAGAGTAATGAATGAAGCTATGGATAAGGCGGAGCACATATTGAAAGAAAATAAAAAAGCTCTGGACGCGATTGCCGCTCGGCTCATTGAGGTGGAGACTATAGAAAGGGAAGAATATGAGAAGATCATTATCGCTCATGGAATAATTCCGAAAAAGAAGCAGGACATTGAGCATCAGGTCTAACGTCTATAGGACTTACGCGTCTATTGTCATTCCCGCCTTCGCGGGAATGACAATAGAGAATGGTTTGGAAAAAGCCAGTATGCGTAAGTTCTAGTCTATCTGAGAGATTTCCAAATTGAGTCAAAAATTAAACGTTCCGTCTTGTATATACCCGCGTCTTCTATTATCAGGCCGTGAGGGATATCATTATCTCCTATTGATATCATCGCGACCTTGCTTTTATATATGAGCGTGTAAGTAGGCGCGCCTTTCTTTCTCATGAGCCATTTTCTCTCGTCCATACCCTGCAAACGGCCACCCGATCCCAATGCTATGGTGCGGACAAAGATTTTTCTCTTTATTCTTTCCTTCGTAAATTCCGGATATGATTCCTTGTGATATAAATATGGCCGTATTGTGGAAGACGAATAGGCGGCGTATTCCTTGTCTTTGATTTTTTCAACCGAATCCAAAACATCTTCAAGTATCGTTCTAACTCCCGAAAAGTTTTCGTAAAATTTAATGACAGGCCGATTGGAGGCGATTGTTGAGTTAGAGAAAAGCTTCGGTATGACGCTTTTTAATGTATTTTCAACTTCATTAATCTCCATTTTTCTCCTGGAGCAGAGCTTATTCAGCACTTTGGGGTCTTCCGCCAGAAAATGCTGGTGTTTGCCATGATGGTAATATGACACAAGTCCCATCTGCTGCAACTTTTTCAGCAAGTCGTAAGTTGTCCCACGATTAATGTCAGCTTTTTCGGCGATTTTTCTTATAGCTGTCGGTCCGGTTTCCAAGAGAGTCATGTAGAGTGTCGCTTCCTTGTCTGTAAGGCCGAGCCTATTAAGCGTTAGCGTTATATCGTTCATAGTGTAATTATACTTGTCAATAGAAATTTGACAAATCAAGGAATACTCATGATAAGTCATTAAGCACAGCAATTTTGTCAATTTTAAATTGACAAACTATCATTGTCACCGATAGAATAGACAAAGAAATGAACATTATGAAAACGAAGCATAAAGTGGTGGTGGGATTTTCCGTGAATCCCGAGTTTGAAATTAACGTTGGCGGTGACGCAAAGGAACCAAAGAAAACTTTGCGCAGGTTCAGCGGTAGACTGAGCGGATCATCCGGCAACGTGGCGATCGCTCTCCAGACGCTGGGAGTAAGCCCGCGGCTCCTGGGTTTAGTAGGAGTAAGCCCCGTGCATGAAAATTCTTGGGAGGGTAAATTTTTTGATGAGCTGGTCAGATCAAGCGGGTTTAGTTTCTGGGGAATTCCGGCTCTTCAAAGGACAAATATCGCCGCTATTCCCGTTGTTAACGAGAAGAACGGCGAGGTTTGGGGCAGACGGAACGGAGTTCTTCGTCATGCTATCCGGCCAGCGCTACGCATGCTTGAGAGTTTTGGCTCAAACAAACAAGCGTTTGCTGTGGTCACCAGTTTGCGGGGCGGGGAATTACCGTTCGCGACCTCACTTCTTGCGGCAACGCAAGAGGGATATCGCGTTTTGAATGCCAAAGACACGCTATGCCGGCGGCCGGGTTTTGTCCGGCTCCTCCGGATAGTTGATGTGGTAGTTCTCAATCGGCAGGAATTCGCCGCCACGAACATGTCGTATGACGCTATTCACCGTCGAGGGCCGAAAATTGTCGTGGTTACCCATGACAAAGATGGCGGGTATTGTTCTTTTTGCGGCAAGATCTTTTCTTTTGCCCCTCATTCTTTCAAGGGAGGGGTGTTTGAAACGGGCGCCGGTGATTGGTTTCTCGGGGCTTTGGTCGCGGAGCTGATAAGGCATGAGGAAAACGCCGCTTCATGCTCTATGAATCAGTTCAGAGACATTATTGATTTTTCCGCCAAGGTGGCGGGAAAGAAAATCACTATGTCCGGTGGGTCAAACGGACCTACCCGAGTACAATTGAGACAGCCGGCATAATAATCTGCCGGCTTTTTTTTTTGCGCGAAATAGGGATTTGCACTGAAGTATGTGTTTTGGCTCATTCAAACCATCCCCATCTGTTAGTCCAGCGCTCTCTGTCATTCCCGCTTTCGCGGGAATGACATCAAACGCACAAAACTTATTAAATCATCTTGGGTAGTTCAGAGATATCTGTGATTGTTGGAATATGCTCATGCTCTATGAACCGATCATGAGCTGTTTTCGGCCCTTTTACATATATTATTTTAAAATCGGGGAATTTTTTTAGAATAGTTTCAATTTCATCGGCGTGGTCATCAATAAAATACGTAACGCCTTTGAACGCAACATCTCTGAGCGCTTCCTCTTTTTTCTCATCGCAGACATAAATATGTTTGCCGAAAAATTTTTCTATGCCGGACTGGCGTATTTTGAATCTCTGGTAATAATCTATTCCTTTGGTCAGAATCATGAGTACATATCCTTTTTTCTTTAATATGGTAAGGGTCTCTTTCACCGGACCTTTGAGATAAGAAGACAAGTCATTTTTTAAAAACGCGCTGATATCCTCCTTTGAAATTTTGTATCTCAGTTTCTCCGACTCCTCGCATAGTTTCAAGAAATCGGGATTATCCTTTGAATCCGCTCTTTGTTTCCTGATAATATCATCGTAGATCTTTTCCGGTATCGTCCTATCAGTAAAAAATTGATTCATTGAAGAGCTGAAAGCCGTTGTATTGAAAAGAGTGTGATCAAAGTCAAATATTAATGTTTTTGCCGTTATATTCTTTATCATGATATGTATGAGACAAAGCTAACGAAGCCCATGAAGCCACTGAAGCTTCTCCTTGTATTTTAGCACCGAATCATATTTTGTAACTGATAAAAAATAAGGTATATTGTTGGTGTGGTTGGGTCGCAAATGGTTGCCAGCGCGCGTAGCTGTTTTGGTAAATATCGCTGACCTATGCGCGCCAAAGTAAAATGGGGGTTAAGGTTAGTTTTATGCGCGCGTAGCTCAGCCCCGACGATCTAATCGGATTAGATGTCGGGGAGCCGACCTGTCGGACAGCG
>MHSK01000012.1 GCA_001821295.1 Candidatus Taylorbacteria bacterium RIFCSPLOWO2_12_FULL_43_20
TAACTTCTTCTAGCAAGCTATCAATACTATTAAAAGAACCTTTCTTTTTCATGCCTTTCTACTGTCAACTGTACACTAACCCAGTGCAATGCGTGACATTTTCTGTCAAATACTGTATTGTATGGTAATTATAGGTATTAATTGAAATTTAGCTTTTTTGCTTAGAACTTGTTTACAATAATGTCTGGGCCAAATTCGGAAATTTAGGAAGAAAATGGCGCCATCCGCGGTTAGATTGTGAGCACGCTCTTACGTTCGATTTAACAGTAATGTTCTTACTTCGCTCATATAATTTTTCTTTGAGTAAGAAAGTCTTCGTCCAATATGCTGTTTAGAAATATGTTTTCTCGGGAAGTGAAAAAGCGGATTTCGCTTTAAAATGTCATTAAAAATCGCATTCCTCTTTGCCTGCCTTGCCGCAGTCAGCGGGGCCGCCGTGGGATATTACCTGCGGGTTCTTGTTTCTCTCGGCAAGAAGGGTTCAATGGAGCTCAAACTGAAGCAACAAGAGCTTCAAGCGGAAGAAAAAGCCAAGAAAATTATTTCAGACGCTGAGACCAAAGCTATAGAGACAATAAAAGAGATCAGGGTAGAAATAAAAGAAAAGGAGGAAAAATTAAAAAAAACAGAAGACCGTTTGATCAAAAAGGAAGATCTTTTGGATCATCGCCAAACCGAGTTAGATAAAGAAGTTGAGGAAATAAAGACTAAAATACAGGAGATCAAAAAAATCAAGGAGAAGGTTGACGGCCAAGAGAAAGAAAAAACCGCCGAATTGGAGCGGTTGAGCAAAATGTCGGAAGAGGAAGCGAAAAACCGTCTGCTCGACATAATTGAAAAGAAATACGAGGAGGATTTTTTGGTTAGAATGCAGAAATTGGAAAATTATGGCGAGGAACGGCTGGAGAAAAAAGCCAAAGACATCTTAAGCACCTGTATACAGCGGCTTGGAAACGCCGTGGGTGGAGATGTCTTTTCAACGACGATGGTAATACCTTCTGACGAGCTTAAGGGCAAAATAATAGGCAAGGAAGGTAGAAATATAAAAGCTTTTGAAAGAGTTACAGGCGTAGAAATAATTGTTGATGATACCCCGGGGTCTATAACCATCTCTTCGTTTGATCCCATAAGAAGACAAGTTGCCCGAGTGGCTTTGGAAAATCTTATAGCTGACGGCAGAATACAGCCGGCGAAGATTGAGAAACTGGTTGAGAAAGCGAAGGAGGACATCAATAAAACCATAAAAGACAAAGGAGCAGAAGCCGCTTACGAATGCGGAATCATCAACCTGGACCCTCGCATTGTTCATATTTTGGGACGGCTGCACTTCAGGACGAGTTACGGACAGAACGTACTTCAACACTCCGTGGAAATGACTCATATCGCTGGCATGTTGGCTGAGGAGCTTGGGGCGAATGTCAACGTTGCCAAGGCGGGGGCTCTTCTGCACGACATAGGCAAAGCGGTTGACCACGAGGTGCAAGGTACACATGTGGAAATAGGCAGACGAATACTCCAGAAGTTTGGTGCGTCGGAAGAAATAATTAAAGCGATGCAGGCTCATCACGAGGAGTATCCTTACGAAACCATTGAATCTGTTATTGTTCAGGTTGCCGACGCCATATCGGGAGGTAGACCGGGCGCGAGGCGGGATAGTGTTGAAAATTACCTTAAACGTCTGGAAGACTTGGAGGGCATAGCTACATCATTTGAAGGCGTTGAAAAAGCTTATGCTTTGCAAGCAGGTCGAGAGATTAGGATTTTTGTTACTCCGACAAACATTGATGATTTTCAAGCCAAACAAATGGCTAGGGATATAGCTCTTAAAATTGAAAGAGAGTTGAAATACCCCGGAGAAATAAAAGTTACCGTAATACGTGAGACGAGAGTGGTGGAGTTTGCTCGTTGATTTGACAACCGGTCTTTTCTTCATTCTTAATTATCAGGCATTGCCCAAAAAAAGGCTTGCGTTATAATGTAGCTTAGGATAAAACTGAACCATATAGGACATACACAGTCGGCGCATTTCTTTGTTGCAAGCTCCGTTTGCTCCCGCAATGTATAAGCATACATTTTGGTCGCAATCCTCGCTTGCGCCTCGAACTGCATCCAACCGCGCAAGTCCTACCATAAGAAATAATGTAATAATGGTTCAGCCGAAAATGGTCGAGCAGAAGGGGGTTGACCCCTTAATTAATAAAGTAGGACATACACAGTCGGCGCATTTCTTCGTTGCAAGCTCCGTTTGCTCCCGCAATGTATAAGCATACATTTTGGTCGCAATCCTCGCTCGCGCCTCGAACTGCATCCAACCGCGTATGCCCTATAAAGGCCGGCTTAATGATAAGCCAGCTAACAAAAAAAGTATGAATAAACAAGCTATCGCAGAAGCCATTGCGGAGAAAATAGGCGGAACAAAGGTTCAAGCTGAACAGGCGCTTGATGTTGTGGTTGATTCAATAGTAAACACTTTAAAAAAAGGAGAAGAGGTTTCTATCGCTGGAATAGGGATATTTTCAGTAAAGCAAAGAGCTGCTCGCCAAGCTAGGAATCCAAGAACAGGAGAGACGTTGCAAGTTCCGGCAATGAAAGTGCCAAAATTCAGAGCCGCTAAGGCGTTAAAGGACGCTGTAAAATAAAGACTTTAAATATTTAGTCAGCATACAAAAACCGCCATAGGCGGTTTTTGTATGCATATGAATATATATATATAGGACTTAGCAAAAGCTTGTTCTGGTCGGTGTCATTCCCGCGTAGGCGGGAATCCAGGGCATTACTACGCACTCTGGATTCCCGTTTTCACGGGAATGACAGAAAATGCGTAAGTCCTATATATAAATACAAAAAGTGCTCCTCCTCTCCCCCTCTTTTTTCTTCTTTTTTGAATTTACAATTTTTTCGTATTTTGGATTTCGTGCTTCGTGTTTATCTAAAGATGGGGTATCTTCTCTCCCCCCCCTTTTTTTCTAAAGGAGGTGGTTTATTCTGATAAACCGTTGGATTTCCTCTTCCCCTCTTTAGAGGGGAAGTGCTCCGTATAATTTATCTGATAAATTATACGGAGCGATGGGGTGATTTTTTTCCTTCCCATTCGAATAATTTATGCGGGATGGGAGAATCGAACTCCCGCCCAGAGTTTGGAAAACTCTTATTCTGCCATTAAACTAATCCCGCGGTCCAAAAAATATAACAGAAATACGGATCACTCGCAAATGAATGTTCTGTAACCCCTCACAAGACCGAGTAATGGCCACACCACAGCCTTCTTTTCTTCTGTCATTCCCGTGAAAACGGGAATCCAGATCAAAATATGGCCTAGATTCCCGCCTTCGCGGGAATGACACCACTCGGTCTTGTGAGCAGTTACAATGTTCTCTCAGCAAACTGCTTTACCCGAAGCGATTTCTGTTTTTTGCATTGTTTAAAGCCAGGTCAATATTGTCGCTACCGCTCATGATATTGGTTTTTTTGAGTCCGCATTTCAAACATTTATGTATAAGATGAAAATCTTGCTTCTTTGAAAGTATTTCTATTGGTTCCATTAGGCCCAAACAATCAGCTTTCCTGTCCCCCGGCTTTATGTCTGTATGTTTACTCCACAGACAAACAGGACAATGGTTTGTATACCCATTTCCTTTAATCTCCTGCCCACATTTCTCACATTTAAAATTTTCTACTCTTTTTACAAAGCCCATTAAATCTAATTCTAACAAAGAAAACAGTAAACACTGAAGTAGTGCCTACTAGAAGAGGTCCATTTCATTTTCGGGCTGCTGGGAATCGAACCCAGACCGTATGATCCCAAATCATATATACTACCACTATACTACAGCCCGATATTGTTAACCGCATGACTCACACTTTCTCCCCTCTTCCCCTCTAAAGAGGGGAAGAGGGGAGTCGACGAGGTGATTGGGTGTTTATTGAAGAAAAAATATCTGTTGTCTCCCGCCGTAATTGCATTTACTATCAGGAGCTTACTTTACTAGATAAAAGAATAATTAACAAGGATGCACTATAAATTTTAGCTGCATCGCAGACCGCCCCCCCTTCCCCCTTTTGAGGGGAAGCCGACTGTGTCCCGCCGTAGCTCTTCTTAGAGCGAAGGGGGAGGGTTTCCGAGGCGATGGGGTGTTCCCTATTCGTATCTATCCCCGACGCTTCGGTCGGGGCTCCGACCGAAGCGTCGGAGTCGTTAAGTGATGTTTACCATAAAGGACACTGTCCTTTAGAATGTCTTTTATACTAGATGATAATGTCTTTTAGGATTTGTACTCTGGCGATCCTTTCTCTCTGGCACATGTAAACACAGATAATATCAAATTGCCACTTTGCATCGGTCACGTGCTTGTTGATTAAATAGGTTTGAAAAATTCGGGCAAGGCGCTGTCTCTTTCTTGGGTGGACATTATCCTCAGGTTTATACGCGCTACTTCCAGATATTTGCTTTATGCTTTCACGTGAAACTGTTTTAACCTCAATAAAATATATCCTTTTCCCTTTTTGAGCCACTATATCTATTTCTCCCCATTTTCTCCAGTAGTTTCTCTCTATAATATGATATCCATGTTTCATCAGAAACAAACACGCTATGTCTTCACCCTTACTTCCTAATTCTTTATTATGAGAGTTTTCGACGTGTTTCATGTGAAATGTTACGGGCTAGTTAGTAATTATGGTTCAATTGCTTCACCATCCTGAGGAACTCGAAGGAGAAATTTCTTCCTCCCTCTGCCCTTCCATTAAATATTAGAAATTAGTAATTAGATATTTCTTTGTTCTTCTCTTTCTTATTCGTATTCATCCCCGACGCTTCGGTCGGAGCCCCGACCGAAGCGTCGGGGTTGTGTATTCGTATATCGGCATTGTTTCTTGTGTAACTTTGACCTTTAAAGGACAACAAGGTTGGGCTAAAAAAGACTCATGTCCTTAAAATATCCTTATTTTGAGGCATTTAACGGCACTTTTAAGAGAAACATTAAGGAAAGATGAAGTTTGTCCTTTATACACATATACACAGAGTTATCCACAGTTTTAATGTTTTTCTCCTTAGAATTATAGGTGCGGGTACCGGGAATCGAACCCGAATCTCGTCCTTGGCAAGGACGTGTTCTACCACTAAACCATACCCGCAGTGTAATTTTCTTTCACCAAATCATCGGCGAGAAGATCGGTATGAGAGGATTTTGCTTTTTCGGTGAGAGTGTTAGAGCCCATCCACGATCTAATGACTGGCTGAAATGTTCAAAATTCTTTGCGAAAATTGCGGATTTTGAGGAAGCATACCGAGGTACGCTGACGATAAATATGCAATTTGCAGCAGAATTTTGGACATTTCGGCAGTCAAGCCATGTCTTGCTTCATATCTGGCGATTAGATCGTGGATGGGCTCTTAAATATTTCTCTTGACCATCTTTGGTCCTCGAACCATTTTGACAAGGTACTTTTTGGTACGCCCAATTCGCTCTTTATCTTCAGGTAGTTTTTTCCGAATCTCCTTAATACTACGGCTTTTTCTTAATCACCTCGCATATCTGAAGTATAGCACGAAGGTTCGGTTTTTTGAAAACCAGGTTGGCGCAGAGCACCCGTCTTCTTATTTGTTATAATTTAAGCTATTATTGTTTTAAGAGCCTGTTCATAATCTAATGGCAGGCAAGCATTGTTTCATTCATTGATTTGCGGTTAGATTATGAACAGGCTCTAAGCACCCGTGGTGAAATGGATATCATACCGGTCTTCGGAACCGTTGTTGGGGGTTCGAATCCTCCCGGGTGCATAATTATAGAATATGTTATTAAAAAAATACACAATTCCTGACGAGGTTTCATGTGTAACGAAAACTCTCAAAAATGCTGGTTTTAAAGCATTTTTAGTGGGTGGTTGTGTCAGGGATCTTCTAATTGGCCGTACGCCCAAGGATTGGGATGTGGCTACAGATGCCGATCCAAAAAAAATTACGGAGCTGTTCCCGAGCACGTTTTATGAAAATGACTACGGAACTGTTGGCGTCGTGAATGAAACTGAAGATCCCAAGTTGAAGATAGTTGAAGTGACGCCGTTTCGTATTGAAGGTGCGTATTCAGACGCGCGTAGGCCGGATAAGGTCGCGTTCAGCGACAGCCTTGAGGAGGACCTTAAACGCAGAGATTTCACTATAAACGCGATTGCTCTTGACCAGAGAGAGGATGGGTCTGTGTCCATTATTGATCCCTATGATGGCCAGGGCGATACTTTAAGGGGTATAGTCCGAGCGGTCGGCGATCCTTGTGAACGTTTTGCTGAAGACGGTCTCCGGCTTCTGCGTGCTGTGCGTATAGCGTCCGAACTTGGGTTTAAGATAGAGGAAAAAACTCGCCAAGCGATATTGAAAAAAGCGCATATTTTGCAAAAGATTTCTGCGGAAAGAATACGGGACGAGTTCATCAGAATTTTAATGTCTGATAGGCCTGATGACGGCATAGAAATGGCTCAAAAACTAGGTATTTTGAAGCATTTTATTCCAGAACTTGAGGAGGGGATAGGGGTTGAGCAGAACAAGGCGCATGCGTTTGACGTGTGGACGCATCTAATGAAAACATTACGGCATTCTAATAGTAAAAAATGGCCGTTGGATATACGTTTAGCCGCGTTGTTCCACGACATCGCGAAACCAATGACGAGGCGGAAAAACCCCAAGACAGGCGAGTGGACTTTCTATGGACATGATGTGGTTGGCTCTCGCGTCACGAGGGTTGTGCTGGATCGCTTAAAATTTCCCAAAGATACAGTAGACAAAGTTGTGAAGTTGGTACGCTGGCATATGTTTTTTTCAGACACGGAGCTGATTACCTTATCTGCCGTCAGGAGAATGATTAATAATGTAGGCAGGGAAAACATATGGGATCTTATGAATGTTCGCGCCTGCGACAGAATAGGAACGGGCAGGCCGAAAGAGTCACCTTATCGCCTCAGAAAATATAAGGCAATGGTTGAGGAGGCCATGAAGGATCCTGTTTCCGTAAGTATGCTTAAAATTAACGGCGGTACTATAATGAAAACCGCCAACATTCCCCCGGGGCCCAAAATTGGCCATATTTTACATGCTTTATTGGAGGAAGTGCTTGAGGATCCGGGTTTGAACAGTGTGGATTATTTGGAAAAAAGAGCCGTGGAGTTGTCAAAAATGCCGGAGGATGAGTTAAAAAAAATAGGGGAGAAGGGAAAGGAAAAAAAGGATGAGCTGGAAGAAAAGGACATAGATGAAATAAGAAAAAAATATTGGGTCAAATGACCGCCCCCCATGTCATTCTCGCTTCTTTCTGTCATTCCCGCGAAGGCGGGAATCCAGAGTAAACGGATGATATCCTTGATTCCCGCTTTTGCGGGAATGACACCAAGCTCGTAATTCACGATTATTAAAACAAAAAACCGCTCGAGAAAACAGAGGTCTTCGCGCGAGCGGCGTCGGACCGCTCAAAAATAATGAAGAGCGTCCTGTCTCTACTCTTTTCAAAGAACATGGATGTCCTTTAGAAGCCCTTGGTTCTCCTAAGTTCTATCGTGTCTGATAGAAGTATATTTTATAAAGGACATTTGTAAAGGACATAGCTGTGGATAACTTCGTGACAGTTAAAGAATTATTCAGTGCAGGACACCGGTTGTCTTATTCCTACTTTTCTCTCTTAATCTTATAGCTGACAGCTAAAAGCTACTGAGCAGGGGAAGAGAGTAAATCAACCTTAATTTCCAATGGACAATGGTCAGAACCGTGAATGTCGGTGAAGGTATTAATTGCCTTTACATTGTTCAAGATTTCGGGAGTGACAAAAAAATAATCAATACGCCACCCGACGTTTCTGCTTCTAGAAAAAGTTTTCATGTCCCAATAAGTATAAATTCCTGTTTTGTTGGGATAAAAGTATCGGAACACATCCGCATACCCGTGAGCCACGACCTCGTCAAGCCACGCTCTTTCTACGGGTAAGAAGCCGGTATTGTTTTCATTTTCCTTTGGTCTTGCCAGATCAATTTCTTCATGCGCGGTATTGATGTCTCCGCAAAAAATAATTTTGCACCCTTTTTTTCTAAGATCATCCACATAACTTAAAAATTCATCATAGAATGCAAGTTTGAATTCAAGGCGATCAGGCCCGCCTCCTCCGTTGGGAAAATACACGTTTACAAGCACAAAATCGTCATAATGGGCTGATATAAGCCGACCTTCATTATCCAATGTGGGGTTGCCCATTTTATACTCCACCTTGTTCGGTTTGATTTTGGAATAAATTGCTACTCCGCTGTATCCTTTTTTCGCTTTGGAATGGTCAAAATATGAGTAGTATCCTTTTGGTTCCGCAGTCTCTGCCGGAAGCTGGTGTTTCTCGGCTTTTGTTTCCTGAAGGCAAAAAATGTCCGGTGAATGACGCAACAACCAGTCAAACTGGCCTTTTTTACACAAAGCTCGCAATCCGTTTACATTCCACGAAAGTATGTTCATAAAATTTTTTAAGCACTAGATATGACCCGGAAGGATTTCCTCTTCCCCTCTCTTGCTCCACCGTAGCTCTTCCTAGAGCGAAGGGAGTTAGAGGAAAAGTCCCTTATTCTTACTTTCTCGCTTTTCGAATTTGTTATTTGGTGCTTCGTGCTTATCTAAGCATGGGATGTTTTCTCCTCCCATTCGTATAATTAGTACGCATCCCCGACGCTTCGGTCGGGACTCCGACCGAAGCGTCGGAGTAGTATATTGGTATCTGTTATTACTAACGACTTCTTCCCCTATAATTACTCATTATTTTCTGTTGTGGAATTTTTTATGTATTTCTCTCAAATGTCTATCAGTAATATGGGTGTATATCTGCGTGGTTCCTATATTGGCGTGTCCGAGCAGTAATTGTACTGAACGTATATCCGCTCCGTTTTGCAGGAGATCTGTGGCGTAAGAATGTCTTATTGTGTGTGGAGTCACTTTTTTTGAGATTCCGGCTTTTATCGCGTAAAACTTGACTATTCTTTCCACTGAACGGGGTGTAAGGCGGAAATTTTCGCCTTTCATTATGTTATTTTTTGTTCCGGCTGGCAATTTGATGAACAGGAAATCGCTCATATCTTTCCTTTTGGACAAATATTCTTTTACTGCTTTTCTTGCTTTTTCGGAAAGAAAAACCACGCGGACTTTTTCTCCTTTTCCTCTTACGGAAAACTCGTCTTTGTTCAAGTCCAGATCGCGCGGAAGGGAACAAAGCTCAGAGACGCGGAGTCCGGTGCAAAACAGTAACTCAAGCATCGCTTTATCCCGCAATTCTTTAAGGTTGTCTTTGTCGGGTGCGAGAAGTAGGCGTTCAAGTTCTTCGTGAGAAATCAAATCCAGTGATCTTTCGGGCGTTTTGGCGAGTTCAATTCTCTCAGCTGGCATGCATTTTATCTCTCTTCTTGCCAGATATTTCAAGAAAGATCTAAGAGCGATCAGATAGTAGTTTTGGGTTTTTTTCTTGAGAGTTGTCTTTTTTTCAACGGTTGCGGATTGTCTGTTTAACCAGAGACGATACTGTCTCACGGATTCGTCTGTTATGTCACTGGGTTTATTGGCTTTGGAATATAGAAAAAAACGGCTCAAATATCTGTCATAGTTTTCTATGGTTTTCAAACTGCGGCCCTTCTCAATTTCCAAATGCTCAAGGTATTGTCTTTTGAGATCAGTAAGATTCATGTTCCCATTTTACCATAGGACTTACGCAGTCGGCATGACCGGAGGCCGGATGATCTCCTCTTCCCCTCCCTTGCTCCGCCGAAGCTCTTCTTAGAGCGAAGGGGAGTAAGGGGGGAAGTGCCTTTTTATTCTCATTTTTTCCTTTTCGAATTTGTTATTTGGTGCTTCGTGCTTATCTAAGCATGGGATGTTTTCTCCTCCCATTCGTATAATTAGTACGCATCCCCGACGCTTCGGTCGGGGCTCCGACCGAAGCGTCGGAGTAGTATATTGGTATCGCATGAGAGCTACTAAAAAGTTATCCCCAGGTTTCCCTTGCGCGTGGGTAAAACTGTTGTATACTTTTCAGTAAGTCATCTACTCAAAAGTTTTCGTAAGAACTGCTTGAAATAAAGCAGCAGGTTTTTTCTTTTTTGTTAATCATTAATTAATTATTAATCTAGTAAAATATCAACATGCAAAATATTATCTTAGGTTTACTGGCTACGCTGTCACTTATCACATATAGCGTGCCGAACGTTTCAGAACAAATAGTCAATCTAACCGCTGATACTAGCAACGCGGCGGTTTATCTTGCCGCAAGCTCTTCACCAACTCCAACATCTACGACAAGCTCATCTCCGACTCCAACAACTTCTGCAACTCCTACCACCACGACCACAGCAAGTCCTACTCCTACAGCCACAACTTCGGCCACGCCGACAACGTCAGCAACCCCCGCGGCTTCCACTTCACCCGCTCCGTCTGTATACGTGGCGCCATCATCTGAAACCACCGCATATCCATATTATTGCTACGCCAAGACGATAGACGGATACTATGTGCCTAAAAAGAGCAATGGCGAAAGTATTACGGTAAAGAAACAAGCAATCATATCCAACGGTTACAACACTTCATACAAGACATTTACATGCAATGTTACCAGCTTCACTTCTGGCACCGAGACATCCAACGTAACCTGCAATTCTGGGTACACAGTTTCAGGGTCACAATGCGTGAAGTCAACTCCTATCACCACCGCTTCTCCCGCGCCGGCTCCAGTAACCCCCTCCGTGCAAACCACTACCGCGACTGATTCAAGTTTGGGCTGTCCCGCTGGAGCGGTTTATAACTTCATGACAGGCGGCCTTTGCGGCTCTACAAACTCAACTTTGGGATGCCCAGCTGGCGCCATCTACAATTTCCAAACTGGACAAAAATGCAGTACGACATCCACCCAACCGACAGTAGGGCAACCTTTTCAGCCGGTTTTCCAACCTTCAATCATCATTCTTTTGCCGAACGCAGGATATAACTTTAAAGTTGGCGATGCTACACATGTTTGGTGGCAAACAAATCAGCCAATATTATATCCTTGGGCAAATGTTACCCTATTCGATTACTCAGGCAATTATATAGCTGGCTGGCTTAATCGACGATACAGTAGCGCCTCTTCAGTTTTAGTCGATTTCAGTCATAGTTCTTTAAGAAATGCCACATTGCCAGCGGATTACCAAATAAAAGTTGAATTATGCCCAACTACGATCGTTGATGGTGATATCGGCTGTGGAGTAAATGGAATCTCTAACACTAGAAATATCAAAATATCTCCCGCAACAACCACACAATCAATCAAAGTGGACTTCATAAGCTCTAGTGCCAAGACTGACGGAGCTTCTCAAGGTTCTTTAACGGGTAATGATAGTGGAATTTATGACATTACTTTTGACGTTACTGCTATTTCTCATGATTCTAATGACATTTACCTTGACGGTGATGTGTATAAAGGTCAATTTCTTGGTTTGGAGTATGGCGATGGTCTTCATTGGGGAACGACTACAAATTCAACTTTGAGATTTGATAGCGTAAATGTTAATTACGCTCTTCTACAAAGCCACGTTTCCATAAGCGGAGATGTGCTAAATCCAAATGACATCAGATTTAGAATTCCTGCCGGAGAGACTCGTCGGTTTACATTTAAGTCAAGCTTAGGGCCTGTTGAGAGTGATGTTCAAGCTGGTGTGCAAATCAACGAACTAAAGTGGGCGACAACGACCCGAGATATCATGAACAATAGCTATAACACTTCTGCTTTGAACTTCAAAACACAAACGATTGCATTGAATGTAAGTGAAAGAACTATTATTCAACCATCAATTGGTATCTGGAATACATGGGTATCAGGAGGAAGGACAGTTAATATTTTATGGAATGCGATAGGGATGCCTCAAGAAGGTCTATTAGAAGTAGCATTAATAGATAAAACTACTGGAAGTATATATGAATCATTACTTGATAATTACACTGTCAATAAATGTCTGACAGGGGGATTATATGAAATACCATGTGTTTCTATCAGACAGGGTTCTATATCGCTTCCTGTGCCAGCTACCCTGCCAACTGGAGAATATAAAGTAAGAATAAACTGCGTTGTTCGTTCTGCCCCAAATCTTGTAAAAACACCTTGCACTGGTGACTTTATGCATAGTAGAGATGACAGTGACAACTACTTCACAATTACTCAAACTCAAACCAAACCCACACTCACCCTCGAACGCCAAACCATAAACTCTGGTGATGTGGCAACTCTCAACTTCACTCCCGCTTCCAATACCACAGCCGCGTGGATGTATCTCGTATGCCCCGCCGGTTTGACCGGAGTATCGGAAAAAGGAATAACAAATGTGTGCAACAAATGGACTGTATTAGGAACCACGGCATTCAGTTATGGAATACAATTCACCAACAGCACAAAGACTGAACTCAAGGCCGTTCCCAACTACTATGTCATGACTCCTGCTAAGCCGGGACTGTATCAGGCGGTTTCAGGAGAGATAACCGTTAAGCCAGTCGGAGTGGTTTCCGCGCAACCCTCAATCAAAGTGGACTTTGTAAGCTCTAGTGCCAAGACTGACGGAGCTTCTTCGGGTTCTATTACAGGAAACGATACTGGTATTTACACAATCACATTTGACGTAACCGCCATTGGGGATGATGTGTTTATTGACGGGGATGTGCCAAGGGCAAGATTTGGCGGAGACGGCATTAATTGGGCGACTACAACAAACACAACGTACGGGTTTGATTATCTGAATTATCTCCCGTTGTACATTCTTGAAGCCGAAGGAGAAGAAGGGTCAAACAGCGTTGCTCCTGATGTAAAAACAAGCGGAGCTATATCTTATGGAATTCCAGAAGGAGAGACAAGAAGATTTACCCTTCAAGTCAACATTGGCCCCGCGCCAAAAGATGTGCAAGCTGGGATTATTCTTAATGGTCTGAGATGGGACACAGACAGCGGTGATACTCATGACAATCTATACAACTTTAATCTTGGACGATTCAGGACAGATACAATATTCTTGAATCAACAAGATTAAACGATCAGCTAAGGCAAAAAAGAACAGCAAGATAGAAAAACACAAAGAACCCCCTTATTAAATGTGATAAAAGAATTTTTGTCTGATCTACAGATTTTAAAAGTTCAAAATATATTAAATCAACCATGAAAAATCTTCTCGCCGTTCTCGCACTTATATCTCTTGTAACATTTACAATCCCCGCGCTCACCAAAGAGATCGTCAATTTTGAGATGGATGCTAAGTATAATAGCGCGATAGCGGCAGGCCAGAGCGCGAGCGTCGTAATAGCCGCGGAGACCTCGTCGTCTATAAACATGCTGTTGCCTCAAGACGGATGGCAGTATTACACGGGCGAGATGATAATGATTTATTTCATCAATCCAGCATATGGAGAAAAATATGAAGTTAAACTCGTAAAGGATGAGGGGGATGACTCATATGACCTCGGAACAATAATTGGAAAATCCGGGAATAGCCATAGGGAAATGATACAGATACCCGAAAGACTGAAATCCGGAAACTATATGGTTTCGTTATCACAAAGTACCGATTCCGGAAGAGAATGTGTGACTCCGTGTTCAAAAGGATACTCGGGTGTGATCGGTATAACAGGTATCGCTGTGTCTGATCAGCCATCAGAACCCGCTCCAACTGCGCCGGAACTCATTATTAATACTGTCGCGTCTTCATCGCCGCCTGTTTTACCAAGAGATCAAGAGCCGCCTAATGTCCCGATAACGCCAGCATATCAAGTGGCGACGCAGGCCGATAAACAGGACGAAGCCACAAGCGTATTTCGCCCGAAGAAAAATGAAAAATTGATCGCGGGAGAAAAATATAATGTCAAATGGACGAGTGAGGATTTTGACTCATCTAGAGTCGTGATAAAGCTGATTGATGATTCTTCTGGAAAAAGCTATATATTGTCCTCAAATACGCGAAATAATGGGCAAGAAAAAGTGATTATTCCGCTAGAAGCTTCGGCTGGCGCATATGTATTAGAGATAAGGACAAGGGGAAAAACAAAGACAGATTATTCCTCAATAAGTCACACTTTTAAAATTGCGGAGCCGAAAGCAAAAAAAGAAAAAAAAGCGGATAAGGTTTCAACCAAGATTCGTGACGATAACTATGGCGTGGTTCGTTTTACCGCTCCTTCAAGCGGCACGTTTTCTGTAACAGCCGATTTTGCGCCCGTAGTAAGAGGGGATGAGGCCAAAGGAGCGAGTCTTACGGTGCTTGCGAATAACAAAAAAGTCTATTGGAGGGAAATGGGAAAGAGTGAAGAACGGACTTACGAAAAAGATTTTGTTTTGCTAGAAGGAGAGTATGTTGATTTTCAAGTTGGACGAGGCAGAGCCGGGGAGTCGTCGGGATCCGGGCTGAAAATGAGTATTAAGATTTCAGGAGTTAGCAACGACGGATATGTTAGGAATTATGATTTGTCAAAAGAATTTCCTAGTATTGAAAACCCCAAAGGGGTATGGTCCGTGGGGTATAAGTCCAGTACTTTTGGGAAGTTTGACGTATTTAAGGACGGGTCAAAAGTTACTGATGACGATGGGCTGTCGGTATATTCATGGAGTCCAAGAGACGCAAAACAGCCATCAGCTTATTGGAATAGCGGTTCAAAGCCGGCTAGGTTTTATGAAGGGAAGGGTGTTTTCTCGGAAGGTACGGTTTGGGTTGTGCTTGGGTATTAATAAGTTTTTAGCTGAATAATTTTACTAACATTATAAACATAGTCACTTAAAATATGAAAAACACATTGGCCGTCCTCGCGGTCATCTCATTGTTCACTTTTACTATCCCGACTCTTTCAAATGAAATAAGTAATTTGGACTTGGGACCTTCCGCTGTTGTGCTTGCGAATACAAACACGAGCGTTTCTCCCACTCCCACACCCACATCAATAACTTCCCCGAAAGTCGGAGACAGTTATATCATGGGTAAAGATAGCATCACTATAAAGTGGTTTCCCGAAAATGCCGGCGTTACTACGATTCAATTGGTTTCATCAAAAGGAGACACGTTTCAGATATATGGCCAAAAGGTTTCGGGGGATCCGACAAACACGAGCGGAAGTTTTGTCTATAAACTTCCCGACACACTATCTACAATTTATCCTGATATCTACTATGTAAATCTCATAGATACGAAAGGACAGAATTTGAAGAGCAGAAAGTTCAGTATAGTATCGCCGGTATCTAGCGTGCCTGCGTCCAATGAAGGTTACTCCATAACAGGACTTACAGGTCATAAAAAAATATATTCTTCGGGAAGCCCGATAGTCTTTTGGGTAAAAGGCGTAGAGCCGGATGGATCCTCAGCTTCACACGAAGAGGGTTTTAATGTGCAGGCACACTTATCAATTGATGGCGCAAATAATGCCTTAGAGGCGGTTAATGGCACTTATAACTCCTCAACAGGTTTATGGGAAATAAGGTTAACGGCTCCTAAGGACAAGAATTTGACCTACGAAGTCAAAGCTTCTTTATATTGCGGCTATGTCGGTTTTGATTCTTTGTGTGCTCAGAAATATGGTACAAATTCCCAAGAGCAAAAGCATTTTGAATTTAAAGTTACTAACGCGGTGATGGAATCACCCGCTTCAACACCTGCGTCTGTCGGTTATTCTCAATCCGGAGGGGGACAAACATATAATGCTCAAGGTTGTCCAAAAGGCGCCGTGTTCAATTTTCTTACTGGAGCCAAATGCGCCGCTGGTGAAACCCTGACTTATGGTTGTCCGACTGGAGCCGTATATAACTTTATGACTGGAGAAAAATGCGGCTCTTCGGGCGCGTCAATTGACAGAACTGACACTGTGGAGGTTTCTCCAGGTTCTGTGAGGGTTCCCTCGGTTTCATCGGAGCCGAACAATTCTTCAAGTCTTTGCTACACGTTTAACAGAAACCTGAGGGTAGGTGATGGCGGCAGAAATGCTGGTGACGGAGTCGGAACAGGTCAAGCGACAGCAATTGATCATGATGTTACCGCTTTGATGAGAATACTTTCATCCGAAGGTTTGTATGATTACTATGGCTTTGTGCAGCCCGGAAGCGCGGGAAGTTCAATTCGCAACAGTTATTTTAGTGAGTCACTTGCTTCTGCCGTTGTCGCGTTTCAGGAAAAATATGCTTCAGAAATTCTCAAGCCACACGGATTGGCGAGAGGTACAGGATATGTTGGTCCTTCCACGAGAGCGAAGTTGAATCAGATTTATAAATGTGATGGTTCACAAAACGCACAAAAACCTTTTATAAATATATTGTCGCCGTATTCAGGTCAAGTATTTGACATGAAAGGTGGAAAAGACGGTATGGTGGTAAAGTGGCTGACTCAAAATATTTCCGCATCAACCTATCTGGATTTAATTCGGCTCAGAAACGTAAGCACCCGCATTGAGTACTATCTTGCAAATAATGTGATGAATGACGGTCAAGAAGTTGTAAGCATTTCTCCGCGTATACCTTCTGGATTGTACACTCTTGAAATTAAGTCTGGAATAAAAGGGTATGAAGATGCTGTCATCGGTTCAAGCGGTAAGTTTGAAATAATTTCCGCGTCTGCTGCGGACACTTCCACCACTGTCACGCCGACAACCCGAGTTCCTGTTGATGTCACTTCTGAAGCCGGTTCGGTTCGTCTTGTAAGCGCGGACGAAGATAAAGCTCCAAAATTTGTAAACGGTTCGCGCGTTTACTCTAACGATTGGAAGTGGAAAATTTCTCTTGCCAATTCTGGTTCAACGGAAAAAACAATAAAACGAATGATATTGGTGCACAATACTTATGGCGAGGGCTGGGCCACGGATGAGTCTACAGACAACCCTGTAGCAGGAAACAAGGCACTGTATTTATTGGCCGTAACGAACGACCTATGCGCAGACTGTGATCCCTTCAGTCTCTATACAAATAATCTAGGCCGCAAAATCGGACCTAACAGTGAAATTAGTTTTTATGCCTATGGAGCCAATTGGATGGCGAGTCAGACATTTAGCGGCGGATATTTACTCGTGGAATTTACCGACGGAACAAGCATGCGTATTAATGTTCTCGCTTCAAACATTCGTCCTGGGTCCGGGTCCTCCACTATAAGTACATCACCGCTTTCATTAATCACGTTATTTACAGCAAAAAGGATAAATGATCAAAAAATAAATTTGGAATGGAGGACAGCTGAACTAACCAATCCAATGATATCAGTGATGATCCCTTGTTTGAGTGGGTCAGAAAATATTTCTTTAATAAGTACGGAGGATAAAGAAACAATAGTAAAAGGTTGCGGCAAAAGTGTGATGATCAATTATGAGAATCAAAACTGGAATGTTTTATCTTTACAGGCGGATAATTTTACGGTGCCGATAACTATGAGTTTTACTTTTCATGCAAATACAGAAACAAAAACTGTCAACCACACATTCAGTCCGGCCTCAACACAGCCCGCTATTAGTCCCGGAAGGACGACGATCAATTCCGGAGAAAGTGTTAAATTAAATCTATCATTTCCGTCAAACACGATTAGATCATCTTTATATTTCTATTGTCCAGCCGGTGTTGTCACAGGAACATCACCAGAGATATGCAACAGTTTTATTGATGTAACATCAAATACTGATTGGACAGTAATGTTGAGCAATTCAAGTTCGGAAGTAAAAAAAGTTGTACCCAACTATTACGTCTACACTTCTGACAGCCCCAACTACGCAAAAGGAGTTTCTTCCGAGATTACGGTCTTGCCCGCCTCAATTAACTAGCCTTGATGTTATGATAGTCTGACTATCATAATCATATGGTATAGATAAAAAGGGCAAGCTGACCATTGATGGCGTAGCTATTGAATAATTGGTAGTCTCAATAAAAATAAAATTGATAAAATTATAAAATTAAGAACAAAAACTTATGAAAAAAAGCATTGTTGTCCTGATCGCTATTATAATAATTGCCGCTGGTATCGGCGTCTATTATTCTTCGTCATCTCCTAAAGTACCGGAGAGAAATGTTTTAACCAGTGATGAGATAGAAGATGCCGTGATGAACGTCAGAGAAACAGATAAATCAGGTAAAGATGTGGAGTATATAAAAAAAGGCGACAAATATGTTTCTGTCTCGGATTCTAAAATGACTCGGGAGATTATAAAAATTGCAAAGGGGGATATAAATAAAGACGGCGAAGAAGATGCTGTCGTGGTCGTCGCTCATTGCGGAGCGTCCTGTGGCACCGTGCTCACTCTGATTATAAACGATGATGGTAACGCGAAAGTATTACAACCGAATATTACACCTTATCCAAGACTTGGAGGTTTTAAAACCAATGCTACAGATGTGTCTATAAGCAGTAATATTTTATCTGTAACTTTCACAAATATAGAAAATAGTACCGAAACTCTCAGATATGTTTTGGAAGATAACATGCTGATACCCGCCTAACCTTCATTTGAGCCGATTTAACACGGATGATAGAAAAATTCATGAATATCAATATCAAGGTTTAACCATGATACATATTTGACTACGGTAACCTATTTATTATCAAACCGTGGCATCCTTGGTAACAGTTTTAAGTATCTAAAGGGGGTCGTTGGATTAATCCATTGAATGTGTTATGTTTTCGGCAGAATTATGAAAACCGCACATTTTGTTTTTTCCCCGCAAGAAGTTTTCCCAGAGGTCTTCAATTTATCATCCGAAAGAGAACAACGGTTCTATCGGCTAGTGACAGGGCTTATTGACGGCAAAAATATTGCGGATCTTTCCAAAGAAATGGGACTATCCGAGTACGCGACGCGTCAAAATATTTTCAGAGCGCTCAATCTGGCCGCGAGCAGATGTTATTGGAACAACCTGAAGAGGATGCGCAAAACTCTTTCGGCGGACATCAGTGCTGTCCCACTAAACTTCCAACAGCCGTAATTGTGCGACATCCGGTTCTATGATTTTAGACACAGTTGTTGGACGAAGGGATAGAAGG
>MHSK01000013.1 GCA_001821295.1 Candidatus Taylorbacteria bacterium RIFCSPLOWO2_12_FULL_43_20
TATTTTGATCTGGATTCCCGTTTTCACGGGAATGACAGAAGAAAAGAAGGCTGTGGTGTGGCCATTACTCGGTCTTGTGAGGAGTTACGGCATTTGTGGATAACTGTGTGTAGTAAATATCAGAACAAAGGTGTCAGGAACCTTTTATCTTCCTCAAACTCTGCTGCGATGGCTCGCTTAAGGTGTTGAGGTTGCTATTTGCGCGACTAAAAAATGAATTCCAGATAATTGTTGCGGTTGATTGTTTTGGCTTCAATGCTGTAAGTGTCCTTGAATGCTTTTGGTGTTCTGGAAATTTCCTTGTTCCACTTGAATTCAAATGCTTCCAGCTTTCCGTCTTTGATTTCAACTAGATCAATTTCCGCCATTTCATATGTTCGCCAAAATCTCATAGTTACCTGTGTACCACTGTACTCGTGTTTTTTTACCCGTTCGATTATGAGGAAATTTTCCCATAATTCGCCGATATCCGGACGGCCGGATGGGGGGTGGAACTGTTCAATCAGAGCATTCCTTATGCCAAGATCGTAAAAATAGTATTTTTTGCTTTTAGCAATCTCTTTTCTCATGTTTGAGGAATGCGCATCTATATGGAATATAATGAAACTCTTTTCCAGAAGATCAATATATCGCGAAACTGTTTTTACGCTCACATCGAGCGTATTGGCCAATTCGTTCAAAGAAGCCTCTTTACCGATTTGGAAAGCCAACAGAGTCGCCAACCTTTTCAAATTTTCCGGGCGGTCTAATTTTTCCAACGAAAGAACATCTTGAAAAAGATAATCTTTGACTATATCAGCAAGATATTTCTTTTTTTCTTCGATCGTCGGCAAAGCGTAGACATGCGGATATCCTCCGAAAACGAGTTGTGTTTCGAGGAGAGCCGGTATCTGGAACGATTGAAATCCGGAGGACAGCTCGGTCGTACTAAGCGGAAACAACGTGAATGATTGATTCCTTCCTGTCAGACTTTCGTGGGAACCTCGCGCCAGTTGCAGAGATGACGAACCCGTGACGATGATGTGTTTGTTTGGAAATTTATCAATAATAATTTTTAGCGCCAAGGAAATGCCGGGAATCTTTTGGGCTTCATCGATAAAAATCGTTCCATGATTTTCAACAAGTTTGGTCAGCTTCACTTCCGAATTCGTGTTTAGAGCGTCCACAGACTCGGATGTGTCTCCGTTGAATGACAAGATGTCGCTGTCACCGATGATTTTTCTTATCTGGCCCAAAAGGACGGTTTTTCCTACCCTGCGCGCTCCATAAATGATAGTCACGAAACCTTCTTTGAAGGACTTTATAATAATTTCAGATAATGTTCTTTTATACATACGCTGATAATATTAGTAAATTTGTGGAGTAGAGTCAATAAATTATACCCTAATTTGTGGAAAAAAGCATTAATACATCTACGGCAGTTAGAATAGTTTAAAAACGCGAATAAACAATCGAACAATTAGCCTTAAAAATAAGGGTTTTTGAAGATTTTCATTATAAGTCAAGTATACTTGACTTATTTAATGCATTTTGCTCGTGTTAATATCAAGGTTAAACCTTGATATGGTTATGTTCATATATATTTCATGAAGTCGTTGTAAAATTGTAGAGTTATAGTAGATACCACTTAACGAAAAGCGCACACGAATAGGGGTGGAGTCGGGGTGGTCCGCGGGGCTTAACGCCCTGCGGTGTGGCTCTTAAAATTTACACGTACTTTATAATAACTTAATAAAATCATATGGAAACTGTAATAAATAATCCCAATAGAGGCGACGAAGGCGGAGGAGGGATGGGTCTAATAGTCGGTCTTATAGTCGGCATAATTGTCGTAATACTGCTAATATTTCTTGTCGGACCTCGCCTTCAGAACGGGAACGAAGGAGCGGAACAGCTTGATGTTCAGGTAGAGCTGAAGAATCCAATTGAAGGAGGACGGTAAATATGAAAAAGCACGAAATCAGAAATAACAAATTCCAAAAATAATACTAATATGGATGCTGAACAAATGATATAAACAATTGACAATTGACTGGTGTGCAGATGGAAAATTTTAAGATATAAACGTGTGAAGAGTTTTAAGGAAAAAGTTATTGATGTTGTCTCGTCTATACCAATGGGCGAGCATTTGTCGTACGAAGATGTTGCCGTATTGGTGGGATCGCCGCGGTCTTATCGCGCTGTTGGCAATATATTAAATAAGAATTATGATATGAGGATCCCTTGCCATAGGGTCATAAGGAGCGATGGCTCATACGGAGGGTACAATAGAGGCAAAAGACAAAAAGAGAAAATTCTTGAGCACGAAACGGTGTTGGCAACCCAACAAAAACTATCAACCAGTAACTATCAACTATTAACCACAAACTAATTAACAAATATTCACATGACAATAGATTTGAATTGGTGGGCGATTTTAGTATCAGGAATTATAGGAATGCTACTCGGTTCCTTGTGGTATTCTCAAATACTTTTTGGAAAGCAATGGATGGAAGCCATGGGCAAGAAAGAGGATGAAGCTGATATGCATAAGAACATGTGGGGGGCTTACTCCATTTCTTTTATCGGCGCCTTGTTGGCATCGTTTATTCTGGCATTGTTAGTGGAGTATAAGCTGGCCGCTACTTTCCTTGAGGGAACGATCCTAGGCATAATGGCATGGGTGGGATTTGTACTCCCGTTCGGCTTAAACGGAGTATTGTTTGAAAGCAGAAATAAAAAACTATTTTATATTAATACCGGCTATTATTTGCTGTGGTTTGTCTTGGCGGGAGGGATATTGGCGGTGTGGTAGTTTTGGAAGAAGTTGTGAGTCATTAGTTTTTAGTTGTTAGAGGGAGAGAAATATAGGTTGCGACAACGTCTCTCTTTGTCGAGTTAAAGAGTTTCGTAATTCAAAGTATGTAATAATATTATAATGTTGAATTTGTTTGGCGGAAACACACCCGGCTCTTATGAAATATCTATATTCTGGGCCGGATTGGTATTTTTTGTTCTATTATTTTTTTGGATTGCAAAAAAAAAGAAATTAAACGACGGAGAGCATTCGCTTTTATGGCTTGTTTCATTTCTATTATCCATTAGTGTTTTTTTTACGGTCGCGTACCTTGCCATAAGCGATAAATTTGATTTCGTTTACATTCAGGATTTTCTCGTTCCTTCATTATCAGGCGGTTTAACTGATTTTTTTCTTGCTGTAACGTATCTGTCGAGCCCTTTTATGTTAGGAACGGCATCTGTTGTTATTGCTTTTTTGTTTTATAAAAAGAAAAGATATTTTTATATGCTTTTTTTTGTTTTGTCTATAATAATCGGAGTTATAGGCAGAACGGTGTTCAAGTTTTTTTTTCAGATAGCTCGGCCTGAAAACGGAATCATTACCGTTAGCGGTTTCAGTTTTCCATCAGGCCACGCGACTTTGTCCTCCGCGTTTTTTTTCGTCCTTTTGGCAATTTTGTTTTTTATGTCCAAGGATCGAGCGCGAAGAGTAATCTTTACTTTCGCTTGCCTTTCACTGGTGTATTTTATTGTTTTAAGCCGAGTATACCTCGGAGTGCATAGGATAGAGGATGTTATAGCGGGTTTATTTTTAGGTATAAGCGCGGTATGTCTGTCTTATCTCTTTTCTTCGGTCATGATTGCTCTAAAAAATCGCCCGGAACATTTGGAGTAGTTTTTCCGCCTTCGTCCTAAGAGGAGCTACCTGTCCGCCCTTCGGGAGCAGGCGGGCGGCGAGGCAAGTAAGAAAAAGGGAGTTGGAACGTCTACAATTATGAAAAATATAGATGATAAAAAAGCGGAATTTCTTAAGGCATATGATCATTTGAGCGAGCCGCTTTTCAGGCGTTTTTGGTATAAACTGTCGGATAAAGAACGAGCGCAGGACCTTCTGCAGGAGACTTTTACAAAAGCGTGGCAGTATATAGTTGAGGGTAAAAAAGTTCGCAATTTGAAGTCTTTCCTATATGCCATTGCGAATCATATGATAATTGACGAATATCGGAAGAGTCGTTCGGTTTCTTTGGATGAATTGACGGAGTCGGGATTTGACAAGGCTTTAGAAGGCGGGCACCAGAGTATCTTGGACGACGTTGAGCTTAATAAAATTGTAATTACAATAGAAAAGCTTCCTCAAAAATACAAAGAAATAATAAAGATGAGGTACATTGACGGATTGGAATTGGTAGAGATTTCGGAGATTATAGGAGAAAGTGAGAACGTTGTTTCGGTGAGAATAAACAGGGGAACAAAAAAACTTCAAAAGATGTTGCATTTATGAAAGACAATGATATTAAAAAAATATTGGAAAGATTAAAAAAAGAAACCGCTGGCGGGAGCAGTCTTTTTCGGCCGGAAGACAAAGAAAGAATAAAGAATAATATTTACTCTTTCATGACAGCGCATGAGATTACGGAGGAAAAAAAGAAATTCTACGAAATATTCGGGCTAGATAAGTTTGTTGCGATGCTGAACATCAACAAATTCAAAATGATATCCACGGCCGCTGTTGCCGTACTATGTGTGGGAGTCGGGGTTTCTTACGCGGCCAAGGACGCGCTACCAGATGAATCTCTATATGCTTTAAAAAGAAACATCAACGAAGGAGTTAGAGAGCTCTTGGCTATATCGCCCAAACAAGAGGCGCGCTTGCATGTAGAGCTTGCTTCGGAAAGGATCAACGAAACGGAAAGATTGGCATCCAGAGGTGTCATTCCGGAGGGCACAGCCGCGAGATTGAAAGCTGATTTTAAAAGACACGCTTACGTAGTGGACAGCAGAGTCAGCCAGCTTAAATCTGATGACAAACAGGAGTTGGCGTTGGAAGTGACTTCCAAGTTTGAGTCTTCGCTAAAAGCTCATGAAAGTGTTTTGGCGGATTTTGAAGATGAAAATATCGTTGTTGAGATTATAGAAAGCGTAGAAACTCAGATCAGCGCGGCGGAAGACTCAAGGGCTGACGCGGAATCCGAAATAAAGGCAAAAGCCAGACAGGATAAAAAGGCCGCAAAAACAAAGATGAGATACGCGGACTCAAAAATTGACGAGGTTTCTGATCTTATAAAAAAATTCACAGACAAAATCGGAGTGGAGTACATATTGGCGACCGAGGCCAGATTGGATAAGGCAGAAGTAACATATAGGACGGCAAAGGAAAGGTATGACAACGAGATATACAGCGACGCTTTCATATTTTTTGAGATGGCGGGTTCCCAGGCGGTAGAGGCCGGTATTTATCTGGAGACGAAAAAACAGCTGAGCGTGAAAGACAAGTCTGATAATGGTTCTGGCGACACGGCGACAACGACTCCAATAACTCCAACCTTGCCCGACGTGAATCAGGATATAAACGCCACTACGACAGCCACAACAACCAGTTCAACTAGTTCAACAGAAACAGCAACGTCTACCATCGGCTCGGGCGATCCGGAAGTTATTACAGCAGAATAGTAAACTATTATAGTACCTTGTATTACGAAACTCGTCGCAGGCAGGGCTTTTGCGGAACATTGCGGAAGCCGACGGGCTCTGCATAGGGATTTTTTACCAAAAAAATACCCGTGTTCCGCAAAAGCCCTGCTGAGAAAAGAGTTTCGTAATTCACGATATAGTAGATACCGCTTAACGAAAAGCGCACACGAATGGGAGACATCTCATCACCTCGCCGACACTCGATCGGGTGTCTTTTCTCTTCTTTCCCATTCGTATTCATCCCCGACGCTTCGGTCGGGGCTCCGACCGAAGCGTCGGAGTTGTATATTCGCATTAATTCGTACTGCGTCCCGCCGTAGCTTCTTAGCGAAGGGGGATATTGGTATTGTTTTTTGTAATTTGTTATTTGGTGCTTCGTGCTTTTATTCTAAAAAGCTAACATCTACTGACCCTCACAAATCACCTTTAACATAAAACAATCCCGATTTTCTCAAAGCCCCCTGAATGACATTTTCG
>MHSK01000014.1 GCA_001821295.1 Candidatus Taylorbacteria bacterium RIFCSPLOWO2_12_FULL_43_20
TTTTGGAAAAAGAGCTCGGTTTGGGTGTACGTTGCTCATGTCTTAAGCGTATCACGAAGCAAGGATGTATTAAAGGGGATTTGTGAGGATCAGTAGATATTACTGCATATCCAGAGTAAGATATTACATATGGAAATCAAATCATCTCTTATTAACCATTCTGAATCAGAAGCTCAACCTTATTTACCGTGAAGATGATCCACTGAAGGATCTTGATGACAAAATCCTACAAGTTGTTCATGCGTTTTGTTTCTGTAATGGCAAACTCGTTGTTGTTTATTCAGCAGAGAAGGAATATTGGGCTCCACCGGGAGGGGGTATTGAACAAGGAGAAACATACGAAGAAGCTGTAATTCGTGAGGTAAAAGAAGAAACAAATATGAAAGTTTTGAGTCAGAAATTTATTGGTTATCAAGACATCTATGAACTAGATCGAGTAGTGCGACAAACTCGCTTCGTTTGTATAGTAGAACCATACGGACCATTTGTAAAAGATCCAGATGGTGATGTTACTGAGATCAAGTTAGTCGATCTAATTGACTACAAAAAGTATGTCGATTGGGATAAGGTAGGTGAGAGGATTATGGAGAGGGCACTTATTTTGAAGGATGAATTATAGAATTTCAATATATGGCTGACCATAAAAATACAATCATAAATAAAGATGGCATAAAGTTCTTTTGTAAAGAGTTTTTTTCTAGAGAGGCGTTGTTGAAAGAGTTGGGTGGGTATGAGACCATCGCAAAATACTATCCAGTTCCACGATTGATAAATAAAGATTCATGCAAGGAAGAAAACCGACTAATATTTGAATTTGACGAAAGCATTGGTTCTAATAGAGGTCTATTATTGGATGTTTTCAACAAGACTGACCATGTCATTGTGTTTGAGAAAATATTTCGTATGTATTTGTCCGTTTTTGATAGCACATTAGAAAAAACTATCACCACATCAGCAGATGTGTTCTTTATGGACAGGGCTCTAAAGTTGAAAGAAAAATATTCAGTTATTTATGCGTCAAAAGATCAAGTTGAACTCACCTTCAATAGTTTGAATGTTTCAATAAACCTCACTGAAATTATTGATAGTATTGAATTATATTTCATAAAAAAAGAAGGAAGTGAATTATGGTCAGTTATATCGCAGGCTGATCCATCTGATTTGAATATTGGGATTAAGCCGGTTATTTTTGATTATCTGGGCGGAGGAATGGTGCCTCTGATGGCAGAATTTGCCAACATAATTTGGGAACAGGTAGCTCAATCTGCGATGCTTGCTCCAACATATAATCCTGTAATGTATACTGAACATGATATGGTTTATAAGAATCTTCCAAATATTACATTTCAGAATGGTACGATCACTTTCGTGCCACCTCCTGATCGTTTAATATTTTTGAGTGAGTACACTCGGCAGGTTATAATGCCGGTTATGGATCGAATTGATTATTCTGATTGGTATTACGATCTTAAAAATCATATCGCTATGAGAATACTCGGTGTTTTTGATGTTAATAATTTTTCCTCGGAGCATAAATCTTTAGCGTTTGCTTATCTTGGTCTGTTCTATAATACTTGGAATCCTAGAACTCCATCAGAACTTATAGAGCTCATAAAAAAATATTCAAATGAATAAATCTGACTATTTTGAAACAGAGAAGAATATATTTGAACTTCTGAAAAAAAGTCTTGGAACTCGCCTCCTTTTCTATTGTTTGACAGGTAGTTTGGCAAGAGGAAAACCTGTTCCGGGATGGAGCGATATTGATATTTTACTGGTTGTCGATGTTTATTCGCCAGACTTTTTTGCGTTGTTGGAATCGGTGGCTATGATGGGAGAAATAAAAGTCGGGATGACCTTTTATTCTCTAGAAGAATTCAACGAGCGTTATTTTCGAGACCCGAAGACTCACGCAGCTCTTGAATTGATCGAGAAAGGTATTTATATACCAAGGATAGTCAGTGATGAGATTGATCTAAATTCAATATCAATTTCTCAGAAGATTCTCGTCGATACGGTGGAGTTTTCAAATATTTTGCATTTGGCAAAGCGGTCTATTCTATCAGAGAAGGGTGGTGTTCATGATTCAATAAAAAAAGTTATAGTCCTAATGAGAATCATTTTGAAGCAGTATAATATCTGGCCAGTAATTAGTGAAGAGGTTTTCGCTGAGATGGTTCAAAAGTTTCCTGATTTTCCAGTAGTTGACAAATCGGTCGACTCAATATATTATGACGAATGGAAAGAGCGAAGTATTTTGATTTTTGAATGGATAAGAACAAATAGCACAAAAGTCTTTCCGCTTATGAAAGGAGCCAAAACTATGATCGATAGAGTCAGGTCAGTCATCGTCAAAGAGGAAAAAGTACTCCTCATAGAACGAGTCAAGTCAGGTAAGGAGACATATTATGTCTTTCCCGGTGGCGGTGTTGAGAGGTCAGATTCAAATCCTGAAGAAGCCTTGAAACGAGAGTGTCGAGAGGAACTTGGTCTGGAAGTCCAAATTGAACAGGAGGTATGCAGGACTGAATTCAATGGTCAAGTCGAAGCTTTCTACAGGTGTAGAATCATTTCAGGTGAAGTCTCTCGTGATATTGGAGGCCCTGAATCGTCTCGAACAATAGCTTTGTCAGGATCCTATCAAATTGTATGGAAAGACCTTGCTGATGTTGGGAATCTCAACATTCAACCACAAAAGGTGAAAAACCTTTTACAACAATAAAAAGAGCCGGTTAGCGATAACCGGCTTTGTTTTATATTGACTTGAAAACTTGGTCACAAGTCTCTTCTGGGGTATTAAGGCTTGTATCGATCACTAGATCAGCCACCAACCTAACTTTGTGTGCACCCCTACTTTCTTTGACACTTTCTTTTTGTAGGAACTTATCCAACCCTGCTTTTACTGTATCTGATACGAGTTGGTGGCGTCTGACACGCTCATCTTCCGGAGCATCAAGATATATGACAGTAGTTCTGGTTCCAAGCATTTTCTTCAGCAGTACAGGAAGCTCAGGGTTGTGTAGACTTTCAATACTTGCCAGAGTGATGTGTGGATGTTCGTGTAGAAATCGCAGGATTTCTTCGACCAATGAAGCATTCTCCCCAAATTTTTTCGAGAAGTATCTTAGTTTAAGCCGATACGACCCATGATTAACATGGAGGTTCTGACAGAGCTGGCTTTTTCCCGATTCGCTCATACCGCCGACACAGACAAGATTTCTCAGGTTACCACACAGGCTATCAAGTTCACTTCCAGTTAACCCAGACACGATTCTTCTGATCTGGTTTTGGATATCGACTATAGACTGGTTGGTTACTATCTTTGTAGTGTCTGAAGGGAAACATCTTTCAAGAGCAATGTGAAGATTCTTCTGATACTGTTGATAGATTTGGTTTTGATGATCGGTGTAATGCGAAGCTCTCAACTCAATCCCAGACTCCAGCTCTCGGATAGCACTTTTGTATGCAACATCCTCAACAAGTAAGATGCTTGACTCTACATAAGGAGAATATGTGAGTCGTGAGAGAAACTTTTCTTTTACCACAGTTTGGATTTCATCAACACTGATCTGTCTACGGGTAGCCAATGTGGCTAAGCATACAGCAAGAAACATAAGTGTTCCACGCTCGTGAATAGTGACTTTCCCATCGACCTTATCAAGGTTTCGCTTGTTTATCGAATCAGTGATTACATCAAGGAAACCATCAAAATTATTTTTGCCAAACCACCACTCAAACTCATCAGCACTGTTCAGTTTGGGCCATTTGTCGCCGTAATGCTTCAATGCATTTGTGACATGTAGCCCCGGCTGATCTCGTAACAGTTGGATTTGTTGTGTTTTTCCAACACCGTCTCTACCACTGAGACTAATTATTGTATTCATACGCCACCTAACCTTTCGTAAATTGTTTTCAAGGGTTCTTTTCTAGAGTGAGGTATACATTATATTTGTATATAAGTCAAGGCTAATTTGGTTTTGAAAGAAATATCCAGATTGAGTATCTAAAATATTTAAATATATCAAATTTATTTCTTCCCATAATCTGGGGTATTGAATAAAATATATGCGGTATAGATAATGGAATAGACTTTCTAAGCTCAAAAATTGTTGGTAGATGTGCATATCCAACAGAGGCATTTGTGACCTTGTTAGCCTTGTAGACAATATCTCCGGGTAATAATCCTGAATACTCTTTTCTAGATAATCTATTTAGAATTATTTTAAAATAACGCCACACATCACGGGATAAATTTTGTAATAGGAATAGTGGGCCACGTCCTAGATATAGATTATTAAAACTTTCGATGAATATTTTTCCTCCCGGTCTAACAACTCGTATCATTTCGTTGATTGCCTTTTGTCTTTGAGACAATGTTGCAACTGCATTGATTGAAAAACGTGGGCAAAAGACATAATCAAAGGTGTTGTCTTCAAATGGTATTTTTGTCATGTCACCGACAATGAAGCTTGTGTTAGATATTCCCAAATTCCCCGCTCTATTATTGGAGGCTTCTATAGCAGATGGAGTTATATCTAGACCAGTAACGCTACCCACGAATTTTGAGGCTCCTATTGAAAATCTTCCTGATCCGCACCCTAAGTCTAGGATCTTCGAATTTGTTTTTAGTGATCTAACAATCTTTTCTTCAACTCTTCGGAAAGAGGCATTGGCATAGTAAGGAATTTCACCTGTATAGTGAGTAATATTAAGTTTCTTGATTTTGTCGTAGTAAGCTGAATCATCAAAAGTTTTCATATTACTTAGCAGTCTAGTTTAATTTAACTGTTAATTCAAGTTTTTGGGAACAGCTAGTGTTCGAACCCTACTTCAGGTAACAAAAATAACCCTATATTCTTAGGGCTATTTTTGATGGCTCCCCGGGTAGGATTCGAACCTACGACCAATCGCTTAACAGGCGACTGCGCTACCGCTGCGCCACCGGGGAATATTTCCGAATTCTATCTAGCCACAAAACAATAATCGAAAGAAATTTAGAAACGCACAGCCGCCTTACAGGCGACGTCACATATATTTTTCTGCTGAAAAATTATGCGACCCCGTCTCGCGCCGCCGCGCTTCGACCTTGCGAAACGGGTCCCTACCCGCTTCTCACGCCACCACTCACGCACAGGGGAGCTTAAGTGTCATTATTTGATTTTCAAAGTTCTTTTGCCGTTATGCTCTGTCATAATAACAAATTTTGTGGACTTGTGAAGACCGAAAATGAGCTGAATCAGTGGTTGACTTTTTTGCCGATTAGAGCAGAATATCCGCAGTTATGATTATCGCAAACTTCAATATCAAGGTTATTTCCATAATCTTTCTTTTAGGGATTATCTTCTTCCTAGTTATAGGGCTAATAGACTGGGCATGGAAAGTAACGTGGGGAGACGATGACGAATCTGGATGTGATGTCTCGGATGATCCGGGCCATAGTGACCAGCCAAAATAATAAAGCCAATGGACCAACCAAACTTTCGCTCACGAGCGAAAGTTTTTTCTTTAGGAGAACTGTGTGCCGCCGTAGCTCTTTTTGACCCGCGTAGCATTAGCCGGATAGGAGGTGTACAATAGAGGAAACAAGCACAAATATGCAAAAACACAGCGTACTGGACGAGGCCATGGTTGAGCGCTTGAAAAGCGCAAAATACACTGAAAAACAAATCAGAGATATCGAGTATTTCCTGCACAACCTGCACAATACGGCTCGTATATGCATTGCGGCTCTACTCGTCTCCCTGGCGGCCAAGAAAAATAAAATATCCTTCCAGGAAATCATGTATCAATTGGTTTCCGTGTACAATAAAAATTGGGAGCGCGACGACTTCAAACGAAGAGGTGATCCGGACGACCTTACGGACGGCCGAGGGCTTCGCAACGCAACCCTGATCACGTCCTTGTATACAAAACTTGGTCTTCCTCCCCCTAACCGCCTGGGATTCATCAATTAGCCCTTCATCAATGAGGGCTTTTTTTGTAAACGTAAAACAAATAGTGTAAATTTATTAGATGAAAAAAGTGCTAGCGTTTGGCGTTTTTGACGCAATACATGACGGACATAAAAATTTTCTTGAGCAAGCAAAAAAACTCGGAGACGAGCTTGTAGTTGCCGTTGCTCCCGATGAAGCCGTTATTCAGATCAAAAAACACTCGCCAAAATTCACCTTGGAGCGCAGAATAAAAGATGTCACGGACAAGACCTGCGCCAGCGCGGTTATCGCCGGAGACACGACTCCTGGCAAATGGCAAATTATTAAGAACGTGTCCCCCGACATCATAGCGCTCGGCTATGATCAAAATGATTTATTAAACACGCTTGCTGATTTTAAAAGAACATCAGCTAAGAAATTTGAAATTATAAAACTGAAACCATATAAGCCGGATATCATGCACTCCAGTATTAACGACAAACTCCGTGATTAGCTGTTTGCGATGCCAATATACAACTCCGACGCTTCGGTCGGAGCCCCGACCGAAGCGTCGGGCATGAATACAAATGAGAAAAGAGGACACCCCATCCCTCGTAAGAACGAGGACTTCCCCTCTTTAGAGGGGAAGAGGGAGAGTAAGAAATTTCCAATGCCCAATTTCCAATTGACATCGCGTTCATTTCTCTCCGCAATGAAAGCATATTATAATATATGCATTAAATTCATATGGATATTTTTATTGAACTCAGCATAATAATCGCGATCGCCGCGTTTTTTTCAATACTGATGAGAATGCTCAACCAGCCGCTCGTGGTCGGGTATATTTTGGCCGGCATTGCGACCGGACCGTATTTCTTTAACATTGCGCGAGACGTCGGATATATAGAACTGTTTTCAAAAATCGGAATAGCCATCCTGCTTTTCATTGTGGGACTGTCACTAAGCCCCAAGGTAATAAAAGAGGTAGGCAAGGTTTCTCTGATAACCGGGACCGGGCAGGTTATTTTCACAACCATTATCGGTTATATCATTGCAATCGCTTTAGGCATGCCGACGGTTCCCGCCTTGTACATCGCGACTGCGATCACATTCAGCAGTACCATAATAATTCTAAAACTTCTAAGTGATAAAGGGGACATGAACAAGCTGTATGGAAAAATATCAATCGGCTTTTTAATCGTACAGGACATTATCGCCACCCTTATTCTGATCTCCGTTTCTTCATTTGCCAGCGGTTTGGGGCCTAACCCGCAATTTATGGTGATATCAATATTATTAAAGGCCTTGGCTATAGGAATACTGTTCTATACGATGATCAAATATATATTGCCCTACATGGGCAGATTCTTCGCTTCCTCACAGGAAATGCTTTTCTTATTCGCCGTCGCATGGGGGTTGGGCATTTCTTCGCTTTTTTTCTCATTCGGTTTTTCCATGGAAATAGGCGCGCTCTTCGCGGGAATCATTTTGTCCCTTACTCCTTTCTCTTATGAAATTGCGGCGAAGATGAAGCCACTAAGAGACTTTTTCATTGTTTTATTTTTCATACTCCTCGGATCACAAATCGCTTTCGCCAATTGGAATGATGTCATATACCCCGCTATCATTCTCTCCTTATTCATATTGATCGGAAATCCTTTCATAATGTTCATCCTGATGAACCTGCTCGGTTATAAGAGAAAAACCGGCTTCCAAGCCGGACTTACCGTCGCTCAGATAAGCGAATTTTCCATTATCCTCGTCGCGCTCGGAGTCAGCATGGGACACTTGGATAAGAGCTATGTGAGTTTGATTACTCTCGTAGGGTTGGTAACCATCGCTTTGTCTTCATATCTGATCCAATATTCTGATCGCATATTCGCAAAAATTGACTGGCTCTTAAAAATGCTGGAAATTAAAAAAAATGCCAGAGATCATATGGACAAAGACAAACCATACGACATTTCGCTTTTCGGTTACGACAGAGTAGGCGGTGAATTTGTGACCGCATTCAAAAATATCAATAAAAACTTTATGGTGATTGACTTCAATCCCGACTCCGTAGAAAAACTCAAACGCGAGAACATAGAGCATGTGTACGGAGATGCCGAAGACGCGGACTTCTTGGAAGACCTTCCTCTCCATCAGTACAGAATGGTTGTATCAACAATTCCTAGCTTTGAGACAAATCGATTTCTAGTGCGCGCAATAAGAAGAAGAAATCCTCACGCGATCATACTAATCACGTGCCACAACATGGAAGAAGCGAAGGAGCTTTACGCCAACGGAGCGACGTATGTAATTATGCCCCACCATCTTGGGGCAAAATACGCGGCCAACATGATTATGAAATACGGCTTGGACATGAAGCCGTTCTCAGACACGGCCAGAGAACATCATTATCTAGGAAGAAATTTCTAATTTCTCCCTCGACAAAGCTCGAGACAAGCAATTTCTAATGAAAAAAGGGACAGCCTATCTTTAGATAAGCCCGTTAGATCGTGGATGGGCTCTAAGCCATTTGATTAACGAGTCACGTGTATTGAAGTCAGGAGCTCTCCGGTAGAACTGGCTGTCAGACGGCCATTTGCGTCTTCATAAACAACATACCCCGTATTGTAATCCGAAGCGTCAGTGAAATACCCTATGGTAGGATCAAAAGGTATTTCAGACAAATATGTCGGAACGACGCATTCTCGCAGATCAATTTCCCCCGCGGCAGCTGGAGCTTTGATAAGCATCGCATTGGTGGCAATGGTGGTCGTGGCTCCGGAGCAGATAAACAATCCTTTGTTTTCCGCTACGTTTTGTCCCACAGCGTTCAAAATTGCGTTGACATTCGCCATTCTTTGCGAATCTCTGGCCTGCTTAAATTGACGGCCAGGATTTACCGCCACCAAGACAATTCCCGCGAGGACTGCAATTATGCCGATAACTACCAACACTTCAATAAGAGTAAATCCGTCTGAGGATTTTTTCTCACCGCTAATAAAACTCCGCACAAAACGGACTTTTGTCGAATGATTTATATATTTCATTTTTCTTTTTTTATTACTAATAAACTAAAGAAAAAAATTGACTGAGGAGGATAAGCTCAGCCATAATATTATCACGATGCAAAATTGTTAGCAATGGATAATGCGATGCCAATATACTAATGACAGAAAGAACATTTGACATAAACAATTGACATGTGACCGAAGAGAAGCTTCGCTAACTTTCCATGGCTTCTTAGATTTAGCTCTTGCTAAGTCGTTAGGTTATTTCATCATTTTTATGAAAACGTCTTGATTGATATTAACCTTACCTCTAGACTTCATTTTCTTCTTCCCTTTTTTCTGTTTTTCCAGCAATTTCATTTTTCGGGTAATGTCGCCGCCATAGAGATAGCCCGTAACATCTTTTCTCAAAGCGGAAAGTGTTTTGGATGAAAGTATTCTACCTTCTGCCACTCCCTGAATTTTGGTAACGAACATTTGGCGGGGCAAAATATTGAAAAGTTTTTCCACGGCCTTTTCCGCTTCCTCCTGTACTTTCTTTTTGGATACCACCCGAGTAAACGCGGGAATTATTTCATCCGCGACCACGATATCAAGCCGAGTCACATCTGCGTCGCGATAATGCCCGATATTGTAGGAAAGGGACGCAAAGCCGGAGGAAGCGCTTTTCAGCTGGTCAAAAAAATTCCTCATCATTTCCCGTAGCGGCAT
Organism: Candidatus Taylorbacteria bacterium RIFCSPLOWO2_12_FULL_43_20; assembly: GCA_001821295.1. GTDB lineage: Bacteria > Patescibacteriota > Minisyncoccia > Phycocordibacterales > HO2-43-120 > HO2-43-120. Next base: position 9,623 of record MHSK01000014.1, read on the forward strand.
GAGCGATTCCACCGCCACGCGATTGGTTTCACCAAAAGACTCGCTCTCTCCCACCTCCGCCTCATGATCAAATAAAATTTGCATTATACCGCCCAAGTATTCAGGCGGAGAAATTATTTTCAATGACACCCAAGGTTCTCTTATTTTCGCTATGTCACCATAAGGCGGAAACAATGACGGAGAATATATCATGGCTTTCTTCCCTCTTTTGTCCTCAACTTCATAACTTATGCTGGGTGTAGTCACGATGAGATTCAATCCGAATTCGCGGCGCAGCCGCTCCGTTATTATTTCCAAATGTAACATGCCTAAAAAACCACACCTGAAACCGCGTCCCATCGTTCCCGAAGATTCTTCCTCATGCGTGAACGACGAATCTGAGAGGCGAAGCCGATCAAGCGACTGCCTCAAAGTAGTGAAATCATCCTGGCTTTCGGGATAAATGGAAGCCCAAACAACCGGACTCGGCATCAAAAATCCTCCCAGTGCGGTCATCGGCTTGCTGAAATCTGTAATCGTATCACCGACCCGAGCAACACCCGGCTGTTTAATACCAGTTACAATGTATCCTATTTCTCCCCTCTCCAAATACTCCTTTGGCGTTTCCACGGGGGCAAATACGCCCACCTCAAGAGCAATAAATTTCTGCTTTGATGCAATAAAAGTCAGTACATCACTCTTCGATACTCTGCCGTCTGTCGGTCTCAAATATACGATAACTCCGCGATGATTTGAGTATTTAAAATCAAATATTAATCCTCGAAATTTATCAGATGTATTTCCTTCTTTTGGCGGAGGGATCCTTTTTACAACCTCTCGAAGAAGCTCTTTCACGCCTTGTCCTGTTTTACCTGAACATTCAAGAACGTCACTTTCATCACAAGATAAAAGCTTAACCACTTCCGCTTTGATTTCAGGAACTCTGGCCAAAGGTGAATCAATTTTACTTAAAACCGGGATAATAACGAGTCCCATATCTTTTGCCATACCTAAAGTGGTAAGAGTTTGAGCTTGTACCCCTTGAGTAGAGTCAACAAGCAGAATGCATCCTTCAACAGCTTTTAGGGCGCGAGATACCTCATAATAAAAATCAATATGTCCCGGCGTATCTATTAAATTCAAGATGTATGAATGTGAGAATTCCATATCCGAAGCACGAAATTCCAAAGAAGGTTCTTTCGTGCCGAGAGGGTTCCAAACCATGCGTACGGGCTGCATTTTGATGGTTATTCCCCTTTCGCGTTCAAGCTCCATAGAGTCAAGAAACTGCTCTTTCATTTTTCTTTTTTCTATTGTGTTCGTGATTTCCAACATTCTGTCGGCGAGCGTGGATTTGCCGTGGTCTATGTGAGCAATGATGGAAAAATTTCTGATATTACTCATAAAAATTTAAGGCAGTTAGAATTTAGAAACTGTAGGAGTTAGACTCCTACAGAGTCTTTCTTTTTAGGAGCGCCGCGAGTATGGGAGGCGTCAAGAGAGTACTCAATATAACCACAATCACAATCACGGAATATACGCTGTCGGATATCACACCGAGCGCCAACCCAATAGTGGCGAAAATCAAGCCGACTTCACCTCGCGGTATCATCCCGACTCCCACTATAAGTTTGTCCACTTTTCCCGCGGCCAAACCGGCGGCTATTTTGGTTATGAAAGCCACTACTGTTATAGCCAGAGCCACAAAAAGGATTTTTGGATCGGCTAAAGTTTCAAGTTTGACGTTTATTCCAGTCAGAACGAAAAAAATCGGAACCAGGAAATAACCTATCGGCTCAATCAGGTTTTCAATATGCTTTTCAGAATGCGGTTCCACGGAAGCTAAAATCCGCGCCCTGTGTTCTGCCGGAACGCTCTCTACTGTCTCTTTAAGCTCCTCCGCGAATTCCGGACCTCGGAAAGATTTAAAATGCACGGGATCCAGCACCAAGCCCGCCGCAAATGCCCCGACTATCGGAGCAAGCCCTATCTCCTCGGCAAGAAAAGCGAATACAAGACAAAAGGCCAGCGCGAAAGTAAACTTCATTCCCGTCCCGGTGTTGATTTTGGAGAAAAATTTTCCGAAATTTTTTGCCGCCAGCTGGCCTATGATTATGGCGCCTGCCAAAAAAAGTATCGCTTTCAGCGTAATAATACTGACCGTGCCCGCTGATACGCTTCCCGCGGTGGCAATAGCTGAAACTACCGCCAAAATTATAAGGCCCAAAACATCATCAATAACAGCAGCGCCTAGCACAATCTGCGCTTCGGTCGTTCCCAGTTTTTTCAAATCTTTGAAAACTCTCGCGGTAATGCCAACCGACGTCGCGGTCAATGTAGCTCCTAAAAATAAATAGGCGTTTTGAGACAGACCCGGCAAGAGCCATGGTCCGACAATATAAGCTCCGGCAATAAATGGCAACACAACCCCTATAATGGCCACCAGTCCGGCTCTAAGTCCCACTTTTTTCATCTTAGCTATGTTTGATTCCAAACCGATCTGGAAAAGAAGAATTATGACTCCCAACTGCGCCAAAAAAGACACGACAAAATCCGTCTTGATGGGCTCAAATGTATTTATGCCAAAAAGAACGAGGTTTCCAATAAGCACGCCTATCAGCAACTCTCCCAGTACCCCGGGCTGGCCGATTTTCTCTACCAAACCGGACAGTTTAGCGGCTATCAGAATGACTGCTATCCAAAGCAATGTGATACCGGGACCATGAGACACTTCAACGGATTCCGACGCAAAGGAAAACGAATAAATCGTAAAACCGAATATAACGGCCATGAGGACAATGTATTTTTTCATAATTATTAGCACATTAACACATTAGGACTTACGCACGTAAGTCCTATCATAAAAGCATGGCAGAGCCGGGAAGCAAACCCTGCTCGTCAAAAGCATTCTACACGCTTTCTTTTAGATTTTCAATTACCCCCACTCCCCTCTTAGCGTTTGACTTTTGCTCAATCACGCGCGTAATTTCATCAATTATTTCGTCCAGAGTAACAGTGGCTTTAATAAGAAATTTTTCAGCCCCCAAGCCAAGAGCTTTGTCTATATCTTCCTTTTGGCCAAGATTGGACAATGTGATAACCGGTATTTGCTTTACTTTATCATTCGCTTTCAGACGCTTCAATATTTCAAACCCATCTATTCCGGACAATAAAATATCAAGCATCACTAGGTCGGGTAGTTCACGCTCAACAGTTCTGATCGCTTCCTCGCCATTAGTCTCATGGTATAGCTTACAACCCTGATTCGCCAGTTTCTTGGCGATTATTTCGCTCAAGAAAATATCATCTTCCACCCAAACAATTTTTTTGTCTTTTAGAGAAGTTATGACTCTGTGGACTGAAGAACCGCTTGTGGTTTCCGGCTCATTTCGATCTTCGTTCAACTGAAGGCGAACCTTGGCGATAACTTCTTCCGGATCAAACTGGGCCTTGATCATATAATCTTTCACTCCGAGTGAGAGCACTCTGTCGATCTCCACCGGCTGGCCGGAATTAGATATTACGATTACCGGTATTTTTTCCAACTGAGGAGTTTTGTTTTTTTCCTCAAGAATTTCATATCCATTGAGGGAAGGCAGAATAATATCAAGCAAAACAAGGTCAGGTGACAAAGTTTTCATGTCGTTCAGACCTACCGCGCCGTCACGCGCCAAGTAAGCGTCATATCCACTGCTTTTTAATTTCTTAAGCAGTACATCGCCCAAAAAAACATCGTCCTCTATTATCAAAATTTTTTTTGCCATGATTTTTTAATAAATTCGAAATCCAAAATTCGAAACTCGAAAAAAAATAAAATTTCAAATCCGGAAAATTTTAAACATACTTTTTTGGATTTAATGTTTTGAATTTTTTCGTATTTCGTGCTTCGTGCTTGGAATTTTTTTCATAAGTATATTTTATTCGGCGACTGGTAAAGTAAAGTAAAACGTACTTCCTTTATTTTCTTCGCTTTCGAACCACACCTTGCCACCATGCTTTTCCACCAAGTTCTTTACGATAAACAAACCCAGCCCCGTGCCGTCTGTTTCCATAGCAACGGCATTCTTGCCGCGGAAAAATCTGGTAAAAATGTTTTTCTGTTGATCTTTCGGAATACCGATGCCAGTGTCGCGAACGCTTATTTCCATAAAATTTTCCTTCTTCTTCATGTTTATTTTTATGAACCCGTCCTTTATTGTATATTTGATGGAATTTTCAATCAAGTTTTGCATTACTTGCCTGATCTTGTCGGGGTCAACATAAACTTGCGGCACATCTCCCGATTCGGATTCAAACTGGATTTTAATATTCTTTCTCGCTCCTTCCTGCCTCATATCAAACAGAACGCCATTCAGTATTTTTTTGGCGTCTATTTTCAGAAAATTGTACTGAAATTTACCGGACTCAATCCTGTTTGCTCCCAACATATCATTCACCAGTGTAATCATCCTTTCGTTGCTGTCATAGCATTTTTCCAAAAAAATTTTCTGGTCTGCCGAAAGTGGTCCCAAATCTCCGCTAGCTATCATGTGTATCGTCCATTTGAGGCCGGACAACGGTGTACGCAACTGATGGGCAACAACTGAAATAAACTCGCTTTTTCTCCTGTCCAACTGCTTTACTTCGGTGATATCTTCTATCCATATCAGATAATTGGCTTTCTCATCCTTCTTGTCATACAAAGCCGCGAACGACAATCTGAATATCCTCCTATCGCCGAAATCTACTTCGGGCACGACGTACATTTTACCATGACTGACCTTCTCAAAAGAGTCCGCGATCGGATACTCCGGAAATATGCGCGCATACGCGTCAAGGATATCATTCTCAACATTATCATTAGCGTCCAAAGATAAAATCTCTCTACATTTTTTATTAACAAACACCACCTTCATTGCGCTGTTAAAAAGAATCGCGCCCTCCAACATATTTTCCGTAATGAAATCCAGCTTGTTTTTTTCTTCTTCCAGCTGTTTTGTCCTCTGCTTGACTTTCTCGTCCACTTTTTGTTTTTCCAAAGCAATGTCCAAAGTCCGTTGTTTGACCTCACCGGCCAACTGTTCTCGCGTAAGAAAAGTCAGACGCTGATTTTCCGCCTCTCCTCCGGGCAAGACCTCCAGAAATCCTGATATAATCTCATAATCGTAAGAATCTCTTACCTTCTTGAATATTTTTTCATTCAATTCATCCGCTCGCTTGTCATCTTGCTCTTTTTTTATCGCAATATAAAAAACCGCGTAAAGCGCTCGGAAAATATCTGTAACACCCTCCAGATTGACTCGCTCATTTTCGTAAATGCGAGAGTTGAATTCTGAAAAGTCCAAACCCTTGTCCGTAACTTTTAATGTTTTTGCCAACGGCTCACCGAGCAAAATCAGGCGCGTTTTTTCTATTCCTAGATTTTTTAATGCGTATTTGGCATAATCATTGAGAAAAACTTCATAAAGGCAGAGAGCCTGGGCGATCTTGTCCAAAAAAATGAGACGGAACACGTCGGGCAGCAAAGAAACATTGACGCGATCCGCTATCTCTCTGCGGAAAGATTCCTTAGTATACGCTTTTTTCACCACAGGAGGTCTGTTCTTCAATATCAGATCTTCCAAAATAAAAACCGAACGGACCGAAGCCAACATTCGTTCCTCAAAAGGAAGATGCCTAAGCCCGTCAATTTTTTTTAAAATCGGCTCAATAATGCCACGGTCATTAACCACCCCTTCTATAAAGGAAAAAAGCATCTCCACCGCTTCTTCGGATGACTTGGCCGCCTTCCGGCCCGCGCTAATAGAAAATAATTTTTTAACTCCTCTTATCACAATAATGATAGTATATCATCTAGACGAGAACTCCTGCCAGTAGGAAATTATGCCGATATGTCTACTCGAGCGCGATGCCTTTGAGAACTTTGAGTTCGTCGCGCAATATGGCGGCGGTTTCAAAATCCAATATTCTTACCGCTTCGCTCATTTGTTTCTCTTTTTCTTTTATAAGTTTGCCGGGGTTCTTGCTCATCAACCCTGAATCAATTTTCAATAACTCCTTCACGGCCTTACTATGCTCACTTCTCATTTGTTCCGTTATGTCTTTTATGTTTTTTTCTATAGTTTTGGGCGTTATACCATGTTTCGCGTTGTACGCCCTTTGAAGTTTACGCCTGCGTTCCGTTTCGCTTATTGCTTTCGCCATGGATGGAGTGACCGCATCCGCGTAAAGCGTAACTCTGCCTTTCACGTTCCTGGCTGCTCTACCGATAGTTTGGATAAGCGAGGTTTCAGAGCGCAAAAAGCCCTCCTTGTCGGCGTCTAATATTCCTATAAAAACAACTTCCGGAAGGTCCAGCCCCTCTCGTAGGAGATTAACTCCCACAAGACAGTCAAACTTACCCCTGCGAAAGTCAGTAAGTATCTCTATTCTCTCTATGGTCTTCACGCCGCTATGAAGATATTCCGCTTTGATTTTTCTCTCTTTAAGATACTCGGAAAGATCCTCGGACATTTTTTTGGTCAGAGTAGTGGCAATTACCCTACCTCCATCTTTAATAACCTTTTCCGCCTCATCTATGAAATCGCTTATTTGTCCTTTGTAACTACCTTTTTCAACCACGCCCCTCACGTGTATTTCAGGATCAATAAGTCCGGTCGGGCGTATGATCTGCTCCACCACCTTTCCGCTGTTTTCAAATTCATACAAAGAAGGAGTGGCGGATGTGTATATAATTTGCCCGACATTTTTCATAAACTCATCAAATTTGAGCGGCCTGTTGTCGCGAGCCGACGGCAATCTGAATCCATGTTCAACCAAAGTATTTTTTCTGGAGGCGTCTCCGGCATACATACCGCGAAGCTGAGGAACGGTTACGTGTGATTCATCAATAACAGTGAGAAAATCCGCGCGCCCTTCCTTTTTAGGAAAATAATCAAGAAGTGTGAACGGCGGCTCCCCCTCCGCCTTGCCCGAGAAATGCCTGGAGTAATTTTCTATGCCGTTACAATAACCAATCTCTCTTATAAGAGCAAGATCGTAATTGGTGCGACGCTTCAGACGCTCCGCTTCCAGCAGTTTACCTTCATTTTCAAGCTCCTTGAGGCGAGAATCCAGCTCGGCCTTGATCGTGCGAAGAGCGGCGCGCGACGCGTCATCCCCGCTTATAAAGTGCTTGGCCGGAAACAGATAATAAATATCTTCATAAGAAAGCCGCGCTTGAGAAACCGGATCAACTCTGGTGATTTCACTTACGAGGTCGGCAGATAATTCCACTCTATAAAGCACTTTTTCATTGACCGGCATAATCTCAACAGAATTGGCTATCGCGCGGAACTGTCCCGGAGAAACATCTGCTGTTGTTCTTACGTAATGGCTGTCAATAAGTTTTTTTATCAGTTCTTTGCGAGCGAATTTGGCTCCCTTCTCCAATTTAATATTGACTTTTTCATATTCAACCGGACTGCCCAATCCGTAAATGCACGAAACAGTCGCGACTATAATCACGTCATTTCGAGTGAGCAGGGCCTGAGTGGAAGCATGCCTTAGCCGGTCTATCTCCTCATTAATCATCGCTTCCTTTTCAATATATGTATCGGTAACCGGCATATAAGCTTCCGGCTGATAGTAATCGTAATATGAGACGAAATAATGCACGGCGTTTGACGGGAAAAATTCGCGATACTCCTGCGCCAACTGCGCCGCCAGCGTCTTGTTATGTGCTATCACCAGCGCGGGCTTTTGGATATTATTTATGACATTAGCAACAGTAAACGTTTTTCCCGATCCGGTAACGCCTAAAAGAGTCTCCTCGCGCAGGCCATCTTTAAGGCCGCGAACCAGCTCACTAATGGCTTTCGGCTGATCTCCAGCGGGCTCAAAATGGCTCTTTAATTTGAAAATTTTTTGTGACATAGATTACACTTTCCGGTATTCCATAATAGCACGAAGCACCTCAGATAAGCACCAAGCACGAAATCCTGGTTCGACCCCTTCGACTTCGCTCAGGGTAAAAGGCTCACCATCCTGAAGAATTTGAAGGAGAAATCCGAAAAAATTGTAAATACAAAAAAAGATGAAAGGAAGACACCCCATCCCTGTAAGAACGAGGACTTCCCCTCTGAAGATGGGGAGGAGGAGGAGAAATCTGCAATTCCCAAAATCCAATTTCCAAACAAATCCTAATACTCATGTATCAATTTCAAAAAGAAGGAGCAAAAATCCTCCGGTCTACGACCACCCCGCCTGCTCCCTTCGGAGAGCGGGCAGACTCCTTTAGGAATCATGAGCAGGCTTTAAGCAATGAAAGCTTGTCTGAGATCAATGATGGGTAAAATATGCCTCCTCGCGAGTTTTCCAGCACTGAAATCGCTTCCATTACCCTATCGTCCCTCCAAGCCGACAAGCATATTCCCGCGATATTTGAGGCGTCTTCTCTTCTGGTTCTTCTGTCCATTTCCGCTTTCAACTCAAAAATTACTTTGTCCTTAAACTCGCCGAGAGACCGGCCGCTATTCTCAAGTTTTTTCAGCACAGCATATACCGCCTCTCTGTCATCATTGACCATAAAACGGATGAAATCAGCCACAGGCGAATTGAATTGTTCAAGTAATTCATTGACGCGTGCTTTATTTACCGTTACCCACTCCCCCTCGGGAATATTCTCCCTTATTTTTTTCAAAGAAAAATTTAAAAAATCTTCCGCAAGTGACAAGTTTCCATCCGCAAAGCGCGATACGGCTTCCAATCCGCCGGATGAAATAAGAGTTTCCTCCTTCCATGCCAAATCTCCAACACGGCGAGACACATCAGCGCCAGCCGAGGGCTGTGACAACCCGGCTCGGGATGAAAATTCGCTACCTCCATTATCCCGCTCTCTGGAAGCAAGATCATTTATCCGAATCAGACCCGAATTTTTACGAGACCTCTTTAAGACAAAATATCCGGCCACTACCATGCTCCAAAAAAGAAGGCCGAGAACAAATAGAGCGAATTTCGGGTAGCTGTCTATGCCAGTCTCCGGCACTTCGGTAAGATAGATAAAACCCGGCTCCAAAGGCGCTGGCTGAACATTCTGAACCAAATTTACGTCTGACCGTCTAGACGAACGTCCGCCGCCGCCACTACTTCCTCCTCCGTCGTTATCTCCTCCGACGCCTCCGGCTTGAACAATAACGGCGCAACTATCCGTGGACACGCGGTTATTCGCGTCCACAACTCGCACCGTTGCCTCCTTTGTTCCCGGATTTGAATAAGTTATAACGGACGTAGTAGCGCTACTGCTCAAACTGTCAGTCCCCGTCCATTCTATTGTAAAAGGCGCGGTTCCTCCGGAGATATTTACCATTCTTCTGACCTCATCTCCCACCAGAGCCGTGTCGCTATCCAATGAGCAAACTGCGCTGAAGCCGTCGCTAACAGCCGGTTCTATCACTATAGCGTTGCATGTCCTGGTTAAAACCTGGCCATCCGCGGACATCACGGTAACCGCCGCCGTTTTAGTTCCGGAAGTGGAATATGAAGTCGTGATTGCCGTTGACGTGCCCGATAAATTGTCACTGCCGCTCCACTCTATTGTATAGGGTTCTTCTCCACCGCTTATATTTACCCTTCTCGTCACTTGTTCGTTTATCCTAAACGGACCAGAAATATCCGGACACGATACCGCCAGATTATCCTCCGGCTCTTCCGCTTCAATCGGATCAAACGCGGCGCACACCGCTATGACGCTATTGGGACTGTGGTCATCTGGAAAAAATGCGTGCCTCGCCACAGCCGTATCCGCATCATTCGGAACAGTCAGCTTCTGGTTTACCCTATGGGTCAAAGACGGCCTTGCGACCATGTCCATAAGATCGTTTGTTATTCCGGTATCAATTATTTTTTGACCGCCTTTTGACAACCGGACGAACCATTGTTCACGCGTCTGAGTCTGATTTTTCCTAGCATCCGTGCCGTCCGAAGCGAAATCCGTTGAGAAAAGCGTAACCTGATAATCGCCTTTAGGAATAGTCACTCCTTCGGGATCGGAAACCGCCCTTGGTTCATTACTTGAAGAAACAAGCTTTCTTGTCGTGTCAAACTCCACCACGATTCTGCCCTGAGGCGCGGGAGAGAAAAGAGGGCATTCCGGCGCTTCGGGCAAGGCCTGCTCGGCGGGTTCGCTTCCTTTTGTTTTGAAACTCTTCAATTTGCCTTTTTCAGTGAAAAGTTTATTTTTCGCGACTATTCTAAAAAAATAAGTAGTGTCCTCTTCCAAATCTTCAATTTCTACTTCAATGTTGGCCGGAGCGGGAATTCTGATTTTGTCAGTCTTGTCGCTTACGTCTTCAGTTTTACCATATTCAAAATACGCCTCCGTATCTATTGCCCCTTTTGGGTTCACATAGCCGTTCAAAGTGGCTTCCGTAAAATCAATATCATCCGCGTCTTCTGTCCGGACGATCGGCTGGAAAGGCAAACCTATCGCCTCTTCAAAATCCGGAACCGCCGGTGTTACTCCGCTAATTATTGGAATGGGAAATCCCAGCGGATCCTTGCCTTCTTTTATGTTCTCAATGTGATTTACCGGATTTACAAAATCCAAAATATCGTCAAAAAAACCCGCACTTGCCGTTCCGGCACTCATCATAAAAAAGGAGATCGTTATATAGCCCGCGAATATCGGCAAGATGTATTTTTTCATTTTTTTCATGTTAATTATTTTCCGCGTCTCCCCGCTTTCTCAAAAGAGTGCGTGGTGCCCCAAAGAGGACTCATTCAACCATTTTTACACTTTTAATAAACTCCGCCTTGACCACATAACGATCTTCCTTGGCGCCGAAATTATCGCACGTGACTAGAGTTAGCATCGGCCTCTCCGCAATGAAGTCCACCCTACCTTCACTATTCTTCACGAGCGACACGTCTGTAACTCTGTAAGTATTAACTCGCGTATCAGTAAATATGGTAATCTCGTCTCCCTTCACAAGTTTTTCTATATCATTAAAAGACCGATAAGCGCCGTTATGCACCACTTTAAGATGACTAGAATGGCCAAGAAGCAAGATGTTGCCGTTTTCACCCACCAGTGCCGACGAAGGATGTCTCACCACTCCGTTTTTCAGAGCATCGTCCAGTACCGACACTTCTCCCGTTTCGGGGTTTGATATGGAACTGTCAATTGCTATCTTTTTAATTATTATCCGTGTCGGTTTTTCTTGCTCCTGTAATTGCGGCTTTGACTCCGCGACCGGAAACTCAACATTTTCCTCTTTCAGAGCGGTGTTATTGGTTTCAGCCGCCAACACATCGCTGTCTATGGAGACTATCCCAGCCGGCATAAAACCAGTAAGACCAAGAAAAGTAAAGGTCAAAAAAAATATAAAAGTCGTCAGAATTGAAAAATGAAAAAAATTGTCCCTTATGGGTGAAATTAGGGCTCTCCACCTATTTAACTTAACTTTAATTTCATTCATGGCTATATAGTATGTAGTTGGGACTAGAGTCTGTTCATAATCTAATACCTAGGCACATTTCCCAAATTTCGAGCGAAAATCACGAAGTCCGACGAGGAATAGCGAGCTATGTTGAGGAGGAATGAGTGATTTGCAGCCGAAATTTGGAAAATGTGGCGGGTAAGCGTTGTTTTTATTCATTAATTTGCGATTAGATTATGAACAGGCTCTTAGAACCGATTTACCGCAAGATTGTCATGTAATCCAGGACGCAAACCATACCATGATCTGTTTGGGTATACCACCGTCACATCAATATTGTCAACCCCTTCAATCGTAGCTCCTCACAAGGCCGAGTAATGGCCACACCACAGCCTTCTTTTCTTCTGTCATTCCCGTGAAAACGGGAATCCAGATCAAAATATGGCCTAGATTCCCGCCTTCGCGGGAATGACACCACTCGGTCTTGTGAGCAGTTACCTTCAATCAGTTGACAAAAGCCATCTCCGTTATAATGTAACGTAACAATAATTAAATAATCGTGAATTACGAAACTCGTCGAAGGCAGGGCTTTTGCGGAACATTGCGCAAGCCGACGGGCGAGCATAGGGATTTTTTTGCAAAAAAATACCCGTGTTCCGCAAAAGCCCTGCCGAGAAAAGAGTTTCGTAACAATAATTAAATAATCATTAATAAAAACATGGCAAACGAAAATGAAAAAAAGGATGCTGAGAACTCAGAAAATGAGGAGAAACTGGGCCAAAAAGAAAAATACAAAGACATCTCTATCAAAACTCTCGCCGTCATCGGTCTCGCGGGAATACTCGCCCTGATCAGTCTTGTAATTGTGAAGTATTCCACGTCCGGAATGAAGTCAATCACTTCCGGCATTTCATCCGCAGTTTCCAAAATCCTGCCCTCCGAAACCCGCCTTAACCTTACCACTGACAAATACAATGTTGACTCAGGCGAAACATTCAATATCAATTGGACAGCTAAGCTCAGACATGAAGGATATTTCACGCTCACGTATGAATGCAGAGACGGACTTCATTTGGAAAAAATAGAGAAGGGCAAGAGCGAAATATTAATATGCGGCAAGCCGTTAAGAATCAACAAAGACTTGAGGTCATTGTCGCTTGCAGCCGTGTCTGGAGAAAACAGATATCTTGACGCGACCATAGTGCTCGGCTTTATTGACGAGAGCAAAGGAATGGTCGCGGCTTCGGACGACATACTTGTGACAGTGGTCAACAGCTCCCTTTCCCAAAGCCCAAGCGCGAGAGAAGAGTCACCTTCGCCGGTCGCCACGCCTTCTTTGACATCCACCCCGAAACCTTCCGAGGCTACTTCTCCTTCACCATCTCCTAAGACACCAAGAAAGCCCATCTACCAACCCCCCGTGGAAAGATCACGGGTTATTCCCACACTTATACCTCCCGCGGAAGACGAGAATGGCCAAGCGGATCTGGCTATTGTCGCACTGGAGACTGGTACTTACAACAAGCGAACGAAATCCTTTACACGGCGGGACAATATAGACGATGATGACACTGCCGCGGTTCGATTCATCGTCGTAAACGCAGGCACCAAAAGATCGGGCTCTTGGGAATTTGAATCCGATCTGCCCACTAAAAGACGAAGACAGTTCAGTTCCGGCAGGCAGGTTTCTCTCTTGCCGAAAGATCGGGTGGAATATATTTTGAGCTTTGATGAATTCAGAAGCGGGAGAAATCTTGATTTTGAAATAAAAGTGGACCCAGACAATAAAGTTAAGGAAATGAATGAATCAAACAACACGGCCAGAATCAGAATTAATGTAAGATAACTTGGGTTTAGACGGGTCATTCCCGCGAAAGCGGGAATCCAAGGTTTTATCTGCATACTCTGGATTCCCGCTTACGCGGGAATGACAGATGGATTTCTAACTTAAATCTTTAATCTAACAACTTCTTCTAAGAGCCCATCCACGATCTAATGGCAGGCAAGCCATGTCTTGCTCATATCTGGCGGTTAGATGGTGGATGGGCTCTAAGATCTCTCCCGGGAACCATTATTTCTCTCGCTTTTTTTTATCAAGATACTTTATTATCGCCGACGCATCTTTATTACGATCCTTGCTTTTTAATATTATAACGGCAATATTTCTTTCATCTCCGCCGTTTATAGACATACGAAAAAGAGAAACTCCGGTTTTTTCCGCTTCATCCGTAAAACCGTTCTTTCCTCCAATATAAGATTTAGTTTTCAAAAAATAGGTCGGGTTAACCCATTTATGTCCATGCGCGCTGTAGGACTGTTTCAGCGTCATATCAAAAATTTCCCTTTTCTCACCATATATATAGCGTGCTATTTTAAACAGATCATTCGCGGTAGAAATATTCTTCGGAGAGAGTCCGGAAGCGTCATTGAATTTCGTGTTGTAAGCGCCCATAGCCAAAACCGCGCTGTTCATCATCTCTAAAAACCCCCCTCTATCATCGCTTCGCGCTATAGCTTCCGCGGCGTCATTGCTGGAAACCAGAAGCAAAGGATACATAAGTGTGCCCAATGTCATCCTTTCCCCGACTTTCAATCCCCCCGTCGTGCCGAAAGTTTTGATGGCAGTTTCAGAAATGGTGATAGCAGTATTTTGATCAAGCGTATTCAAAGACACTAAAGCCGTGATCAGTTTAGTGATAGAAGCTATTGGCAATATAAGGCCGGCGTTCTTTTCCAAAATCACTTCTCCGGTATCAAGGTCGCCAACGAGGAAAGATAGCGCGGATACCTCAATGTCTTCAGCTCTCTGTTCTTCCTTTTTTTCTTCTTCTATTATTTCTTCATCTTTGGAGGCAAGCGCCGCTCCGGCTAAAGCCAATTCATAGGTTTTTTCACTTCCTCCTCCTTCCGTCAATTCGCGCATTGCCAAAACATTCTCTGACGCCGAAAATACATAAGTTTGTCCATCTTTAAATAATTCCAGGGAAAAGTTATTGATTCCGAATACCCCACCCCAGACCAAGAATATTCCGGCAAGTACCGGAACAAAAATCCAAAAAATATAATATAAGATACCTGAACTTTTTTTATTATTCATAGTCGGCAGGTTGTATTGTATTAGAGACCGTAGCAAAAGTGAAGCTCATCAGAGTGCTTTATTTCGCTTTCAACGAGACCTTCCGCAATAAGTCAAACTCAAGAGTAAAAAATGGCGTGGAAAGAAGGGTATTTTGTCGAGGAAACGAGACGGACCCGTTTTCATTTGTAAAACACTTTATTGCCGTACCGTAGATCAATGTAATCTATGGGTGAAGATGCCTTATCAATAGCAAGGTAGATATCACTTTCTAGAAAAACCCTTAGGTTTTCATATGCGTCTTTGTAATCGGAATCAATATTCAAAAAGACTCTGGAGCCATCGCCGAGATAAAGCTCATATTCGCCGTTATCCTTTCTGACAAGCTTCGTCGCGCCAATACCGTCTCGAACCATAAGCGAAATCAGCGCGCTTATGTTCGTAAAATCCGTATTGTCCGCAAAATATTCTCCGATGGGGGATTCTTTATTTATGTTGCTGAAAAGCTTAAAAAACACCGAGTCGCTGAATTGCGGCGCTTTGGAAAAAATATATCCATCGCGATCCATAAAAAAACACTCCCTCCCTCCGGACGGAGCATTTTCTTCCCCCCCGCACCACAAGTATTCCGGTTTTTTTTCCGTTATTTTAACAGCTATGGACGTCAAAGAAGATCGTTCAATCTTCACCTCATCTATTCTTTTCCATTTTTCTTTAAGTTTCTTTTCAATATTTTCCTTGGGAAAAATCAAGACATTTTTTTTAGAAAGAATTCCCAAATATCTGCCCTCAAGCTCGGAATAAGCATCTTCTGATATCTCGCTTTTATCAAGCGCCAGGTTTCCTTCCACACCGATGCGAGATATGGTCACTTTGTCCAAAGAAGATAAATATGAAACAAGCCACACAGCGGACGCAAACACAATAAGTAATGAACCCATCCTCAGAAGGAGTATTCTTTTTCGCCTCCTTGCGAATTTTTTTGATCTTAAATTAGATTTTTTAAACATTAATTGTCTTTTGGAAGATTTGGAGGATATAAAAAAACTCACCCCATTTGTCGTTTGCGCTTTTCATCAAGCGTCTCTACGTGTTCTTCTCTTCTTTCTTTTTTTTCTTTTTTGAATTTACAATTTTTTCGAATTTCTCCTTCAAATTCTTCAGGATGGTGAGCTTGTCGAACCAGGATTTCTCCTTCGAGTTCCTCAGGATGGTGAGCCTTTTACCCTGAGCGAAGTCGAAGGGGTCGAACCAGAATTTCGCGCTTTTTTTGTGTGCGCTTTTCGTTAAGCGGTATCCACTATGATTTCTCTGCCGCCCATGTATTTACGAAGAGCTTCCGGAATATTCACTGAACCGTCTTCTGTCTGGAAGTTTTCCACTATGGCGCCGATAATGCGAGGCGTGGCGACGGCGGTGGAATTGAGCGAGTACGCATAGCGTTTCTTCCCTCCACTATCATAGCGAATATTGAACCGTCTGGTCTGAAAATCGTGATAATAAGAAGCGCTGGACAATTCTCTGTAAACTCCCTGGGCCGGAAACCACGCTTCGGTATCGTATTGTTTGACCTTGCTCGCGCCCAAATCGCCCCCACATATGACAAGACGCCTGTACGGCAAACCGAGCGATTCAATAAACTCCTCGTAATTTCTATTTATCTCTTCGTGCAACTCAACAGAATCGGCGTGGTCTGCCTTTGAAATGATGAGCTGTTCCAACTTGAAAAATTCATGCACCCTGAGCAGGCCTTTCGTATCTTTGCCATAACTTCCCGCTTCCCTCCTGAAGCATGGCGAAAAAGCAAGATAACGCCGAGGTAAATCATTCTCATTCAAAACTTCGCCACTGTGGTACGCCATCATGGGCACTTCGGCCGTGCCGGACAAATAATCGTCGTCCCCTGTCTTATACAAATCCTCGGATTCTCTCGGAAGATGTCCCGTGCCGTAAAAAAATTCTTTCCTTACTATAACCGGCGGAATAAAAGGCGTAAAATTTTTTTTGCCGAAAAAGTCCCTGCCGTAATTCCACAACGCCCAGCTCAATTCTGCTCCGTCTCCCGAAAGATAATAACCCCTGAATCCGTGCGCTTTCGCGCCGCGCTCAAAATCCACCATTTTCAGATTGACCATAAGATCAACATGGTCTTTGGGCTTAAAGGAAAATTCCGGCTTATTCCCCCACTCTAGCGCCGTCTCGTTGGAACTTTCATCCACCCCCTCAGGCACAGACATATCAGGAATATTCGGAACTTCAAGCATCATGGCTTTCCATTTTAACATCACTGCTTTCATTTTTTCCTCGTCTTTTTGCAGAGCGTCCTTCAAGTATTTCATTTTCTCTATAAGCATCTTTCTTTCCGACTCATCCGTAACTTTGGTAATATGATCATTAAACGTGTTTTGCTCCGACCGTTTCTGGTCTATGGCCATATTAAGCTCGCGCCTCGTGTCATCAAGTTTAATAAGCGCGTCAATATCCACAATTATTTGTTTTTTTCGCGCGCCCTCTTTTATTATCTCCTTGTTTTCTCGTATGAATTTAATGTCCAACATAACTTTGTTTTATTCTAAGTGTTATCCTCTTCTTTCTTTTTTTTCTTTTTTGAATTTACAATTTTTTCGAATTTCTCCTTCAAATTCTTCAGGATGGTGAGCCTTTTACCCTGAGCGAAGTCGGAGGGGTCGAACCAGAATTTCGTGCTTTATTGTATGCGCTATTCGTCAAGCGTATTTACCATAATATCAAAACTGCTAAGATTATGCTAATGGAATATCCCACTTTTACACTGGAACGCGAAAATTTTCCCGACCTCTTATCCCAGATCCCCGATCCTCCCCGCAGATTATACGTCAAAGGATCAATACCGGATGAGAATTTCAAATTTCTCACAGTCGTCGGGTCGCGCAAATATACTAATTATGGGAAAGACGCGTGCGAGAAATTGATATGTGGTCTACGATCCTACCCCATAGTCATCGTCTCCGGTCTTGCTCTCGGCATGGACGCCATAGCGCACAGATCCGCGCTGGACACGGGGCTCCTGACTTTGGCGTTTCCTGGATCCGGGCTTGGCGACAAAGCGCTATACCCGCGATCCCACCTCGGACTGGCGCGAGAAATTCTGGATAACGGAGGAGCGTTAATTTCCGAATTTGAAGAAACATTTATCGCGACTCCGTACAGCTTTCCACAGCGCAACCGACTGATGGCGGCCATGTCCCACGCTGTCCTTGTCGTGGAAGCGGAGGAAAAATCCGGCACGCTCATCACATCGAAATTCGCCACTGAATACAACAGAGATGTCCTGACCGTGCCCGGTTCCATCTTCTCATCCACGTCGGCGGGTCCGCATATGCTCATCCGCCTCGGCGCCACTCCCGTAACACGTTCGGAAGACATTATTGAACAGCTTGGGCTTGCTCCGAAATCCCAGCACAGCATGAATTTTGGTTACGATGATTGTTCCGCGGACGAGAAGCGGATCATTGAATTATTGAAAAGCCCCTTGCCGAGAGACGAGCTCATAACCGCGCTCGGCATGAGTACAGGAAAAGCAAATACACTTCTTTCAGTTTTGGAAATCAAAGGCATCATTACGGAAACGATGGGAGAAATACGACTTAAGTAAAACGATGCGCGCCATCAAGGTTTAACCTTGATATTTAGATTCTCTAAAGTGAAGTGAATAAAAGTTTGACAGAACAAGTATTGGCGTGTTAACGTTTTTTCAGATGTAAGTCAAAATTCAACCAAAAAACAGCCCCGAGAAAGGAGGGGCTTTCCATGCAAACCACAGACTATGAAGCACTCATCTACTTAGGAATCGGCCACGCCGGAGGTCACCGAAAGGACATTGAATGTCTCCGACCGGAATGGTTCGTTGAACTTGGGAAACGCGCCGCCGAAGCCGGAGCAAAAAAACAAACGCCGAGGCCAAACACGGAACCGCCGGCATATGATTACCTTCCCGTCCCTGAGGACGGTGAAATCTTTGAGCTGACGCTTGATGGAGATGCCACCGACCCCATCAAAATGCTGCGGAACGATATGTACATTGACGCTGATAAGTGGAAATTCAAAGGACCAAAAGTAAGAGGTATGCAGATCGGCCGTTTTAAAATGGTCAGCGTCGGCTGGCAGCCGACCTTTGACGCGTTAACTATGGCACTTGTTGCTCTACACGGCGCGCCAGCTCTTGGGCAATGGCGCGAAGCGTTCAAGAAAAAGTACGCTCGCCCCGACAACAAAGGACCTATCGGCTTTACCGGTTCAGAGTGGGTGAACGGTCAGAACATCCGCTTCCCGTACCTTAGAGGCCAAGGTAATTCCTGGTACTCGAACTTCATATCGGTTAACGGCCCCTCCACCGACGACTGGCGTTTCGTGGTAGAGATCATTTAACGAAGACTTTTTGGTCTTTGTTCCCCTGCCATTCCTTAACCATTTAAGGAAAGGCGCGAGGGCTTGCGTATGCAAGCTCTTTTTTTTGTAGGTTAGTTGTAGGATTTAGGATTAAAATTAACAGTAGAGAGGAACCCCCTCCCTCGTAAGAACGAGGACTCCCCCTTTAAAAAGGGGGGGGAGGAAGAAGAGGCGGTTTCGCGCATTGTCGTAATTTGCATATTTTTTGATCTCCGTGTAATACTTAGCCCATGGCAAAAAAATTACTTATAGTGGAATCACCCGCTAAAGCCAAAACAATTTCAAAATACTTGGGAGATGAATATACCGTCAAAGCGTCAGTCGGCCATATTCGCGATCTTCCGAAAAGCAATAAAAAAGCGATTGATATTGAAGCGGGATTTGTACCGCATTACGAAATATCGCCGGGCAAGGAAAAAGTAGTGGCGGAAATAAAAATGTCCGCGGGTAAAGCTTCTGAAATATTGCTCGCGACGGACCCCGACAGGGAGGGCGAAGCGATAGCGTGGCATATTTCCAGTATCATCACCGACAAAGACGGCGATGCTAAGTCACAAGTTCCTTATTCAAAGATAAAACGCATTACTTATCACGAAATCACCAAAGAAGCCATACATGAGGCCTTGGCCAATCCCAGGAGCATAGACGAAAACTTGCGCAAAGCCCAGGAAGCAAGAAGGGTTCTAGACCGGCTGGTGGGATATGATTTGTCCGGCCTAATCTGGAAAAAAGTGAGATACGGACTTTCCGCCGGTCGCGTCCAATCCCCCGCTCTTCGCATTCTCATGGAAAGAGAAAGAGAAATTAGAGCGTTCATTTCGCACACATTCTGGATAATCACGGCCAATACTAAGACAAAAAAAGGAGAGGATATCGCTTTTATTTGCGAAAAGGAACCGACAGAGAAGAGTGAGGTGGACAAAATTTTGAAAGCCGGAAACAGTAACCCTTGGACGGTAAAGGAAGTGAAGGAGTCGGAAGCAAAGCGCGATCCGCGCGCTCCCTTCATTACATCCACGCTGCAGCAGGCCGCGAGTTCGCGGCTCGGATATGCTCCCGCCAGAACCATGTCTCTGGCTCAGCGTCTATACGAAGCAGGCCTTATTACATACATGAGAACTGACAGCACCAACTTAAGCCAGAACGCTCTCGGACAAATATACGCGACCATAAGCAATAAATACGGCAAAGAATTTTTATCGCCAAGGGTATACGCTAAAAAAAGCAAAAATGCCCAAGAAGCTCATGAAGCGATAAGACCTACCACGATAAGCCGAGAATCCGCGGGCGCCAACGAAGAGCAGAAGAAGCTATATCGTCTCATTTGGCAAAGAACCGTAGCGTCGCAAATGGCGTCTGCAAAAACCTTAAGAACTAAAATTTCCGCCGGTGTTAATACTGAAAACATACCGGACTTTGCCGCCAATGGAAGCAGAGTGCTCTTTCCGGGGTGGCTCAGCGCGGATCCGGACGCGAGAGGCGAAGACGTGGAACTGCCGAAAGTGGCAGCCGGAGACAGATTGGATCTCATTTCCCTGAGCACTGATGAGAAGGAAACCCAGCCGCCGCCGAGATATACCGAGGCCGGATTAATCAAAGAATTGGAGAAACGCGGCATCGGACGCCCATCTACTTACGCGTCAATTATAAAAACCATAGAGGATCGAGGGTATGTGGAAAAAATCAACAAATCATTAAAACCGACCGATACCGGTGACGTTGTAAGCACTTTTCTTGAAAATAATTTCACCAAATACGTGAGTGACACTTTTACCGCTGAGATGGAAGACGAGCTGGATGAAATAGCCGAGGGACGAAGAGAATATGTAAAGACTTTAACGGATTTCTACAAACCATTTCTGAAAGAGGTGAAGTCAAAGGAGAAAATGGAAAAGATAACCAATCTGGGCGACGCGCCTGAGGAGTTCAAATGCCCGCTATGCGGGGGGCCCATGATAGTCAAGCTAGGAAAAACTGGTAAATTTTTGAGCTGTGCCAAATTTCCAGAATGTACAGGCGCCAGAACATTTGAGGGAAAGGAACTTAGCGGGCCGAAAGTAACCGGCGAGCCGTGTCCGGAATGCGGCGGAAAATTGGTAGAACGTGAAGGACGGTTCGGCAAATTTATCTCATGCGACAACTATCCGAAATGCAAATTTATAAAAAAAGATGCTGAATTGGAAAGGCAAAACTCCACCGGCGTCTCCTGCCCGATATGCAAGGAAGGCGTCATGACGGAAAGAAAAGGCCGATTCGGAATTTTTTACAGCTGTTCAAATTATCCGAAATGCAAGAACGCCATAAAAGCTAAACCGACCGGAAACATATGCGACCTTTGCGGATCGCTTATGATGGAAGGCACAAAAACAATTCCCGAGAGATGCAGTAACAAAACGTGCCTCAACCATAGACCTGACAAAATCGCGAAGTGAAAGAATGTCAACTCTTAGCGTTGACATTCTTGGGGTAAATTTAACCCCGCACCGGAAAACAGCCGGCGCGGGGAGGAAGAAAAACACTTGATCAATGCCGCTTCGTCTCCAACAGAGTTGTCATTCGGTGCAGAAAACGGTCTCCTTGTCATTTACGCAAGTGTTTTTTAAGGACTGTCTATCATTATACTATAATTTTTAGTCTAGAAACACAATAAAACCCGTAACCGCTCACATGGCCGAGTAAATTCTATCTTTAATCTAAAATCTAAATACTGAAATCTTTTATAGAGTAAAGATCTTCTGAATCTTCTGGGTTGCTTTTTGCGGACACCGGCCCGGAGTTGTCAGCCGGAGTATCTCCTTGACCTGCTTCACCGCCACCCGCCAAACCGTCATGAATCGCTATATGTTTTTTAATAAGCTCATTCGGATCTCTTTTAACACTGTTGTTCAGAAGCGCGAGAAGTCCGCGCAAATCTTCGGTTGTGAAAAAATCAATAACCACTTTACCGCCAACATTCCTGCGTTCAATCTGCACTCTGGTACCGAGCGATGTGGCGAACTTCTCTTCAAGATCAAGTATTTCAGGATCGCTGGATCCTTCCTTCTTTCTGGCCCGATCGTAAGCGATCCTTCTCGAAATTGATTCAGCTTCCCTTACAGTAACTTTCTTTATCAATATTTCTCTAAAAAGAATTTTCTGCTCTTCCGGCCTGTCTTGAAGCATCATCAAAGGGCGAGTATGGCCTTCCGTGATCTTGCCCTGCGAGAGAGCATCCAGAATTTCCGAAGGAAGCATCAGGATCCTCAAGGTATTGGTCACATATTCACGGCTCTTGCCGACTTTCTCCGCGATTTGAGAATGTTTGAACTTAAAATCGTCGGCTAAACGTTGAAACGCTCTGGCTCTTTCCACTGGATTCAAATCTTCCCTCTGCAAGTTTTCTATAATTGCCAATTCCAATTTAACCCTATCATCATCTTCTCCGGCGCGAATAAGAGCTGGTACTTGATTGAGACCGGCGATTTTGGAAGCTCGCAAGCGCCGCTCGCCGGAGATCAGCTCATATTCCACCATAAGACCCCCATCCTCCAGAATAACCTCCTTCCTTGTGACCACGAGCGGCTGGAGGATTCCGTACATTCTTATGGAGTCAGCAAGATCGCGCAAACGCGCCTCATCAAACTCGCGCCGCGGCTGAAGCGGGTTGGGCTTGATCTTATGAGTCTCAATCCAAAAAATGGAGTTGTTATAAAATTGCGACATGGTGATTTATGCGTCTATTATACAACACAGTATTTTTTTGCCAAAATTAATTATTGGGGTTAATATCTTTATTAGCTGGGAACAGAATGGTTTTTAGCTGTTGGCTATTAGCTTTATAAGAGAAGACACCCCATCGCCTCGGGGCGAGGCACTTCCCCTCTAAAGAGGGGAAGTGGAAGAAGGGGGAAATCATCCGCGTGTTCTAAATAAATTAATAAGCCGGGATGGCGGAATTGGTAGACGCACACGACTCAAAATCGTGCGGAGTAATCCATGAGAGTTCGATTCTCTCTCCCGGCACAATGCAAAAAATCTTGGTTATCTTAGGCCCGACTGCCACAGGTAAAAGTGAGCTTGCTGTCACCCTTGCTAAGAAATACAAAGGTGAAGTAATTTCGGCTGATTCGAGACAAGTTTATAAAGGGCTCGATCTTGGTTCCGGAAAAATAACAAAAAATGAAATGGGGGGTATTGCTCATCATCTTTTGGACGTAGCGAACCCGAAGGAAAAATTCGGTCCGGATCGTTTCAAACAATTATGTGAAGCGTCTATTGCCCTAATTCTTTCCAAGGGTAAGGTTCCCATTTTAGCCGGGGGAACCGGTTACTATATACAGTCCATCGTCAATAACATGGTATATCCCCCTGTTCCTCCGGACATCAAGCTTAGAAAACAGCTGGAAAGAAAGACACCGGCAGAATTGTACGAAATACTAAAAAAAGCTGATAAGAAAAGATCGTCAACGATTGATAAATACAACAAAGTCAGACTCATCCGCGCCATAGAGATCGCGAGAAGCATGGGAAGCGTGCCGGATTTAATAACAATACCGCCAAAATACGCCATTTTGGAGATTGGTATTGATATTGACGACGAAGAATTGAAGAGAAGGATATCTACCCGTCTTAATGAAAGATTGAAGAAAGGCATGATAGGCGAAGTTTCGTCCCTGCGCGCAAGCGGACTTACGTGGAAACGGCTGGAAACTCTAGGAATTGAATATAAAAATATTTCACTTTTTCTGCGCAAAAAGATAAGCCGCGATGAGATGAAGCGGGGAATAGAAAAAGAAACATGGCATTATGTTAAAAGGCAGAGAACATGGTTCAAGCGCGACAAAAAAATCAAATGGTTTCATCCGAACGAACTTACGCAGATTTGCGGCGAAATCCAAAAATTCCTTTCCCATTAATACCCCAAGAATGTCAACGCTTAGCGTTGACATTCGTAAGACTCATTGCGGGCGATGGAGGAATCGAACCTCCGACAGCGGTTTTGGAGACCGCTGGTATGCCACTTACCTAATCGCCCTTGTTAATACAATAATAGCGCACTAGGCGCTCTTGTTCAAAAGTACCGATCTCAAACGGATTATTTCTTCCCTTCTTTATGGTCTGTTCTTTTTCTGCAAAGTTTGCAATATTTACTAAGCTCAATTTTCTTCGTAACCAGTTTTTTATTCTTACTCGTCCAATAATTGACATTCTTGCAATCCTTACACGACAGTTTTATTAATCTATCTTGTGACATTGTTATTTTATTATATTTTCAGTAGTAAATTTGCGATAACTCCCGCTTACCGATGATTCAATATAGCTTATAATTGCAAAAATAACAAGGCGGCTGACGAGAAGGAAATTGTTGCGTTGCAACGAACCTTATTGTTGCTATGATTATCAGAATGATCAGAGCAATTTTAAGACTGGTAAGGAGTATGCGGTCCAAATATACCCCGCTTTTGGAAATCTCCCTTTCAAGACAAAACATCATTCATAACCTTCGTGTATTCCAGAACCAATTCAAAAACGCAAAGATCGCGCCTACTTTGAAAAGCCGCGCTTACGGACACGGATTGATACCTATCGCCAAAATTCTTGACGAAGAAAATTTGCCTTTTTTCGTTATTGACTCGTACCATGAAGCACTCATCCTTCGCAACGAAGGAATAAGAACGCCGATACTCATTATCGGCTACACTAGAATTGAAAATATCAGACACAACAAACTAAAAAATATCTCCTTTGCAATAACCAGCTTTGATCAGCTCAAGGAACTGGCGAGGTCACTTACCAAACCAGCTCGCTTTCACCTCAAAATAGATACGGGTATGGGACGGCAAGGAATAAAAATGGACGATCTAAACGCCGCCGACTCAATGATAAAAAGCAATCCGAACATTATTCTGGAGGGAATAATGTCTCACCTCGCGGACGCGGATAATATGAATCAAATTTATACAAAAGAACAGATAATAAAGTGGAATGGCGTAGCTAACAAATCAAAGAATTTGTTTCCCACGTTAAAATATTTTTCTCTATCCAACAGCGCTGGATACTTTTATTCTGATTACACTGAAGCCAACTTGGCGAGAGTGGGCCTCGGGCTATATGGAATAAAACAAAACACGAAGCGCGATAAAGATCTAGACCTCCGACCAGTGCTTGAGATGAAAACAATAATCAGCGGCTTAAAAAAACATGAGAGAGGAGATAAAATTGGATACAACGGCACGTTTGAAGTCAAAAATCCGTCCCTTCTGGCAATCTTGCCGCTCGGGTACAGCGAGGGACTGGACAGGCGATTGTCCAACCGAGGATTCGTTAAAGTTCGAGGCAAATTCTGCCCAATAGTGGGCAATATTAGCATGAATCTTACCATCATTGACGTTACCAACGTGCCGAATGTCGCCTTCGGCGACGAAGTCACAGTTATCAGCAGAAATCCCGATGATGAGAATTCCGTTGAAAATATTTCCATACACTCAGGCACAATTGACCACGAGTTCCTTGCTCATATACCGCACGAGATAAGAAGGAAAATCGTAGAATAAAGAAATTGTAAGAACAAAAGGTTGCGCCCCGGCGCATTTCGAAGACTCTATGCGTCGGGTAGGATTTGAACATTACATGTTCAGTACCCCAATTGGATTTTTTGTTCGCTTTGCTCCAAAAAATCTCAATCGGGCTTCAAATCCTTGCTCCCTTTTGTAAGAACAAAAGGTTGCGCCCCGGCGCATTTCGAAGACTCTATGCGTCGGGTAGGATTTGAACCTACGTAGCCCATAGGGCGACAGATTTACAGTCTGTTGCGATTGACCACTCCGCCACCGACGCGTTGACGTATATTAAAATAACATAAAAAAGACAAAACACAAACAAAAAATCGCGCGGTCGACCGCGCGATTCTTTTTTTTATTTATTATTAGCGCTTGGACACGGAAGGCATGTTTGGCACAATCCCTGATCTTGAAACCACAAATCCTCTGCCGCCCTTCTTCACGTCAAACACAAACTCTCCATCCTTCATGGTAACGATTATAGTGGCGTTTTTCATTCCGCCTTTTGAAATCATAAGAGAGGCGACCGGTGTTAGCATTTTATTCTGTATCAGCCGTTTCAATGGCCGCGCTCCGTATTGAGGATTGTATCCTTCTTTTGCCAGATAAGCAATAACATCCTCTTTTATCTCAAGGTTTATCTCTTTGTGCCTCAAACGTTCTTTGACTATATCAATCTGAATCTTAACAATTTCTTCTATCGCGCTCGGCGACAATATATCAAACACGATAATGTCATCCAGACGGTTCAAAAACTCCGGCCGGAAGTGATCCTTCAGGTTTGCCAGCACTTTTTCCTTGACGTCGCTGTAAGCTTCCGTGTCTCCCCCGCCTCTGAACCCGATTTTCTGCATCTTGTCTATGAGCTGGGCGCCTACGTTTGAAGTCATAATTATGACCGTATTTTTGAAATTTACCGCTCTGCCTTTCGCGTCTGTCAGCCGGCCATTATCAAGTATCTGAAGAAGAACGTTAAAAACCTCTGGGTGAGCTTTTTCTATCTCGTCTAGAAGAACCACGGAATATGGCCTGTGTCTTATATTTTCCGTGAAAGTAGATCCTTCATCATGCCCCACATAGCCGGGAGGCGCTCCAATAATCTTAGATACTGAATGTTTTTCCATAAACTCGGACATATCCACCCTGATAAGAGCTTTCTCATCGTCAAACATGAATTCCGCAAGAGCTTTCGTAAGCTCGGTTTTTCCCACTCCGGTAGGACCGAGGAATATGAACGAACCTATCGGCCTGTTCGGATCAGCTATGCCCGCGCGCGAACGCTTGACGGTATCAGCAATTTTTCTCACAGCTTCGTCTTGTCCCACTATGCGTCTCTTGAGCTCGTCTTCCATCCTGTTCAGCTTTCTGGCTTCCTCCTCCAGCATTTTAGCCACGGGTATTCCCGTCCAGCGCGAAACAACTTCAGCGATATCGCTCTCCACAATCTCCTCTTTCAATATTCTCCGCGAACTCTGCAAACGTTTCAGCCGCTTGTTTTTGGTTTCCAAATCTTTTTCCAGCGCCGGAATTTTACCGTACCTTATCTCGGCGGCTTTAGACAAGTCCGCTCTCGCCTCAGCGCCCTCAGCTTCCAAACGCGCAGATTCCAAGTCTTTTTTAATTTGTTTCAACCCTTGGAGAATTTCTTTTTCATTTTTCCATTTCAATTCCAGCTCTGAAGTCTTTTCCTTCAAATCGGCAATTTCTTTCTCTATTTTTTTGACACGCTCTTTTGTAGCTTTCGGCGATTCAGTTTCCTTCTTTAACGCTTCTTTCTCTATCTCAAGGCGCATAACTTTCCTTCTGGTGTCTTCCAACACGGGAGGCATGTTCTCCAACGAAATCTTCAGCTGAGAAGCCGCCTCGTCTATAAGATCCACCGCTTTGTCAGGAAGAAACCTGTCGGTAATATAACGCGCGCTCAGATTCACGGCCGCCAAGATGGCGTCGTCAGAAATTTTCACGCCGTGGAACAATTCGTATTTCTCTTTCAGCCCGCGCATTATCGCGATAGCGTCCTCCGTGCCCGGCTCGCTCACATATACCGGCTGGAAACGCCTGGTCAGCGCCGGATCTTTTTCTATATGTTTCTGATATTCTCTCAATGTCGTCGCCCCTATAGCCCTAAGGTCGCCTTTCGCCAGAGCCGGTTTCAACATATTGGACGCGTCCATTGATCCTTCAGCCGCGCCCGCGCCCACAATAGTGTGGATCTCATCAATGAACAATATAATCCTGCCTTCGGATCTCTCCACTTCCTTCATAATATTTTTCAAACGCTCTTCAAATTCTCCCCTGTATTTTGTGCCGGCAATGAGAAGTCCCAAGTCCAACGACACAAGCTCTTTATTGCGCAAAGATTCAGGCACATCGCCATTGGCCATGCGACTGGCCAATCCTTCGGCTATAGCCGTCTTGCCGACTCCCGCCTCGCCTATCAAAATAGGGTTGTTTTTTGTGCGGCGTGAAAGTATCTGGATGATTCGCGATATTTCATTGTCTCTGCCTATAACGGGATCAAGCTTGTTTTCAGACGCCAGCTTGGTCAAACTGCGTGTAAATTTATTTATAAATTTGTATTTTCTGGGCTGATTCAAGTCCAAGTTTTTGCCGGATTTCAACTCCTCCAAAACTTTAATAACTTGATTTTTGTCAATCTTAAATTTGATCAGAATCTCTCGCGCCGCGCCGGGAACATCAAACAACGATATGAAAAGATGCTCCGTGGACACAAACTCATCTTTCAGTTGACCGGCAATTTTGCTTGAACCTTCTATGGCTTGCGCCAATTCAGGAGTAAGGTAGAGCTGATAGGACGGCGACAAGACGTTTCCCGCCTCCGGTCCTTCAATAGCTTCCAAAAGCGAGTCAGTCAAAAGAATATTATCAACATCTAACTTATCCAAGATGGACGCCACCATGCTTTCTTCCTGCAGGATTAGCGCCGCCAGCAAATGCAAAGGATTCACATGATTTTGCCCGCGTTCAATAGCGAGCTCATGCGCTTTTCTTATGGCTTCTTTGGCTTTAGTTGTGAAATGGTTGAATGGGGGCATATGTATGTATGAATTCGTAATTTAGTATGATTAAGCCGCTAAAACTCTCCGTGTTCGGTGTAATCCAAATCTCCGATGAATCTATCTTCCTTAACATCTTCCTTAATTTTAGTTAATTTAATGTGAATCGCGTACGCGCCTCAATAAATATTCATAGTTGCTGATAAACCACTGCTAACTTAGCAATATTATAAACAAAAATTTATCTTTAGTCAATGTCTGAAAATTTCTCTCTTCGCGGAGTATCATCTACGCTTTAGCGCCAGAAACGATCTTATTACAGTTATGTCTAATTATATCAAATACAGGAAAGAAGTGAACGAACTTAAACCACAATATAATACAAATATACGAATAAATACGAATATACAACTCCGACGCTTCGGTCGGAGCCCCGACCGAAGCGTCGGGGATGGATACGAATGGGGGAAGATAAAGAAGACACCCCATCCCTCGTAACTCCTACGCTCGAAGCGAGCTTCGGCGGAGCAAGGAAGGGAGAGAGGGAACGGGGATCGCCCGTCGGCTCGCGCAATGTTCCGTTCCGTAAAAGCTCTTGCTTCGACGAGTTTCTTAATTCACGATAGGTATGATGTTGATAGAGAATGCGACTTAAAAAAATTTAGATGACCGTCTTTATAACTTTCAATACGTACTCGACTTGCCGCGTCGTTATATCTCTGCCAAAGGAAAACCTGACCGAGCTTTTGGCGGCATCGCCTCCCTTCCCCAGCGCCTTGACTACATATGACTCTTCTTCTCCTTGCATGCACGAGCTTTTGGTTGAGCATGCGATGCCTTTAGCGTCCAACCGCAAGACGAAATATTCATTGTCTGCGCCGGGTATGGAAACATTAACAATATAAGGCACGCCTTTTTCCTGGGAACCGTTCAACTCCGCCCTCGGCAAGATCCGCTTCAGCCCGCCAATAAAATTATCTCTAATATTTCTAAGTCGTGCCGTGTCCCTCTCCCTTCGCCTGCCGGCAATCTCCAGAGCTTTCGCCATACCGGCGACCGATCCCAAATTTTCCGTACCGGACCTCAACCCCATTTCCTGTCCCCCACCATACAATATTGGCAGTAAATTTATTCCATTTCTTTTCCACAATAAGCCGGCTCCTCTTGGACCGTATATTTTTTGGCCATCAACTGTGACAATATCCGCGCCAAGAGACCGAACATCCACATCAATAAAAAGCGGAGCTTGCGACGCGTCGATATGAAAAACCGCGTGGAAATCGCCAGCCAACCTCTTATTGTATCGCCTGATCGCGGAGCCGATTTCTCTGATCGGTTGTATGGTTCCTAACTCATTGTTGACATACATTATGGAAATTAGGAAAACAATCCTTTCCTCCGGACCCTCGTTAAGCTTGCTCTCCAGTTCATCCAAATTTACTATACCCTCTTCATTGACTCCGATATGATCCACGGCAACACCCTTCTTCTCCAAATATTTCGCGCATTCCAACACTGACGCGTGTTCTATTTTAGAGGTTATCATACGCAACCGCTTGGGCGATATCCCCTTCTCCAGAAGATGATTAAAATGACCAATTATTGCAAGGTTGTTTGACTCAGTGCCTCCCGAAGTGAAAAAGATATCACTAGCTCGCGCGTGGAAAAAATCCGCTGCCGTCCGGCGCGATTCAAACAAAACTTTCTTGGCCCTTACGCCGTACGAATGTATGGACGAAGGATTGCCATACTCCGCGCCTTCATACTTCCTCACCTCTTTTGCGACCTCCTTATCAACAGGAGTAATGGCCGCATTGTCCATATAGATCTGCTTGTGTCTTATTGCGCTCATGGTTGAAAAATACCACTATTGTTCAACCATATCAACATCTCATTCATGAATTCACAACTCACAAGTTCAGCATATTAAAAACTATCCATGTTTGATAATACGCGCAATGTCGCTTTTTTAAAAAATATCATATAATTAACATAAACATATTTTCACTCTCCAATGAACTTACCTACAGAATATTTAATCTATACAATCATCACACTTACAACATTTGTGATCATATTGTTGGCATGGGCTGTCAGAATGGAAATCAAGATGCGCCGAGTCTTGCGTGGTAAAAGCGCGGCGGACCTTGAATCGTCCATATTGTCTATCTACAAGGACGCCGACGAAAATAAAAAATTCAGAAAAGATATGGAAAACTATCTCCGTCAAGTGGAAAAACGGCTTAGCCGTTCTATCCAAAGCACAGCTACGGTAAAATTTGACGCCTTTAAAGGAACAGGATCCGGAGGCAACCAAAGCTTCGCGACTGCTTATTTGAGTGAAAATGGCGGCGGTGTAATAATATCCGCTCTTGCGGCTCGCGACAGGGTTAGTATCTTTACAAGGCCGATTGAGAATTTCCAATGCAAACAAGAGCTTTCTCCGGAAGAGTCGGAAGTTCTTTTGAGGGCCAAAGAAAATTTATAGTTTCGGCGTTCGCATCACAAAGTGTATTACAGAACTCTTTTTCGATCGAGTTTCGTAATGCTTCGTAATGCAAAGCACTTAAAATCCGGCTATGAGCGCAGGCATTTTTTTCTAATTTCAGACTAGCACCGTTACAAGTTAATTTCCTCTACATACACCATGGATTTTCATCAATCTGCAAGCCATAAATTCACAACATGCTATAGTACATTTTAATTTGTAACGGTACTAGTGAATCTAATGCGAAATTGCATTAAGTTATCGGTATGTTAATGTCTAACTAACAGTAAATTTTAAGAGCGGCACCGCAGGGCATCCCTCTTCCCCTCTTTAGAGGGGAAGTGCCGAGGTTTCCGAGGCGATGGGGTATTCCCCATTCGTGTGCGCTTTTCGTTAAGCGGTATCTACATAAAAACACATGGCAGACAAATTCTCAACAACAACAAAAAACACAGGCACGACAATAAAAAGGCCCCCCGTCATAGCCATCATGGGGCATATTGACCACGGCAAGTCAACGCTTCTTGATTATATCCGCAGCTCCAACGTCGCATCAAAGGAAATAGGGGGGATCACGCAA
Source organism: Candidatus Taylorbacteria bacterium RIFCSPLOWO2_12_FULL_43_20 (assembly GCA_001821295.1). Lineage (GTDB taxonomy): Bacteria > Patescibacteriota > Minisyncoccia > Phycocordibacterales > HO2-43-120 > HO2-43-120. The sequence goes on from MHSK01000014.1 coordinate 41,126, forward strand.
CACATCGGGTCTTATGAAGCGGTACACAAGTCAAAGGACGGCACCGAAAACAGAATCACTTTCTTGGATACGCCTGGACACGAAGCTTTTACCGCGATAAGAAGCCGAGGAGCGAGAGCGGCAGACATAGCCGTACTTGTGGTATCGGGCGAGGAAGGAGTCAAGCCGCAGACGGTTGAAGCGGCAAATTGCATAAAGGAGGCGAACATACCATACATCATCGCCATAACGAAAATTGATTCACCGAAGGCGGACATTGAAAGAACCAAGCAAAGCCTGGCGGAACATGAGATATACGTGGAAGGATACGGAGGGGATGTCCCTTGGACAGCGATATCAGCTAAAACAGGCGAGGGTATTTCGGACCTGCTTGATTTACTGCTTTTGGCATCTGATATCGCGGATATCAAGGCGGATACAGACGCAAAGCCGGAAGGTGTGGTAGTGGAAAGCCACCTTGATAAAAGAGAAGGAATAACGGCAATGGTAATAATCAAAAACGGCACGATCAAGACCGGACAAGTGGTTGTGGCGGGAAAATCATACGCCGTTATCAGAAACTTAAAAAGTTTTGACGGCAAAAAGATCAACCAAGCGACTTTTTCCTCTCCCGTAAGAATATATGGCTGGAGCGAACTGCCGGACGCCGGCATGCCTTTTGAAGTTCATGACGATAAGAAAACGGCGTTAAGTCAGATCGCTCGTCGGATCGACCATACGAAACACAGCGAAACAACGGAAAAAGATCACAAGGAAAAAAAAGTTCTGAACTTGGTGATTAAGGCCGATACATTCGGTTCGCTCGAAGCTATTGTAAATGAAATTAATAAAATCGCTGATGATAGAGTATCGCTAAATATAACGCATGCTGATGTCGGAGAATTTTCGCTAAACGATGTGAAGAAAGCCGAAGGAATGAATGAGGTTCTGGTTATTGGATTCAATACCAGAATCGATCCGCAAGCTACCCGTTACGCTGAGAGAATCAACGTGGAGATAATGTCTTTTGAAATTATTTACAAGCTCGTAGAATGGCTGAAAGCCACCGTTGAGGAACGCAAACCGAAAATAGACGTTGAGGAAACACGCAGCTCGGCTAAAGTCCTTAAGGTTTTCAGTAGGAATAGGGATAAACAGATAATCGGAGGGCGAGTAGAAGAAGGATCAGTTTTTCTGGGAGAAGACGTTAAAATCAAAAGAAGGGACGCAGAAATCGGTAAAGGGAAAATTAAAGAGCTTCAACAGCAAAAGATCAAAGCAACCGAGGCGAAAAAAGATACCGAATTTGGAGCTTTGATCCAGTGTCCCATTGAGATTGTTCCCGGCGATCGTATTGAAGGATTTAAAACAGTTGCCAAATAAAGGGTATAGGACTTACGCAGTCGGCGCATTTCTTCTCTGCAAGCTCCGTTTGCTCCCGCAATGTATAAGCATACATTTTGGTCGCAATCCTCGCTCGCGCCTCGAACTGCATCCAACTGATTAAGTCCTAGGATACTATGAATTACGAAACTCTTTTCTCGGCAGGGCTTTTGCGGAACACGGGTATTTTTTTGCTAAAAAATCCCTATGCTCAGCCCGTCGGCTTGCGCAATGTTCCGCAAAAGCCCTGCCTTCGACGAGTTTTGTAATTCAAGGTAGGATAACCACTGAACCATGTAGTTAACTATTCGTATCCATCCCCGACGCTTCGGTCGGAGCCCCGACCGAAGCGTCGGGTAGTATCATTAGTATATTTGCATCGATAAAATGGAAAGAAGAGATGAAAAAATTAGACACGCCATCAAGGAACTGGCGGCGAAATATGTGCAACAGGAATCAAGCGGGGCGTCTTTGATAACCATTACAGACGTGCGTATTACAAACAACGGAAAAAACGCTGATATTCTTTTTACCGTCCTTCCAGAAGACAAAGCTCACACCGTTGAAAAATTTCTTAAACGAAAGCGGTCCGATTTTCAAGAGTACGCGCGCGTTAATTCTCGCATAGGAAGAATACCTTTTTTTGATTTTGACATTGATTTAGGCGAAAAAAACAGGCAGAATATAGATAGAATTTCTAATTCTTAATATCTCCTTCGAGTCCCTCAGGATAGTGAGCTTTTTACCCTGAGCGAAGTCGAGTGGGTCGAACCATAATTTTTAATGAGGTTATTCGTACCGCGGTATTGATAATGAACATTAGTATTTACATATACGGCACGATGGCGAAGTGGTAACGCTTCGGTCTGTCCCGAAAATGCTTGCGAGATTTATCGAGCATCGCATTTACGAGGATCCTGTTATGCTGGACCCAAAATTGATATATTATATGGCGTAGTGGTGAAGTGGAAACACTGCGGTCTGCAAAACCGCCACGCGCGGGTTCGATTCCCGCCTACGCCTCACTCTAGAAAACTGGAGACTAGAAGTTGGGAGCTGGAAGCTGAAGATTTTGATCAAAGTATTTAAAAAATTACATTGCCCGGGTGGCGGAATTGGTATACGCGCACGACTTAAAATCGTGTCTCGAAAGGGATGCGGGTTCGACTCCCGCCCCGGGCATATTAGTATAAGCAAGGAAAAACTTTGTAAAATAGATATATGTGTAGTTGAATAAAATACGAAATATTAGTATATTCCCCTATAATCCGCATAGAATTGCACCCATAGCTTCCCTTCGCTCAAATAGCATATGAGCTACGGCAGACGAGAGTGGTCAAAAATAACCACGACTTGCCCTTCGTAGCTCCGATGTTAATCGGAGCGTAGTAGGGCGCCCATAGCTCAGTTGGTAGAGCAGTCGCCTCTTAAGCGATTGGTCGAAGGTTCGAATCCTTCTGGGCGCACCAGCAACCAAGGAAGCAAACTGCTTTGCTTCCATGAAGGATTCGAAAAGGCTGAATATATTTCTTCTTAGAAATATGA
>MHSK01000015.1 GCA_001821295.1 Candidatus Taylorbacteria bacterium RIFCSPLOWO2_12_FULL_43_20
AGGCGGCGCTTTTCGAGCGCCCTCCGGTCGCGTTTTATGATTGTTTTCATGCGTACAGTATATCATGCACTAACTTAATGTGGAAAGGTCAGTAGGATCTTCGCAATCGGCTTATTAGTATCTCGATATTGACTCAAACGTATCTTTAATTAATATTCACATATTGACATAAATTTTGTGCCAAACATCCACAGAACGTTTATCCAAAGCGGAGTTTAAGCTATAATACGACCAATGCAAATAGTTAACAAAAAAGAGGCCATTATCTTGTTTTTTGGCGATGTTATTATATTCTTTTTCTCTCTCTGGCTCGCTTTGCTTATCAGATACCAAGGGCTGGATACCGAGACTTACTTCAGCCACCTTCAGCCGTTTTCGTATATTTTTTTAGTCTGGGTCATTGTTTTTTTCATAGCCGGACTTTACGATATCCACACCACGATTCTGAAGGGCAAGCTTCCGTCAATAGTTTTTAATGCTCAGCTTGCGAACAGTGTCATCGCCGTTTTGTTTTTTTATTTTATTCCTTACTTCGGCATAACCCCCAAGACCAACCTGTTCATAACGCTATCAGTTTCATTCGTGCTGGTTCTTTTTTGGAGGCGCTACGGATATAAACTTGCCAGTTACAGAAAAAAACAAAATGCGATTCTTCTCGCGTCAGGGGATGAGTCAGTACAGCTTGAAAAAGAAATCAATTCCAATCCTCGCTACGGCATCAACATAGTGTCGCGTATTGACCTGGATCAAGTTAAAAACACCACGTTTGAAGAGGATTTTCTCGGAAAAATATCATCTCATAATGTTTCTTTCATAATCATAGACTTCAGGGACGATCGCCTCACGCCTTTGTTTAAGAGCTTATACAGTTTGCTTTTTTTGAGGATGCAGTTTATAGATATGCACGATTTGTATGAAAATATATTCAATCGCATCCCTTTGTCTTTAGTGAGGGAAGACTGGATATTGGAAAACATCACCAATTGCCCCAAGCCAATTTATGATTTTTTCAAAAGAGCGATAGATATCATCTCCGCTCTCATCCTCGCTGGCGCTTCGACCGCGCTGTACCCTTTCGTATTTCTAGCCATATGGTGGGACGATCACTTCCCCATATTCATAAGGCAGTATAGGGTGGGGAAATTCAATCACGAGATTAAGCTCACGAAATTCCGAACCATGGCCAAGAGCGAGCAAGGGCAATGGGGAGGAAATAATGACAATCGCGTCACAAGAATCGGCAAATATCTCCGGACGAGCCGCATAGACGAATTGCCTCAGCTTTGGAATGTTCTCCGCGGAGACATTTCTCTCATAGGTCCTCGTCCTGAATTTTCTGAACCGGTCAAATGCTACAGCAGGGATATTCCGTATTACAATATAAGACACATCATTAAGCCGGGACTTTCCGGATGGGCGCAGATCAACCATGAGAAGCATCCTCACCACGTGTTGGACAAAGAAGAAACGCGCAACAAGCTTTCGTATGATCTGTATTACATCAAGAATCGTTCGTTAATGCTTGATGTGAAGATCGCTTTGAGAACCATAAAAATTTTATTATCCTTTGCAGGTAAGTAAAATGGACAATAAAAAAATAAAGGGGGAGTACTCCGCACCTTTTTATCAGATAAAAAGGTGCGGAGGGTGGGGGTTCTCTTTACCCCGGCAAGCTAACAGCTAATAGCTGATAGCTAAAAGCTACAATAATAAATATGAAAAAAAACATCAGAGACAAAGTGGTGGTGGTCGGCGGAGCGGGGTTTATAGGTTCTCATTTGGTGGACGAGCTGGTGCGCGATGGTTTAAACGTGCACGTAGTAGACAATCTTTCGCAAGGCAAAAAATCCAACGTACATCCGAGGGCCAAGCTTCATGTCATGGATATCATTGATTTGCCGTCAATTGCTCCAGTTTTCAAAAATGCTAAATACGTCTTTCACTTGGCCGCGTTGCCGAGAGTTCAATATTCCATAGAGCATCCCTCGGAGACCAACGCGGCAAACGTCGATGGCACGCTGAATATCTTAATCGCTTCGCGAAAAAATAAAGTAAAAAAAGTTGTTTTTTCCGCATCAAGCTCCGCTTACGGTGATCAGAAACAACTGCCGTTACGCGAAGACATGTTACCAAATCCAAAAAGCCCGTACGGTTTGCAGAAGCTTATGGGTGAGCAGTATATGAAATTGTGGTCGCTGGTTTACGGCTTGCCTACCGTCTCCCTTCGGTATTTCAATGTCTATGGTGAGCGGCAGAGTTCGGAAGGCGCTTACGCCCTGGTTATCGCGAAGTTTTTGGCCCAGAAGAAGCAAGGCGTACCTCTTACAATTACGGGCACGGGAAAACAGACTCGCGACTTTACCCACGTGCGTGACGTTGTCCGGGCTAATATTCTTGCCGCGAAAAGCCGAAAGACAGGCAGAGGGGAAGTGATAAATATTGGCGGAGGAGATAATCAATCCGTAAGAAAAGTGGCGTCTCTCATTGGCGGAAAGGTGAAGCACGTTCCTCCTCGCTTGGAGCCGCGTGACACGCTTGCCGATGTAAGTAAGGCGAAAAAACTTCTCGGATGGAAGCCGACCGTAAAATTTGAAGATGGAATCAAAGAACTCTTGGACCTCCAATAGCAAAATTTCCCGATGGGGTACTCATTAGAAATTACCTGTCCCGAGCTTTGTTGAGGGAGATATTGGAAATTATGGTTCAATTGCTTCACCATCCTGAGGAACTTGAAGGAAAAATTTGTTCCCCTCCCCCTCCTCTACCCCTTTTTAAAGTGGGAGTCCTAGTTCTTACTGTGTGCCGCCGAAGCTCGCTTCGAGCGTAGGGGTACGAGGGAGGGGTTTTCTCCCTTTTACCCATTCTTATTAATTTGCATATTTAACATTGAGTATTCCAATGTCCAGCAAAAAACGCTATAATCCTCATTAATCGTATCCATCCCCGACGCTTTGGTCGGGGCTCCGACCGAAGCGTCGGAGTAGTATATTCGTATTAATTCGTATATTGGCATCGTTATTATGAAAATCCGCATTACAGCTTTCGCACTTCTTCTTATTGGCGCCGCCATTGGTTTTTTCGTATACAATTCCGAAGCGAGCCGGGATTCCAAATTTAATTTTAAGCTCGGGTTGGACTTGTCTGGAGGCAGTCATTTGATATACAAAGCCGATGTTTCCGAAATCAGATCGGATGATGTCAACGAATCAATGGAGGCGTTGAGAAATGTTATAGAAGCCAGAGTCAATCTTTTTGGCGTGTCTGAGCCATTGGTGCAGGTTGAGGAGGGCTTTTTTGGCGGAGAGAATCAGCACAAGCTTATTGTTGAATTGCCGGGCGTTACGGATATAGAGAAGGCGATTATGCTCATAGGCGCCACTCCTCTTTTGGAATTCAAACGGCTGGATAAAGACGTGGATTTTGAAAATATTGCGGAAGCTACAAGTACGGATATTTTTTTGAGTACGGGTTTGACGGGACGGTTGTTGGAGAGGGCTCAGTTGGAATTCAATCCGCAGACAGGGGAGCCGTCAGTAGTTTTGATATTCAATGACGAAGGCGCCGATCTTTTCGCGAGAATCACGGGAGAAAATATAGGAAATATACTAGCGATTTTTCTGGATGGAAATATTATCTCTTCTCCCATAGTTAGAGACGAGATAACTGGCGGTCGAGCAGAAATCAGCGGGGGATTCACGGCCGAAGAGGCGAAACTTTTGGTGCGTGATTTGAACTACGGCGCTCTGCCCGTTCCCATAGAGCTTCTTTCCACTCAGACCATAGGCGCCACTTTGGGAGAAAAAGCGATTGAAGCGGGTGTATTAGCCGGCATTATTTCGTTCGTACTGATCTCGCTCTTTTTGATAATTTGGTACCGCCTGCCGGGCGCAATCTCAGTTGTGGCGTTAGCCGTTTACGTCGCGATAGTTCTTGCCATATTCAAGCTTATCCCCGTTACGCTTACCGCCGCCGGTATCGCTGGATTTATCCTATCCGTAGGCATGGCTGTTGATGCCAATATTTTAATCTTTGAGCGGATGAAGGAGGAACTTCGCGCCGGCAAGAACCTTCACCAGTCGGTCAAAGACGGATTTATACGCGCCTGGTCTTCAATACGCGACAGCAATATATCCAGCATCATAACTGCCGTGATATTGTTTTACTTCGCTTCCACGCCGATAGTGAAAGGGTTTGCTCTCGTTTTCCTCATTGGAGTCCTTGTCAGTATGTTTAGCGCCATCACTTTTTCCCGTACACTGCTCTTGGCTATTTTGCCCAAAGACGAGAACGCCCAGGGCGGCTTCCTGTTCAGATCCGGATTTAATAGAACCAGAAGTTGATCGATGATTGATTTTTTTCGAATTTTTGATTTGTAATTTTTTGGAATTTGTTATTTGATGCTTATCTTATTCGTATCCATCCCCGACGCTTTGGTCGGGGCTCCGATCGAAGCGTCGGAGTAGTATATTCGTATTAATTCGTATATTTGTATCATGGACTTTATCAAACACAGAAAAATATTTTATTGGATCACCGGTATTATATCGGCGGCATGTGTCGCGGCGTTACTTATCTGGGGCTTAAATTTCGGGATAGATTTTACGGGCGGATCGGTCATAGAAATTTCTTACGGCAAAGAGACCGTGGAAAGAACTGAAATAGTTTCGGCGCTTGAGCAAATTGATCACCGAGGCGCTTCCGTGAGGGAAACCAAAACATCGGACGGCGGGCAGGGGGTCACGTACATTATAAGGACTAGAGAACTGGCGGGGCAGGATAGACAGATCTTTGTTTCCGCTCTGGAGCGGCTCGGGAGAGGGGATATGGAAATAATTAGATTTAATGCCATTGGCCCCATTCTTGGTAATGAATCCGCTCGCAAAGCCGCGTACTCAATAGTTTTTGTCATTATCGCAATTATTATTTTTATAACTTTCGCTTTCAGAAAAGTTTCCAAGCCGATATCATCATGGAAATACGGAGTGATAGCCATCGTCGCTCTCATTCACGACATGCTTATACCCACCGGAGTATTCGCCGCTCTCGGTCAATTCACAGGCGCGGAAGTTGACACTTTATTCGTTACGGCTCTCCTTGTAATTCTCGGATTTTCAGTCCACGATACCATTGTCGTATTTGACAGGGTAAGGGAAAACTTGGCAAAAAATGAAGAAAACAACATCAAGAGAGATTTCTCAGAAGTTGTTAACGATGGCATAAAGCAGACCATGATGAGATCCATCAATACTTCAGTGACGACACTCCTTGCTTTGGCGGCCTTATATTTTTTCGGTCCCGAAGCCACGAAGCACTTTACTCTCGTCCTCATGATCGGCATAGCCGCCGGAACCTACTCATCCATCTTTCTCGCTTCCCCCTTGCTTGTCACAGCCGAAAAATTGCAAAATAAAATCAATAAATCTAAAGTTAACTGACAAAAATCCATCAAGGTTTAACCTTGATGGATTTGTTGAATGACCGATTACCCGTATTCTTATTCTTGCGTAATTTAATATCAGTGCTAATATATTACCCATGAGTTTAGGACGGGCCACAATTATCATAGCTATAATTATTAAGATCTCCGGAAGTGGAGGTCTGGCTCGTGTTTACGCAAACTAAAAGAATCTCGTAGTCACAAGCCAGCTCTTCACCCCGAAGAGCTGCTTTCGTTTAAAGCACTGTTTAACGCGAAAGGAAATAGGGGAGGAATTTGTTCTTTTTTGCTATGACTATATTAAATTGTTGGACCGAGCCCAAGGCGGACGATATTGGCCGTTGTTTGAGTGCGTTATTCTATTCTGAAAGAGGAAAGAAGATTGATCTTGATATACGCACCGAATCAGATCACTTTCCCTGCGTGAGGTATATCCGGCTTATTAGTTTTGGCAGTGTGGGCGATGAAGTTTCTTTGATGGCTTTTGAGGGGCAAACAACCCCAAAGGGAAACAACCGTGTCATCTTCTGGTGGACGAGAGAGAACGAGAAGTTTGATCCCGATTCCTTGGAGGAAGATCTTCCGACCAGAAAAATCATCCAAATAAAATGGTTTTCCGATTGACTCGCTCCACAAGCCAGCCGCCGCGCCCCGGCGGCTTTTTTATTCTCCTTTTCCCCTCTTTAGAGGGGAAGTGCCGAGGTCTCCGAGGCGATGGGGTGTCTTCTCTTTTCTTCCCTTTTTTCCCCTTTTTGAATTTACAATTTTTTCGAATTTGTTATTTGGTGCTTCGTGCTTATCTTATTAGTATTCATCCCCGACGCTTCGGTCGGGGCTCCGACCGAAGCGTCGGAGTCGTATATTGGTATTTTCTAACAACTATTGACTAACAACTATCAACTTCTTTTACTCAAAATGTATTTCCTCATCTTTTCTTTTTTCCAAATGTTCTTTAAGCAGGGGATACTTCTCAAGGTTTTCGTCGTGAGCCACGATATTTACCGCTTCCACTCGCGCCGCCTCCACCATTTTTATATTTTTTAGCGCTTCCATGCCGACATCCGTAACTCCCCATTGTCTGGTTCCGCCAAGCTCGCCCGATCCTCTAAATTTCAAATCATACTCCGCGAGTTCAAAACCGTTTTTTGCGTCTTTCAACGCTTTGAGCCGAGCCATTGTCTTTTCTGTCGTGCTCTCGGTAAATACGTAGCAATACGCTTGATGGTTGCTTCGGATGACTCGTCCGCGGAGCTGATGCAGTTGTGCCAGCCCAAATCTCTCGGCGCCCTCAATGATGATAACCGTTGCGTTGGGCACGTTTACTCCCACTTCCACTACCGACGTCGCCACGAGGATGTTGAATGATCCGGCGTTGAATGCGTTCATAACTTTTTCTTTTTCATCGGGCGTCATCTTTCCATGAAGAACCGCGATATTATATTCAGGAAAGACCTTTTCTTTCAGCCGCCTGGCTTCCGCTTTTGCCGATTTTGCTTGTACGGCAAGCTCCATGTCGGGGTCTGGCTCATCTATTCTCGGACATATCACGTACGCTTGCCGTCCCGCCTGGATTTGCGCCCGAATTTTTCCATAAGTCTCTTCTCGTTTGTGCGGAGGTATTATTTCCGTGATTATCGGTCTTCTGCCCGCGGGCATCTCATCCAGAAGCGTAAGGTCCAAGTCTCCGAACACGGTCAGCGCGAGCGTTCTCGGTATGGGCGTCGCTGTCATTGACAAGAGGTGAGGGGACGTATTTCCTTTCCGCGGCAACTTTTGTCTTTGTGACACCCCGAATCTATGCTGTTCGTCTATAATTACATATGCCAGATGTTTGAATTTGACGTTCTTTTGAATAAGCGCGTGCGTGCCCACGACAATCGCTATCTCGCCGTTTGCGGCCCATTTGAGAAGCTGCGGTTTTGAGATCTGCGTCCACCCCGAAGGGTTAATTTTTGAAGGGAATTTCAGGCATTTTTTACCCGTAATGAGAGCAATGTTTATGGGCATATGTCTGAAAAATTGTATGAAAGACAGAAAATGCTGTTTTGCCAGAATTTCCGTCGGACACATATACGCGGTCTGCAAGCGGCCGGCTGCTTGCCCGCTCGGTTTTGTATTCGTGACCGAGTAAGCCGTAATGGCGGCGACGAAGGTTTTACCGCTTCCCACGTCGCCTTCAAGCAGGCGCATCATCGGATGATCACGTTTAAAATCTTCAAAAATATGCTCCACCGCGCGGTTTTGCGCGCTTGTCGGCCGGAAGGCGAATCTCTCTTTAAATTTTTCCACATCATCTTTCGCGGCGTCCACTCTAAATGAAGATTTTTTTCTGTACTCGGCCCTTTTTTTCAGCCGTTCCAGTTGGATTAAAAAAACTTCTTCAAAAGCGAATCTCTTTCTGGCAGAAAGTGCGTCTGACTTGTTTTTTGGCGAGTGTATCCATACGAAGCATGTCTTCAGGGCGGGCAGATGATATTTATCCAGTATTTCTCTGGGCAGAGGGTCGGTGATTTGCTCAAGCGCGCCGCTTTTCAATATCTTCAATATTGCATGGAATATCCAGTTGGATGTTATTCCTCTTGATTCGGAATATACCGGATAAAGACGGAACGATTCGCCTTCCGGTCCGAAGAGGGAGTCGCCCACGCCGGTCGGCAGTTTTTCCACTTTTTCTATTTTAGGATTGGAAAAATACATCTCTCCCGACTTTCTTCTTTTTGAAACTCTGCCTTCCACGCGAACGATTGAGTTCTCGGCTATCATCTTGGCGATGTATGGCTGGTTGAACCATATCACTTTTATTTTTCCGCTATCATCTTGAACTACGGCCTCCGCCATCGGTATTTTTTTTACAAATGCCTTGGATGTTTTGAGATGGCTGATTTTGCCGAATACCGTGGCGTCTTTCCCAGATTCAAGGGAGGAGATGTTTGTGATCTCCGAAGTGTCTCCGTATCGGGAAGGGAAGTGTCGGATCAGGTCTTCCAAGGTAAATAAGCCGAGTTTTTTCAGGGCTTTTCTTTGCGATTCTCCCACTCTTATCTCGTCTTCAATTTTATTTCCTAAAATCATTTTTTTTCGCCACTTGTAAATTTAATAGCGGCACCGCAGACCGTTCCCTCTCTTCCCCTCTTTAGAGGGGAAGTGCCGACCGTGTCCCGCCGAAGCTCTTCTTAGGGCGAAGGGGGAGGTTTCCGAGGCGATGGGGTATTCCCCATTCGTGTGCACTTTTCGTCATGTGGTATCTACTATAAGTCATCGTATCTCCATTATATTCTTTATCTATTCTTTTATAAACCCATAAATCAGCCGTTTTTTCTTTTCATTAGAAATTAGATATTAGAAATTATGGTTCAATTGCTTCACCATCCTGAGGAACTCGAAGGAGAAATTTCTTCCCTCTCCTCCTCCTTTCATAAAGGAGGTGGTCATAGACCGGAGGATTTCTCTCTCTTCCCTGTCAATTGTTCATGTCAGTCGAGGGTTCCTCATTTGTAGCATTCGTCTTCATCCCCGACGCTTCGGTCGGGGCTCCGACCGAAGCGTCGGAGTCGTTGATTTGTGTTATTTACTAGCAAGCCAATAGCTAACAGCAAAAAGCTACCCGAAGCTATTGACGAGGCCACATCATCCATGTTAAAATAAACGCAGAAAAACTTTTAAACAACGAGCATTTTTATCTTCAAATTCTGGTTGAATTTGGAGGAGTTTTTGGCAGAGAGGGTGATATTATGTATATTATTGTCGGATTCTCTTCATTGTTTCTAATCATAGCTGGCGTGCTCGGGATGATTTTCTGTACCAGGGGAAAGATGCCATTTTTTATAGCTATTATGTTTGGACTGGTAGGAGTACTCGTGTTAGCTCCGTCCCTCGTACCAGAATCGTCAAAGCTGATTACAATGCGCCCCGCCGGCTCTCCCACCACGTTGGCTTCTTTGGACACGGAAACTGTATTCAAAGTCATCGGCACTGGAGAAATAGAGAAGGATGGCGGCGGAGGGTTGGCGGTTCTGATTGATGCCGTCAAACACATCCCGTCTGGCCCCGTTCTTGTGCTGATTGGCACAAACGAGGTCAGTAGGGGTATGTACGTAACGGTTGAAGGGGACGCGCTTGTGCCGTTTCCTCCGCCTCCTCCACCGGACACGGTTGCGTTGACTGCAACAAATGCATTGGAATAATGCATTGCCGAAAGTCCATTTTTTAGCAAAGGCCCGTTCATCAAAGAACGCGGCCTTTTTTCATTAGACAGATAACCGAGCGGAAACATTTAGGTGTTGACAAATACGATATTAATGTAATAATGCACAGGGAATTTGAACAAAAAAAGGAATAAAATGTTAGAAAAAAGAGAAATTTGCGTAATTGAAACGGGAAACCGTGAGGTTGCCGCGGTGTTTGTGCATAGGCCAGGCGAGTATCGCGTTATCTCTTGGGAAAGGTCCGAAAGAATTGGAATCATAAAAGAAAAAATTTTGGAGTTGGAAAAATGGACTATGAGTTTTGGAACAGGTGTTCTGGCGACATGGTCTGGGTGTGACTTCGCAAAGTTTTTTCTGGAGTTCGGGATTTTTTCAGGAAATGGTTTTGTTTTAGATATTCGCACTTTTTGGCTGACTCTCTCACTCAATCCGGAGACTATTGTCCCGGCGTCTGTTCTTGAGTTTGGAGCATCTCCGCTTCAACGTGCCAAAAAGCTGGCGGAGATCATGGAGCATCTGATAGAGCTGCGACGCAAACTGTCTGAACACGCCCATCGTTCCAAGCTTAAGCTTTGATCTTTAGTCAGTCGTCAATCGGCAAATTCTCATTTGCCGATTTTTTTTTCTTCCTCTTCCCCTCTTTAGAGGGGAAGTGCCGAGGTCTCCGAGGCGATGGGGTGTCTTCTCTCTTCTTCCCTTTTTTCCCCTTTTTGAATTTACAATTTTTTCGAATTTGTTATTTGGTGCTTCGTGCTTATCTAAAAATGGTGTGTCTCCTCTTCTCTTCCGTTAGAAATTTCTCCCAAGTGCCCCACCGCTAGTCCCGCGGTTACAAACAGCAGAGAAATATCCCTGAACAAAATGTCTATCTGATTCAAGTTGAAAAGCACAACGGCCAGGAGCAATATTGTCGCCGTGGCATAAGGCACGAATAGCTTCTTGCCGGTCAGTATCCATACAGCGATCGCGACATGGACAAAAGTATAGATGCTCACCAAGATGAGTTCCGGAATTGACGCTTTTATAAAAAGGGGGAAATATCCCGTCCATGACTGAGGGTCAAAGTGTATTCTCACGGCCGGATACAGAAAAGCGAAAGCGATAGCGGTCCTTATTAAAAAGTATGAAATTTTTTCCCTGTTACCCATGTCATTTCATTGATTGCAAACTCTTTGTCTTAGTAATATCTTTTTTTTCTTTTTTTCTTCCTTTTTTGAATTTACAATTTTTTCAACTTTGTTATTTGGTGCTTCGTGTTTATCTAATGATGGGGTGTCGTTTCTTATTCGTATTCATTCGTATCATTAGTACCATTCGTATATTGGTATCTGTTATTTCACAATCACCGTCCCTTCGTGGTTTGCCTGCAGGTGATTATGATATTGCCACTCACCCGTTTTGTCAAAAGTAAAGTCAAAGACACTTTTGCCCCGCGCATCGGTTTTGTATTGGTCAAATTCCGGATAAATATTGTGCGTCGGATGATCGTTGGAAGCCACGGACATCGGCGTTGCTGACTCGTTTATAAATCTCACGGTCTGGCCTTTGTTTACAGTGATGCTTTTCGGATTAAATCCTTCCTTCGTGTAAATTACGAATATCTCTTCAATCATGTCGTCATCCAATGTGGCTGAGGAATTTGCTTCCTCCTCCTCTTCTTCCTCATTATTTCCGCCATTAGTTTGAACCGGACTTTCCGTATTTTCGTTCATATCACGATCGTTGTTAAGAGTGGCGTTTTCGTCCGAAGAGTTGCCGGGCGCTAAGACCACATTCCCGTTATTTTTAGGAATGAAAGCTATCACTGCCAGCGCCAAAATTATTATTACCAATACTCCGATTACAGTGTTTTTTTTGTTCATAAAATTTATATATATAGCTAGTCAATTTACGGCATTATGATCGCCGTAAACATGTATTAATGCTTTCCTATTATATACAGGATCAACACAATCGGCTATATTTCCCTCCTTTTCTTCCTTTCCCACGGATTTCCTTTTCCCCTCTTCCATTAGAATTTACCTGTCCCGAGCTTTGTCGAGGGAGATATTAGAAATTATGGTTCAATTACTTCACCATCCTGAGGAACTCGAAGGAGAAATTTCTTATTACCTCACTGCCATGTCTTGAACCAAAATCTGGACATTAGTTTTTCCGTTTCCATAGGCAAGCCGTAAGAGAGCGGCGCAAAATATATGAAAGAAAGGGCGCATATAGCAATAATAGAAGCCGCGGCGACCCTCCTGTTTCTTTTTTTGGCAATTTCGTCAATCAAGAAAGCCAGGATAATGATTGAGAAGATTAAGGCGGCAAAATAATGGTATATGAACATTACTCTGCCGATAAAAATGAACGGGATAAGATTTATGAAATACCCCGCGAGAAGAATCATAGAGAGCTCTTTTTTCCTGCGAGAAGCTTTGCCGTCAAACATGAGCAGGGCGAAATATCCGAGGAGTATAATGACTGACGCGCTTCCAATCCAGTAGATAAGTGGATTGCCGAGGAGGTATATTCTTGCCAACCTTCCGGCGTTGTCCGTGTTTTCCAGTGAAGGGGAGCCGTCCCAGAAATACACTGGCCTTTTCATGTATACCCAGCTATACCACGGGCTTCCGTAAGCGTGGAGGTCATCCAGTCGTTGGTTGGCTCTATACATCTCCGCGTTAAGTTCAATAAATTTATCAAATATACCCGACGGCCGGACATCCTCATCGTCTTCATATTTATTTCCCGCCAGCGTTTTCTGGAATTCTTTGCTCATGAAATCTTTTCCCGGTCCGGTTTTATCAAGGAGAGCGAAATGGACGGCAAAAACAGCGAAATAAATAGCGAAAGGCAAGATGACGAAAAGCCCGATCTTCATCGCGAATTCCCTGATTTGAGGTTTGCGCCAAGGGATATCTTTCGCGCTGAATGAACGCTTCCACAATGAAGCTCCGAGCGGCAGCGCGTGTTTTTTAAACAGATCATATATTTCAACTCCGGCCATAATGGCGAGGAATGAGAGGCCTGTCCATTTGATGCTTACCGCGAACGCGCCGAGGGCTATCGCCGCTGTAAGCCGCGCCCAAGAGGTCGTGTGTTCTTTGCGGTTTCTGTAGGAAAAATAGAACGCGAGACCGGAGAATCCGAGGAGCAGGAGAATGCTGTCCAAGAGAATAAAGCGGGACTGGACCAATAGAGAATTCTCCAAGATCACGAGAAGGCCGGCGGTGAAAGCGGCTATTCTGGACAGTTTTAGCGTCCTGGATAGCATATAGATAATGATCGGAAGCAGTGTTCCGGCTATTGCTGGCAGGAGGCGTAGCCACGCGAAATTCGTACCTGCGAGACTTTCTC
Source organism: Candidatus Taylorbacteria bacterium RIFCSPLOWO2_12_FULL_43_20 (assembly GCA_001821295.1). Classification (GTDB taxonomy): domain Bacteria; phylum Patescibacteriota; class Minisyncoccia; order Phycocordibacterales; family HO2-43-120; genus HO2-43-120. Next base: position 12,985 of record MHSK01000015.1, read on the forward strand.
CTATGGAGCCGAAACCCACGACAGGATCAAATTCTCCGAAATATCCGACCGCGCTTATCAGTAGTTTCGCCAACGGCGGATGGATGTCAAAAAAATATTCTCCGGTAAGATAGCCGGAGATAAATTTGCCGAAATGCACTTCGTCAAATACTGTTTCGGCGGGGTAGCCAAAAAAAGCGAAATGCGTGGCGATGCTAATCACAAGCAAGACCGCGACCCCCGCGTATGTCGCTATTTTTTTCATACAACCATTCTACGTGAAATGCCCCAAATTTCCAAAATTATTCCCGCGCCTTTTTTGTTAGAAATTACCTGTCCCGAGCGTTGTCGAGGGAGATATTAGAAATTATGGTTCAATTACTTCACCATCCTGAGGAACTCGAAGGAGAAATTTCTTCCTCCCCCTCTTCCTCTTCCCCTCTTTAGAGGGGAAGTGCCGAGTCCGCGAGGCGATGGGGTGTTCATTAAAGGGAAAGTGCCAACTGTGTCCCGCCGAAGCGTTGCGCGAAGGGGGAGTCCCCGAGCCGATGGGGTGTTCATTAGAAATTAGAAATTTCTTTCTTCTTGTGCTATAAATTAGGCATGATATTACAGGTGGGAGTCAAGGTATTCCTTGGAAACAAGCATGGACAATACTTGTTGCTTTATAGATCTTTGGAAAAATACCCGGACGTGAAGGGTAGGTGGGACATTGTCGGCGGAAGGATCGTTCCAGGTTCAAAGCTTAAAGAAAATTTAAGAAGGGAAGTCAAAGAAGAGACTGGTCTAGAGATAATTTCCGAGCCGGTGCTCATAGCCGCGCAGGATATAATGCCGGATGGCGATAAGCATGTTGTTCGGCTTACATACACGGCTGAAACGGAGGGGGAGCCGGTACTAAATACTTCAGAAAATACGGATTATAAATGGATGTTAAAGGAGGAAATAGAAGCGTTGGATGATTTGGATATTTATGCCAAAGACGCGCTAAAAGCGATTTCTCACCCCATCAAGGTTTAACCTTGATATTTTCAGTATTCTAACTATAGAATGGGTCTTAAAAATCAAATCAAAATGGCAGATAAATATTCAATAGCTAATAAGCCTAATTGGGCAGGGATAACTTCAAATGAGGAATTAGTGGCACTTTGTTCAAACAATGAAAAAGATGCTGAAATAAAAGACTCAGGGAAAGGTTTGTGTTACCTGAATACTGAAATTGTAAACACTTCTAACTTAAAAACAGAGCGGTACTTTTTTAAAATTTGGAACTTGAGCAATACACAAAGTCTCCAAGCGGCCTCTTCCAGTGAAATTATTTTAAACGACGATCAGAAAATTATAATTCATCGAGTATGCCTGATACGTGATGGTCAGATATTAGAAAAAACCAATACTCTTAATGTCAGGGTATTGGATGATGAAAAATCATCTGCGTATGGAATGATATCTAAAACTAAAAAAATTCATTGGATAGTTGCCGATCTGCAATTGCAAGATACCTTTGTTCTTGAGTACAGCATTGTTTCTGTCTTTAATTCCGATGCGGAGCTTGATAAAAAGTATTTTCGCCATGTGCAATTAATGCCTCCCGCGTATTGGTTCTGCAAAAAATATATTTTCAAACTGATTAATGATCGTGAAGAAAATTTACGCATAATCCAAAAATACTTCCGAGACGATAGGGGACATAAGGTGGAAGCAAATTCCATTCTAATTGAAAAAGAAAATTCCTTTACCTTTGAAAGGGTCAATTTTCAATCTGTTAATCCAAAGGATGTTTTTATCCCATATATCGAGATTGCAACCGATGCGTCATGGACGCAAATATCCAGTCAGATATATTCTATGTATAAAGAGGCGTTGAGTAATACCAACATCGCTAAGTCGTCCACATATAAAACCTTAGGTCTTGGGAATGACACAGAAAGCGATATAAGAAAGATAATTGAGTTTGTTCAGAACCAAATTGTTTATTTATATGACGCAGAAGTCATGCTCGGGCATGTGCCCCAATCGTCCGATTTATCTTTGCGGCAAAAATCAGGTGATTGCAAGGCAAAGTCACTACTCTTGGTGGATTTATTAAAAACGATAGATATAGAATCAGAAATTATTCTGGTTAATTATTCTCAAGATTTTTTTATTTCCGAAAATTTACCGTCTCCGTTTGTATTCAATCATGTTATCGTAAAAATTTCCCATAAGGGTGTAAATTATTTTGTTGATTCAACATGGTCGGATCGGTACGGTCTTTTGGGAAAGAGAGCCGAACCATTTTTTTCCAGCTATCTTCCGATAGCTGCCAATGCCGATCTTGTAAAAAGATCTAATGATGTTCCATCAGATTTTAGTATTGAGGAAAGCATTAAAATTAATTTAGACAATAAAGAAAGTTCACTCCTAGACGAAACTGTATTTCGACAAGCATCGGCTGATATTGTTCGAACCAATTTTAAAAAAGCAGATAAGATTCAATTGATTGAAAATGAGAGCAATATGCAGGCAGGTAGACTGTCCCTTGATATATCACAGGGTCTGAATAATCTCTTCAAAGATGTTGAATATCATATTTTGTCAGATGATAAGGATGAAAACCTCGTAAAAACTATTTATAAAGCAAAACTCATTAATCCGTATCAAGTTCTCAAGGGGGGCAAGGTTTTTAGATACTACTATTTTTTAAATACCGACAACGTGCTTTCATACAATCACAATGATGTACCCTGCTCCAGTTTTATTTCTTTTCCTTTGAAACATAATTTACATATTCAATCAAAGGACTTTATTCTCAAGAACGATCCTCTTACGACCAGAAACACGGAGATTATGAATGATTACTTCTATTTTTCAAATAAAAAAACGATTTCATTTCGAAGTGCCACAGTGAATAGCATATACATGCCTAAAATATATGGGGATGTTAGGCCCGAGGATTTAGAAAAATTTAAGAAGGATTGTATTAAAATAAATGATAGTAATTTTGGAATAGGTATCATCTATGCCAATTTTTGGCGATATATTTTTAGAAACAGCTATTGGTTTATTATTATATATATAATAATACGTGTCATTACTGAGGCATTTGAAAGTATATAATATTAAAAAAATATTAAGGTTTAACCTTGATATTCCTCTTCCCCTATATTTTTTCTTAAAAATAAAGGGGGAGTACTCCGCACATTTTTATCAGATATAAATGTGCGGAGGGTGGGGGTTCTCTTTGTTATTTCAAATCCACAATTTTTGCGATTTCGTTCTTGGTGTTTATCTAAAGACGGGATGTCTTCTTCTCTTATTCGTATTGATTTGTATATTCGTATTAATTCGTATATTAGTATCGTTTGTATTGTAAAAAAGGCAGTACGAGATATACTCACATATAGAGAGTTGTCGGTCGCAGAGCGGTCGACGGGAAGCACAAAACAATCAAATAGAGAGGAACACACCTATGCGCCGGATTCAAATTAAACCGGAATATTCTGACCTGATAAGGTATGGAGGACAAGATGATCCGTTACAAGAAATGCCTGACTCGCCGCCTCCGGACAATTTTGAATTTCTGGAGGAAAGAAACACTCGGCCGATCAACTTGAAATCCAATACGGAATGGGGGAGAGAGATTCGGAGGGCGACAACGGGAAGCTAGACTGGAAGTTTGGCAGTCAACAAAGAAAGTGAACATATGAAAAGAAAATTGAAGAAGTGGGAAAAACAGCCCTGCGTGCACTCCGTACCCAAGAACGATCTCGGTGTTACTCAAATGCAGAGTTCCCGAGGTAATCGTCAGATGAGTACAGCCGATCATGGAAAAGTCCTTTCGCGTGCCATTGCCCCCATTCAGCAACTTCTTAGATCGGAATGTAAGAAGGTTAACTGACCTGAATGCCCTCGCCGCAGTTCGCCGTCCCAGTTGACGGCGACTTTTTTCCAAGAATGTCAACGCTTAGCGTTGACATTCTTGGACAGATCAAACTTCAGGTGACTGGCGAGTCTCTTTTCTTGTTTTTTTACCGTTTTTGAGTAATATACGGTTCAGATGTATATGGGAAAAACTCCCGAAGTTGACGGGCATTTGTCTGTCATAACTGAACAAAATGAAAGGAACTGATGAAAAATGCATTGTTGTCCGTGTACCATAAGGACGGTATTGTCGAATTCGCCAAGGCGCTAGTAGAGCTCGGATTCACGATCTACGCCTCAGGCGGGACATTCAAACATCTCACCTCAAATAATGTCACAGCCATTCCGGTCTCTGACTTGGTAGGCGGTGAGGCCATTCTCGGGCACCGCGTTGTCACGCTGTCGCGAGAAGTCCATGCCGGACTGCTTGCAAAGAGCACGCCGAATGATGAGAAGGTGCTGGCGGATCTTATGATCCCTCGTCTCGATCTCGTCTGCGTCGATCTCTATCCGCTTGAAGTGGAAATTGCAAAGCTCGGCAGTACCCGAGAATCGGTGATTGAACAGACGGATATCGGCGGTCCGACCATGATCCGCTCCGCCGCGAAAGGCGGGCGAATCGTGATCTGCGATCCGAATGACCGGCAGAAGGTTATCGACTGGTTGAAAGCCGGCGCGCCTGCGAATGGTTTTGTGGACGATCTTTGCGCGAAAGGCGAGTTCATTGTTTCTCGATATTGCATGGCTTCCGCCGGGTATCTCTCCGGAGGCATGTATCTTGCATCTTTCGGAAAACGGATCGCGACCTGCAAGTATGGCGAGAATGCCTGGCAAAAGCCCGCGTATTTGTATTCCAACGGAAGTCATGATCCCCTCGCTCTTGACAAGTTCGTCGTGATAGAAGGAACGCCGCCGAGTTACAACAACTGGGTTGACATCGATCGATTGCTCCAGACAACGACTCACATCGCTTCAGGGTACGCGATCAATCAGGGTATTGACACGGCCATCGCGGTCGGCGTGAAGCATGGAAATCCTTGCGGCGCGGCGGCGGGACAAGATCGGTACGAGGTTCTAGCGAAGATGATGGCGGGCGATCCGCTGGCAATTTTCGGAGGTCTGGTCATGGTCAACTTCGAGATTGACAGGGAGCTTTGCCAATCGCTCACCGGAAAAATGCTGGATGGCATCATTGCCCCCGCGTTTACTCCTGGGGCTATCAAAATGCTTCGCCGCAAAGGTGATAAGTGCCGTTTTGTGAGTAATCCCGCGTTGAAGGAACTTGAAGACAACTTGGATCGTGCGCCTCGCTACCGTTACGTCCGTGGTGGCTTTCTGGCACAGCCGAACTACACCTTTGTTCCTGATTTCAATCGGGGGGATATCGTGAAGCACGGCTGGGCTAGTTCAATGCAGGAATGCGACATGATGCTTGCTTGGGCGGTTGGTTCGACGTCAAATAGCAACACGATCACTATCGTGGAGAACGAACAGCTCATCGGCAATGGTGTTGGACAGCAGGATCGTGTTGGCGCGGCGGACCTTGCTATAACGAGAGCTCGTCGCTCTGGGCATGACCTGATCGGTGCTGTGGCGTACAGCGATTCGTTCTTCCCATTCCCTGACGGACCGCAGACTCTCATTGAAGCTGGCATCGCGGCCATCTTCACGAGCAGCGGTTCAGTCAAGGACCAGGCAACGATTGAAGTGTGCGCTAGACACAACGTCCCTTTGTACATGATTCCGGATCAGGACGGTCGAGGTTTCTTCGGCCACTGAACGCTTCATAGCACTCCATTCCAAAGGAAGGACTCATACTCCGAGATACCACTCTCTCGGAGTTTTTTACCCCAAGAATGTCAACGCTAAGCGTTGACATTCTTGGACAGATCAAACTTCAGGTGCGGCGAAGCCGAGATGATCGGTCGCTGTAGGCAAGAAAACTTTATGGTGTCCATGTACTTGAGCAATAGAGTGAAAATAAACACAAATAACCCCGAACACCATAGTGTTCGGGGGCGCGACGTAATTGAACATGCTTTAGTCTTATCAGCTTTTCGGTTGTGAATTGCTGACGGATTCGGTGTTGCGTTCGCTCCACCTACTTGGGAGTCAAAATTGGCTTTAGCGCCTTGCGTGCATTACCCGCGTCTTTTGGGAATACACTTAGGACTACCTTAACCGCTCCCTCGACACCGGCACACCCGGTTTAGACTCTTCCGTTGTCCGGAATCATTGTTTATTTTCTTGCCTGTTCAACTACGCTGAAGAAAGTGCAGCATTTTCTAGTTGAGTGTCAAAAGTATGCATAACAAAGCATGGCAAAGCAACCAACATGAGTTTAAGGGCAAAGAATGTCAACGCTAAGCGTTGACATTCTTCATTAATTAACTTGAATCGCTTGTGTTATTTTATCAATCAAATCACTCGTATCTGAGTATTGGAGAAAGGTGTTAGTCACGGCCTTAAGCGAGCCCGATAATATAGAATCCTTTTTATATATGCAAACAACGGGGACTTTGAGCATATTTGCCCACCCAAGCTCAATACCGAGACCTGTCGCTGGATATGATACTTCAGCAATTATCAAATCGCATCCGTTTTGAAAAAAATCTTTGGAGCTGAAAAGTTCCTCGCTCTTTTCGTGAGGAAAGATGAAAGTATGTTCTCTTGCTAGAGAACTATTTTTTATAGGGTCGTACAACTCCTTTCGGAAGTCGAAGCCTCTTGAATGTGCAATGTAAATTTTCATATATTTAGCATCTCTTCTTTTTTTACATTATCATTTTCTGTGGGTTTATGCACAATATTTACACGTAATAATAAATGATGTAAATTATGAGAGTGAATAGACCAATTGGTGTCAATCTATTAGGGACCGCGGCAATATTCCTTGGATTATTGTTTTTGGCTTGGGCTCTCAATTCGGGGGGTACCGAATTTATATTGTTGTCTTTATTTTGGCTTGCCATGTCATTCAGTTTTTTTGGTTCTGGAATATATTTATTGAAATTAAAAAATTGGGCACGAATACTGTTAATATGTTCTATGCTGATACCTCCGCTCTTTTTTGATTGGTTTTTTCTGATGTGGGGAATCGCTGAAAATAATATGTATTACGGATACCTTACATTTGAGTTTCTCATGAAGCTTCCTTTTCTTGTTTTATTATCTCTCACCCCTTCCTTTCTAGTGATTTTCTACCTCACTCGTCCTTCAATCAGGATTTATTTTAAATAACACTGCGCCGAACGGGCATCATAGTTCGCCCAAGAATATCAACACTTAGTGTTGATATTCGAGAAGAAAAAACCTCCGGTTAGGAGGCGTGGGTTAAATGCATGCAGTAGGGTGAGCTATATTAGTGGGAAATCTGAACGTACCATCATCTGATGGTGAGATTGTTCGGCCAAAGCTCGGCCTGACTGTGTGCCCGCATGAAAGGACTTCATCCAGTGCGTCAACAGCATCAGATGTGCTTATTTCTAACGACAGTGACTCGAATTTGCTCGCGAAATCACGAGACGTCTTCTCCGTAATCTACAGCAACTCGCTGCTTGTATGCTTCGACGGTTGTCTTCATATTTCTTATTGCATTCTAACGCCTGCAATGCATATTTGCAAGTTTCTGCTGTTGGACGTCTGATGTCCGACACAATAAACTAGCAAAACTCTTCCGACACATGCTAAGGGCTCGTTCAATGGATGCAAGACGGGGGAGTTATTTATGAACGAGCCCTAAGTTAGTACATATTTAAATGCGTAATTAAATACTTACATGGCGGTGCATAAAAAAATAAAAATGTGCGGAAGGTAATCAAAAAGAATGTCGACACTTAGTGTTGACATTCTTTCATGCGCTGCATTGTTCTCATTATTTTTGCGGTGTTTTTTGGACGAAGTTCGAACATTCTTTGAGCAAAACCCCCACTAAGGAAGCCAGCCCCGCCACCGCTCGACAAGCTCGCCACACCACAGAAAAATACTCTTTGCTCTTTTCATTTTGCGCGCGCCGGATTTCTTTTTCTTCTAATGAATAGAGTATTTTTCTGTGGTGTCCTGCCTTCCAAGCATTCAGGCAGGTGGCGGAACAATGCGGACTCGGTTTTGCGGAAGCAATTTTCTGGGGATATGGATTTTCGCAAAATTGAGACTAATTTGTTTTTTGCATTTTGTCCGCGCGGAGGAGAGGTCTGGGGAGGAATGCGGGCGGGTATCGGACTGGGCGTTTTCGTTTTCGCCGCTGAATTTTGTGCCGGTGAAACTGGCGCGCCGCCACTCAAAAACACAATCCTTTAAAAAGCTGTTCTAATATTTTCGGTGCAAGGCATAGAAAATTATACCTGTCGAAATAGAAAAGAGTCCAATCAAGAGTGTGAGACTGGCGAATGCATATGCGAAAATTCCAAGATTGAGCGCCGTTATGAGCGTGGTTGCTGTAATCCAAATATCACGCGCAGTATTCGCCGTCATCACGGGCTTGCCGTCTTCACCTACAATCGACTTGCCGGTCTCGTCAAGCTTCGGAATCTGACGAGGCATTTCAGAAAATGTTTTTCCTCCGGTCATACGAAGTGTGTGTACTCTGATTATATCGGTCTGGGCTTTGAGCGTGAACGGTCCGCGCACGGGAACCCCCGGAATAGAAGCGTCATCAGGCGTCGTGATGTTTTCCCTTGCGACATTTTTGTACGTGAATGTAAGCCCCCATATGCCACCACTGACCAATACGATGCCGACAATAGTTGCCAAAAACGATGAAATTAAAAGTATCTTTTTCATGTTATAAATCTTTTTTCTTCTCCTCAAATTCTTTTTTGTCAATCTCACCTTTGGCGTAGCGTTCTTTCAGAATTTCGAGTGGTGACTTATCTTTACCGTGTACGCTATCGCCATGATCGTGTCCGCACCCGTGGCCATTTCCAAAATTGCCTCGTACTAAGGCGGCAATCGCCCAGATTACGAGACCCCAAAAGACGACCATAAATATCCATCCGAACCCGCCCATAGCCCCATATCCAAAGTTCATCATATAATTGTTTGATTAATTATAACATTTATTCTTCGACCGTAAACGGAAATGTACTAAACGGAAAAATCCTTGTTCACAAAGGTATGCCAGAGAAGACGCCATCACTTCTCAAATCAGAGAGGAAATCAAAAAAGTTTATTTGTCTTCCGCTTGGGCAAATGCCTCAATCGCACAATTTGAAAAAGAAAAAATGGAGATTGCCCAAGCGGAAAGCACTTTCGCCCAAAAAGCGAGAAATGAGATTGTGGAGATAGAAACAAAACTTGATCGTTTACTTGATTTACAACTGGACGGCAATTTGTCGCAAGCAGAATATACCGCCAAAAAGCACAAGCTCATTCTCGCCAAAAAGGATTTGGAAGAAAAAATATCCGCTTTTGGGCGAAAGAGCAATAATCGGTTCGAACTTACGGAAAAGTTTTTGAAATACAATATGGAATTGGCAAACGAGGAAACAAATGAAGAAAATACTCATTTGTTCAAAAAAGTCGGTTCGAACTTTCAAATTAAGGATCGAACCGTACTTTTTGAGCCACGCGGAGCGTGGCGAATCCTTGCAGATTCAGGATTTTTTGGGGGGAATACATTTGTGTCGGCACTTCGTGCCGACCCCATTTCGGCTTCCGATTCCGATTTTCAATTTTGGCGGAGAGGATGCGACGAAGTTCGAACCTACGGACAAAAAGAACGCAAACTCGTACGACAAATATACCACTTCTTCAGGGAAAAGTGTCTATCGTCTACAGGGGAGATTGTCTGGCCGGATTTCTGAAGCTTTTAACACATTTTAGTCCAATCCAACGTGTTCCTTGATCTTATCTATATCCTTGTCATGAGAAATGACAAGCTCTGACATGCCGTTGAAGCGTGTTTTGATGTCTTGAACATCATCACGAAGAAGGCGGAGACTATCGACGAGAACATCAAACCTTGCATTTGATGTCTTGTCTCGCTCTTCAAGTCTTGCTTCAAATCGTTCGCTCATTTCGTCAAACCCAGTCTTCACCATCATCGCCAGGTCATCAATTGTAGTAGTGTTTTTTGGCATACTGAAATATTAACATACCGGTCTCTAATGAGTCTATTATCGCTGTGGACAGGGTGAGATCAAAGGATGCAAAACTTGCGTTTGCCGGCAAAACGTTAACGTAACTATCTTATGATATGCATTTAGGCAACAGAATAGGGTGTAGTGGAAGTTTGGAGGATTTGCACCGCCTTCCATTCTGAGTAATATGAACGTTAACAAAAGAGAACAATGGCGTCTGTACCCGTGTCCACTTTTTAGGGTACGGTTCACTGCGGAGAGGGAGGGATTCGAACCCTCGGGACCCTTTCGAGCCCAACAACTTAGCAGGTTGCTGCATTCGACCGCTCTGCCACCTCTCCATATTTTACATTTGCACTTCTTTATCTTTGTAAACAGCCGCGCAATGTATGAACTTTACACTTAAAATCCTTAATTTTCAATGCCGCGATAAACCCGCCACCCGTCTGGCGTGTTTTCTTTGGCTCTGTTGGGCTGTATATAAGCTCGCTCAAGCGGAGAGGACCCTGACCGTTCGCAGGGTGTGAGCAGTCACCTTAATGCGCGAGCGTAAAGCAGATGACTTTTCTCGCTCCGGCTTTTAGAAGGGTTTGTCTTGATTCGTTAATAGTGCTTCCCGTTGTCAAAACATCATCCACCACGATAATATTCCTATCTCTTACCAGTTCCGGCTTGGCCACGGCAAAACAACCTTTAAGGTTCATAATTCTCAGTCGCCGGTCTTTCATAGTGGTCTGCGGCAGAGTGTCTCTCCTTTTCGTCAAAATATTTTTCGAGAATTCCATTGTTCGGCCGAGGTCAATCTTTCTTAACTCATCAAGAATAAGCTCTATTTGATTGAATCCTCTTTTTCTTTTTCGCTTAAGAGAAAGGGGCACGGCAAGAACAAGGGGTTTCGTGAAATTCCCGAAGATGGTCTCATCTTCCAGCTCGGCGATCATTTCATCGTAAAGCAATTGCGCGAGGAGCTTGGCCACGTCTCTGTTTCCTCTGTATTTTATTTGCCAAATGGCGGTTCTCATCAAAGGATGCCTGTATCTGAACAGGGGATAGAAGTCGCTCGCGGAAAATTCATCTTTTGGTTCCGCCCGCGGCACTCTGGCGGCAAATTCCGCCGGACTTATTTTCTCCAAGACTTGCACGTTCTCATGAAGCGGAAATATCAAGTCTAAAATTTTTTGAATAAGTTTCAACAAGTAGTTCATCGGTGGTATAATATTTTGAATTACGAACGAAACTCGTCGAAGGCAGGGCTTTTGCGGAACATTGCGCAAGCTGACGGGCGAGCATAGGGATTTTTTAGCAAAAAAATACCCGTGTTCCGCAAAAGCCCTGCCGAGAAAAGAGTTTCGTAATTCACGATATAATAATTATAATTCATGTAAACAGAGTTCCCAATATTTTTTATGTCCAATATTCTCAGCAAAATTTTCAAGCGCGGTGATCACAGTGTCCTTGGTGTGGATATCGGCCCTTCATCCATCAAGCTCGTGCAGTTGAGAAAAGAGAAAGGTAAAGCGGTGCTTGAGACGTATGGCGCTTTGGCGCTCGGTCCGTACGCGGGTGTTGACGTGGGCAGGGCCACGCATCTTTCTCCGGAGAAAGTGGCTGAGGCGCTCGTAGATATTCTTAAAGAAGCCAACACGACGACAAAGAAGTCCGGCATGTCCATCCCCATGTCTTCCAGTTTGATCACCCTTGTGGAGTTGCCGACATCCGATGATAAACAGATTGCCGAGATGATGCCGATTGAAGCGCGCAAGTTTGTCCCGGTGCCTATCTCCGAAGTCGCGCTGGATTGGTGGGTTCTGCCGAGAGAAGACAAGATTTGGACGCGCGAAGATGAAGAAGAAAAAAAAGAAAAAACAGAGCAGGTTTCGGCACAGGGAGCAAAGCAAAACCCCGTTCCCGCTTCGGTAGAAAAAAACGAGAAAAGCCAGGTGCTTCTTGTGGTTATACACAACGACGCTCTTAGAGAGATGAGAGAGGTTATCCGTTATTCCCAGCTTGAATCCAGTTTTTTTGAAATTGAAATATTCAGCACCATTAGGGCGGTGCTTGATGAGGAGATCAATCCCATTCTTATATTTGATATGGGTGCCGGCACGACCAAGCTTTACATAGTGGAGCGGGGAATACTCAAGAATTCACACATAGTAGATCGCGGTTCGCAGGACATCACTTTGGGGTTGTCCAGAGCGATGGGTATAAATATAGGAGAAGCGGAAAATTTGAAACGGACGAAAGGCATGGATATTACCGAAGAAAACAAGGATTTGAAGGAAGTGATGTTATCAACACTTAACTATATATTTTCTGAAGCCAATAGATTATTATTAAACTATAGGAAGAAGCACAATAAGAATGTGGCCAAGGTGATAGTTACGGGCGGCGGCTCCGGACTCAAAGGTTTCGTCAAGCTCGCGGAAGAAAATTTTCAGGTGGAGGTCGCGGCGGCCGATCCTTTTTCCAAAGTTGAAGCTCCCGCGTTTCTTGCAAACATTTTGAAACAAGCAGGACCTGAATTTTCAGTCTCAGTGGGTCTGGCTCTGCGTAAGCTGCAGGAGCTTGAGTAATTTGATACAATATAGGACGTACGCGTTTATGGATGTCATTCCCGCGAAGGCGGGAATCCAGAGTACGCAGATAAGACTCTGGATTCCCGCCTTCGCGGGAATGACAGATGGGGAATAGTTTAAATAAACCGAACTACGTAAGTCCTAAATAAGGTATATACAATCGGCTCCCCATTCGTATCCATCCCCGACGCTTCGGTCGGGGCTCCGACCGAAGCGTCGGAGTTGTACATTGGTATCTGTCATTAGTATAATTAGTACGCATTCGTATATTAGCATCGCATAGCATCGCTCCAATGGATCAAAGAGAACAATCATCTTTCATACCAAAAAAACCGGTAACAGACGGCGTGGGCAAATCCTCCGGTGTCGGCATGTTCTCTTTGGTCGCGACAATTATATTTATAGCATCTATCCTGTCCTTGGCTGGCGTTTTTGGATATAACATTTATTTGAAAAAAGACCTTCAGAAGAAAGATATGCAATTGCAAGAGACCCGCAAGCATATCAAACCAGAGCTCATTGAAGAATTGGTCCGTTTGGACAAGAGGATCAAGACTGCCGGTTCCATACTTTCTGGCCACGCCAGCGTGTCCTCTCTTTTTAAGAAGCTGGAAGAAGACACTCTTGTGACTATAAGGTTTACCAGCTTCAAATTCACAACTGATAAAGACGGCAAAAACAAAATTCTGACAATGGCGGGATTGGGCAGAAGTTACAATTCTTTGGCTTTACAGTCTGATATTTTTAGGGCGGAGAAATATTTGAAAAACCCCATATTTTCCGAGCTAGAGCTTGATGATTCAGGCGGCATAGCATTTGAGGTAAAGATGGAGATTGATAACGAGCTGGTTCTCTACAACAGTCGGCTGGCGAAGACACTTGAGGAGGGCGATCTGGCTCTGCCGGAAGAGACAGCTACCACCACAGACGCGACAGACTCCTCGGACTTGTCAGATACGGATGGTGGGGAGACGGAGATCTGATGAAGAAAATTATGTCAGATGGTCATAGAATAAAATATAAACAAAAATGCGCTATTCCAATTTTTTAACACCAATTCTGCTTTTGGTTCTCTCGGTCGCTTTGTTTTTCGGTTTTGTGAAAAAACAATACGCCAAAACGGGCGAGTTGAAGGGGGAGATCGTCGTTTATGAAGATGCTTTGAGAAAAGCGGAGTTGCTCAACGCCAAACGCGATGCTCTGGAGAAAAAGCGCAGCGAAATCGGACTAGCCAACGTGAGTGATTTGGAAAAAATTCTGCCGGACAGCGTGGATACCGTGCGGCTTGTCATGGACATAAACGGCATTGCCTCAAGGTACGGCGTGCTTATCAAGTCAATAGATATCAATGATAGGTCACAAGTTTCGGATGAAACCGGTGGCCGGCCGTCTTTGGACCCTGAAGCCGCGGCCGCGAAGTCCTACGGGAGTATCGGCTTAAGTTTCAACGTGGACACCACTTACGACAAGTTTGTTTCTTTCATTACGGATATGGAAGAGAGTTTGAGGATTATAGACATTACCGAGATAGAGGTGGAGCCGACCGATAATGCCGGCATTTACGAGTTTAAAGTCCAAGCAGAGACTTATTGGCTGAAGTAAATTTAAATCTATGCTGTCTAAAAGTATAAAAACAATCATCGCGGTTCTCGTGGCAATTCTGCTTTTGTTCATTGCTTTCAAATACTTGAGAGGCGACGACATTCCGGCGGAAATTTTAGAGACAGTGGGCGGAGGACGCGTTGAGGTCGGCAGAGATATCATAGTTGAACTGAATAAAATTAACTCGGTAACTCTGGACGATCAGATTTTCCGGGGAGAATCTTTTCTAAGTTTTAAGGATTTTACTCTGGAGGTGGTAAGTGAGACCAAGGGACGCAGTAATCCTTTCGCGCCTTTCGGTTCAAACTAATGTAGGACTTACGCAAAAGTTTGTTCTGGTCGGTGTCATTCCCGCATAGGCGGGAATCCAGGGCATTACTACGCACTCTGGATTCCCGTTTTCACGGGAATGACAGAAAATGTGTCAGTTCTATAAGAGCCCATCCACTATCTAATGGCAGGCAAGCCATGTCTTGCTTTATATCTGGCGGTTAGATCGTGGATGGGCTCTAACAACTTAATCTCCATTCATTATTTCCATTATGTCCATCTTAGAAACATTAGCTGAAAAAAAAATAATAAATGAATCTGACATTCCTTTTATTAAAAAAGAAGCGATAGAAGGCGGCGTGACTATAGAAGAAATTCTTGAAAAGAGGGGAATAAGCCGGGACATCATCGCGAATAATAGAAGTGACTCTTCGAATATTCCCAAACGTTCTCTTGAGAATCAGATCATTCCTTTTGACGTGCTCAAATATGTGCCGGAAGAGTCGGCCATTTATTACCGTTTTGTGCCAATAGGGGTAAAGGACGGAGTACTTGAAGTGGGGGTGGTTGACCCCGACAATATTGAAGCTAGAGACGCCCTGGCTTTTATTTCGTCCAAAATCAATCTGCCATACAAGATATTTCTCATATCAAACACGGATTTTGAGAGGGTTATTGAGATGTATAAAGGGCTTTCCGGCGAGGTCACCGAGGCCTTGAGTGAGCTTGACGCGGAGCTGGAAAAAGAGACCAAACAGGAAAAGGAAGGAAAGGAAGATGTGGTTGTAAAGCAGGGTAAAACAACAATCATTGAAGATGCGCCCGTCACTAAGATTGTCGCCACTATTTTGCATTACGCGACCGCCGGCAATGCTTCCGATATACACATAGAGCACACGGACCAGAATATCAGAGTGAGGTTTAGAGTGGATGGCACGCTGAATACCAGTCTCGTTCTTCCGGTGAAAGTGCATTCGGCCGTAGTTGCGAGAATTAAGATTCTGTCCAACATGAAACTGGACGAAAAGAGAAAGCCCCAGGACGGCAGATTTAGCGCGAAGATAGAAGGCAGAAAAGTGGATTTTCGCGTTTCCACTTTTCCTTCTTATTATGGAGAGAAAGTGGTGATGAGAATTTTAGACACGGAAAAAGGAGTAAGGTCTCTGGATGCGATCGGCCTTAGCCAGCGTAATTTAAGTCTCATAAGGGAAGGTATTAAACGGCCGTACGGTCTTATTCTCATATCGGGACCGACCGGTTCGGGCAAGTCCACCACGCTTTACTCCATGCTAAATGAGCTGGATAAAGAAACACAGAACGTCTTGTCTCTGGAAGATCCCGTTGAGTACAACATGCCGGGGATGAGCCAGTCGCAAGTTCGTCCGGAGATCGGCTACACATTTGCCACGGGTTTGAGGACGACTCTTCGCCAGGATCCGGACGTTATAATGGTGGGTGAGATAAGAGACAAAGAGACCGCCGGCTTGGCGGTGCAAGCCGCTCTTACCGGACACTTGGTCTTTTCCACTATACACACCAACGACGCCGCCGGCGTGATACCCCGCCTCTTGGACATGGGCGTTGATCGTTACTTGATAGCTCCAACTTTGATTCTGGCAATTGCCCAGCGTCTGGTGAAGATGCTTCCGCCCGGAGGAGGCAAGCCGATTCCGGTTGAAGGCAGTATTAAAATGATGATTGAAAAGCAGTTTTCCACTTTGCCCGAGAAATTCAGAAAGGATATCAAGTTTGGGGACAACCTTTACGAGATTCAGCCGACAACCGAATGTCCGAAGGGCACAAGCGGAAGAGCCGCTGTCATGGAGGTGCTTGAGATGAACAAAGATATAGAGAAAGTGATTTTGGGGAGCGCGTCCGCGAGCGAGCTGGCGAGCAAAGCCAGAGAGCAGGGCATGCTGACAATGAAAGAGGATGCTATTATTAAAGCATTCAACAGAGAGATACCGTTTGAGGAAGTTAACCGCCTGTAAATATGGAAAAAAATAACAAAATTTTAATAGTGGACGACGACGCTTTTTTGTTGAGCATGTATGAAGTCAAATTCAAAAAAGCAGGTTTTGAGGTTATAACATCGCCCGGGGCAAGAGACGCGCTCAAGAAATTGGAAGACGGCCTTACGCCTGATGCCATAACTATTGATATGGTGATGCCCGATATGAGCGGCTTGGAATTTCTTGAGGAGGTGAAGAAGAATAAATATTCTCCTGAAGCGGCCATTATTGTTCTTTCCAACCAAAGCCAGACTAGCGACATACACAAAGCTATAGAAATCGGAATTGACGGGTATGTAGTGAAAGCCACGACTATTCCGTCGGAAGTGGTCGCGGAAGTAGAAAAAATAATGAAAGAGAAATTCGGCGAGAAACGTGCTTCCGTGGCGGCATAAACAATGATGAGGTATAATAGAAATATAAATTTTATAAAAACATGGATTATAAACGAGAACTAGACGACTTGCTTTCAACGGTTTTCAAGGAGCAGGCATCCGACCTTCACTTGTCTGAAGGGCGCCATCCTGTCATAAGAGTGGCCGGCCTTCTTTCCCCCCTTGTAAAAAAATCCGTTTTGACAAAGGAAGACACCACTGGCTTTCTGAAGGTAATGCTGGATGGTGAGGACATGCAAATTTTTTTGAAAAACAAAGAAATGGATTTTTCTTATAGTCATGGCGGGGTCGGAAGGTTCAGGGTCAATGCGTATTTCCAGCGCGGCTCTGTGGGTATTGCTTTCCGCTGGATCCCCAAGACTATCAAAACGCTTGATGAACTCAATTTGCCCCCCGCTCTTGAGATATTTACGCGCAAACAGCAGGGTTTTTTCCTCGTAGTCGGTCCCGTGGGACATGGCAAAACCACTACTATTGCTGCCATGATTGAAGTCATCAATCAGGAAAGAGCTGAACATATTATTACCATAGAAGATCCGATAGAATATGTGTTTGAAGACAAAAAAGCCATCATTGACCAGAGGGAAGTCCGGCAGGATACAAAGAGCTTTCAGAACGCGCTTCTCAGCATATTCAGGCAAGACGTTGATGTGGTGCTTATCGGCGAGATGAGAGGCATAGAAACTATAGCCACGGCGGTTACCGCCGCCGAGACCGGGCATCTTGTCTTTTCCACCCTTCACACCAATAACGCCGCTCAGACCTTGAACAGAATTATTGACTCGTTTCCTCCCGCTCAGCAAGATCAGATCAGGATACAGCTTGCTTCCAGTTTGGCCGGAATATTTTCACAGCGCCTTATTCCAAGAATTTCGGGCGGACTTATACCGGCCTACGAGCTTCTTATCAACAATTCCGCTGTCGCCAACTTGATACGTGAAAGAAGAACGCATGAGATAAACACAGTCATAGAGACCGGCATGGAGCAGGGAATGATAGATATGAACAGGAGTCTGGCGGATCTGGTCAGAGCGGGCGAGATTACCATAGAGAACGCCTATGCTCATTCTTTGAATACCAGGATATTAGAAAGAATGATATAAAATATAATATCTAATTTCCAATATCTAATTACTAAGAAAATTAGAGATTGAGATTAGAAATTAGGAATTAGAAATTAGATATTTTTTAATAATGTTATTTAACTACAAAGCCATAGATACTACTGGAGTTCCCAGGGAGGGCGCCATAGACGCCATCAATGTAGATATTGCCATCAATTCTTTGCAGAGGCGCGGTTTATCGGTGTCCAGCATAAAGGCGGAAGAGAAAGAATCTTTTCTTACGAAAAAATTCACTTTTCTCGAGCGGGTTTCAAATAAAGACATAGTCATACTTTCTCGGCAATTGTCCACTTTGTTTGAAGCGCAGATATCGGCGTTGAGGATATTCCGACTGTTGGGTTCCGAAACGTCCAACCATCTTTTGAGCGTTACCTTAAATGCCGTGGCCGACGATCTTCAGGGGGGCAGTTCAATATCCAACGCTCTATCCAAGCACCCCAAGGTTTTTTCCAGTTTCTACATAAATATGGTAAAGGCGGGCGAGGAGTCGGGAAAGCTCAACGATGTCTTTATGTACTTGGCGGACTATATGGACCGCACTTACGAAGTGACTTCAAAGGCCAAAAACGCCTTGATATACCCGGCGTTTGTCGTCTTTACTTTTGTGGCTGTTATGTCTTTGATGCTAACTGTTGTCATCCCCAAGATAAGCCAGATTATCGTAGACTCGGGGCAGGACATTCCTCTCTATACTCAAATAGTGTTGAGTATTAGCGACTTTTTTGTGGCGTACGGACTTATATTTCTGGTTGCCGTCATTGTCGGATTTTTCTTTTTTATAAAGTATATCCACACAAGAGAAGGCAGATTTCAATTTGATAAATTTAAGCTCACCATACCTTATCTTGGCACGTTGTATAAAAAATTATATCTTTCCAGAATAGCCGATAACTTGAACACCATGCTTGTGTCCGCCATTCCGATTTTGAAAGCTCTGGAAATAACTTCCGATGTCGTTGGTAATGCCTATTACGAAACAATTCTGAAACAGATAGCCGAGGATGTGAAAGGCGGTAATTCCTTATCATCAGCTTTTGAAAAATATGAAGAGATGCCGGGCATTCTTATACAAATGATCAAGGTGGGGGAGGAGTCTGGTGAGCTTGGCAGTATATTGGCGAGCTTGGCAAAGTTTTACCGCAGAGAAGTTACGAACGCCGTGGACACCATGGTGGGGCTCATAGAGCCGGTGATGATTGTCGGTCTCGGAGTAGGCGTGGCTGTTCTTCTCGCTTCTGTCCTTATTCCCATATACAATATATCCTCCAACGCCTAACCCTCTCTCTTCCTCTTCCCCTCTTCCATTAGAAATTAGAAATTAGAAATTTCTTCTCCCCCTCTTCCCCTCTCTTGCTCCGCTGAAGTGGGTGATTCGTATTTTGGTATTTTTTTGTAATTTGTTATTTGGTGCTTCGTGCTTATCTAAAGATGGGGTGATTCGTATCCATCCCCGACGCTTCGGTCGGGGCTCCGACCGAAGCGTCGGAGTTGTATATTCGTATTAATTCGTATATTGGTATTGTTTAGTTTATCCACGCATATCCCCTCACGGGGTAACTAGATCATTCATGGCTTTGAATATGGGTCAATAATTGCAATTACCCCATCAAGGGATACACGTGAGTTTATCCACAGCCCCATTTTATATCCCACGAGTATGTAGTATAATAATTCCATTAGTTTTAACGGCTTCCTTTCCGAAGGGAGGGGTCGAGTCAATAAATGATTTAATAATAATTTAACAATATGTATTCAAATAATAAACGAGGTTTTACTTTGATCGAGCTTTTGGTCGTTATCGCAATCATCGGCATCTTGGCATCCGTTGTTTTGGCTTCTCTAAACACCGCGAGAACAAAAGCAAAAGTTGCTGCGTTTAAAGCGGAAACCAAGTCGCTTCAGCCAAAGTATATGATAATTTGTGAAACGGCTGATTTAGCAGCAGCCGATTACACAGCTCCGGCGGGTGTAACATGGAATACTGGATCACCGATTTCTAATGGCACTGATTGTTACCCGAATGGTGTATTTGGTATAACTCATACCGCGTCAAACGGTTCTGGTTGTACCGCCCTAGTAACGGATCAAAAAGTGACTTACACTGGCTGTTTGTAACTGATTTAGTGATTATTAAAATACAGCCATACGCGTGTTGCTATATAGGGTTAAACCTTGGTACAGAGTGTTGTTGTATGGAAGAGTACAAAGAATGATTACGAATTTTCCGAATCTATTGAAGCAAAAAACTGTCTCCAAAAGGGCAGTTTTTGCTTTTGGGCTCTAGTATTTATAAATGATAGAGTTATAATTTTGTTATGGATGATCAACTTAATTATCTTCACGAAGTTAGAAATTTTTAGACATCAAGCTTTAGTCTTGATAAAAAATATATTTAAATATCATGATAAACGACAAGCAAAAAAACAATAAAAGAAACGGGTTTACTTTAATGGAACTTCTTGTGGTGATAGCCATCATCTCGATATTGACGGCGATAGTTTTTCCCAATCTGAACAAGTCGCGTATCAAAGCGCGAGACGCCAGGAGAATTTCAGATATTAAAAGTATACAGCTTGCCTTGGCGGTGTATTATGATAACAACAGATCGTCCGGCTATCCCGCTGATATATACGCGGCTGACAAACTTGCGCCAACATATATGCCTAAAGTGCCGACTGATCCCCTGGGATATAATTATGCCTATGCTGCTATAGATCTAAACGGTAGTATTTGCAGCAGTTATCACCTCGGTGCGACTTTAGAGGGGGATGTGGCTCCGACCGATGACGTAGACGATACAAGTCCGGGTACTGAATGTACTGGAAGCAGCCCTGATTTTTCAGGAAGTGACAGCGCGAAATGCTCGTCAAGCCACACATCCGGAAGCAAATGCTACGACGTAAAGCCGTAACATAATCAGCAGGTGTTATGAAAAAAAAGCATTGGAAGATATTGTTTATATCCTCAGTTTGCGTCATTGGTGTAGCGCTCTTTATTTTTATCGGATATCAAAAATATGAAAATAAGAGCTACAGTACCCTCGGTAAGATAATGAAGGGTGAACCCATATTTACTTTTACATCCGTTGGCGACTATGGCGCGAGTGAAAAAACTGCCGAGGTTCTGAATCTTATCAATGACCTGAATCCGGATTTTCACATTGCTCTCGGAGATTTTGGATACGAAACGGACGAGGAGGAGTGGTGCCGCTTCACGCGGGATATTATCGGTGAAGATCTGTCGTTTGAGCTTATAGCGGGCAATCATGACAGCGGGATGGGAGGAGAAAAGAGCGTGAGCAAGTACGTTAAATGCATGCCGAGCATGATGCCGGAAATATCCGGCATATACGGCGAGCAGTACTATTTTGATTATCCTTCGGACAATCCTGTCTTAAGAATCATACTTATTTCTCCGGATATAAATTATGAGGGAGGGCGGTATGATTATGATGAAAAAAGCGATAATTGGAAATGGTTGGAGTACAGTATTGACTCGGCGCGAGACTCTGGCATAAAGTGGCTTATCGCCGGCTCGCACAAGCCTTGTCTCAATCTGGGATCCAGGGGGTGCGAGATCACGGAAGAGTTGGAAGAATATCTTATTGATAAGAAAGTTGACGTGATACTGCACGGACATGATCACAATTATCAGAGGACGAAACAGCTTAGCTGTTTTGACGAGTCGGAATATCTTACTGATTGCGCTACGGAAGGATGCGGCAAAGACAGTTTGTACGACAAGAATGGCGGTACGGTTATCATTACAGCCGGCACCGGCGGGCGTCCGCTGTACGATCTGGTTCTTGGTGAGGCCAAGACAAAATATTTCGCTTCCTTTGATGATGGCTCATACGGTACGATACGCGTCTCTGTGTACGAAGACGTGCTGGCAGGGGAGTTTATAGACATCCGCGGACAGATTAAGGATCGCTTCTTGATAAAGAATTGATAAAGAAATAGGATAATTGCAATCCCTCTCTTGCTCCGCCGAAGCTCGCTTCGAGCGAAGGGGGGTTAGAGGGGAAGTGCCGAGGGTTTCCGAGGCGATGGGGTGATTCGTATCCATTAGTATTATTTTTTGTAATTTGTCATTTAGTGCTTCGTGCTTATTTAAAGATGGGATGTCTTTTATGATTTAGAATTTAGAATTTTTTCGAATTTCGTATTTCGAATTTCGTGCTTTGTATTTATGTTATATCCAATACTCATTTTCATCTTCGGAACAATAATAGGAAGTTTTCTTAATGTCGTCATATTAAGGTACAACTCCGGCATGTCGCTTGGCGGCCGTTCCGGATGTTTCTCCTGCGGCAAGCCCTTGACTTGGAAGGAGCTTATCCCCTTACTCAGTTTTTTTTATCAGAGGCGGAAGTGCGTCGGCTGCGGTAGCGCGATCTCATGGCAATATCCCGCCGTGGAGGCGCTCACCGGCTTGTCTTTCGTCTTGATATTCTATAAATACTTTGGCAACGACCTAATTTTGAGCGCGGAGCGCGTATCGTCCGCTCTTATCTATGCCGTGATTTTTTGCCTGCTTATTGTCATTGCCGTCTACGATATGAGGCACAAGATCATTCCGAATGGTCCCGTTTATCTTTTTATTACACTGTCTTTCGTGTCAACAATTTTATTTCCTCTCTTTTTTAATACTTTCAGCTTTCAACCTATAACCATTCTTGCCGGCCCGGCTCTTTTCCTACCTTTTTTTATCTTGTGGTTCATGTCCGACGGGACGTGGATGGGGTTCGGCGACGCCAAGATCGCCTTGGGTATTGGATGGCTGTTCGGGCTAGCTCAGGGATTCACGGCTCTGGTCTTGGCATTTTACATTGGCGCGGCATTCGGTCTCAGCGCAATAGCGGCAGAAAAAGTGATTTCCAAGTTGCGCACTGTAAGGGGATTGAACATTAACTCTAAACGTCTTACAATGAAGAGTGAGATACCTTTCGGTCCGTTTCTCATTCTCGGCGTGTATCTGGTCTTTATATTCAATTTCAACTTTTTCAATTTTTAATTTTTATATGGATTTCACAATCGGCTCTTATTCCTCCTTTTGTAAAGGAGGTGGTCATAGACCGGAGGATTTTTTCCCTCTTCCCCTCTTTAGAGGGGAAGAGCCGAGGTTTCCGAGGCGATGGGGTGATTCGTATTCATCCCCGACGCTTCGGTCGGAGCCCCGACCGAAGCGTCGGGGTAGTATATCGGTATCTGTTATTATTAAGTAAGAAATGAATAATCCAGACCAACTGTGTAAGTTATATATTACAAAAATGTCGTCCAAACACCTCAAAAAAAATTTCTCATCTCGTTTGCCTCGCGCAAATCGCGGCTTTACCCTTTTTGAGCTCATGGTCACGATAAGTATTTTCGTCATACTGACGACAGTTATCCTGATCAATAATTCCAGGTTCAAAAGTGACCTTGAGGTAACCAACCTCGCTTACGAGATAGCTCTGGCTGTCCGCGAAGCGCAGGTCTATGGAATAAATGTCAGAGCGGAAATGGTTGATGAATCATATGAATATGCATACGGCATACAGTTTTTGGCAAGCCAAGAGCCGACTCCAGACACAAATCCTCCCGAGGAGAGAACTTTTTTTGATTTATTTGTGGATATCAATGGCGACGGACATTATGGTGTTACAGACGGCATAGAAGAAAATGGCTATTTTGAAGAGCGTTATATTTTAAGAGGCCAAATTAAAATAAAAGCGGTATGCTCGCCGGAGGGGTCCGGTTGGGACTGTGACCGTGGTTCCACGGATATTACATTCAAACGTCCGGATCCCGAAGCTAAAATTATCGTGCGCAATACTGCTGGAGGCGGGTGGCAAAATGTAAATAAGATTAGAATAGTAATAGAATCACCGAAGGGAATTCAGAGGGCTATAGAGGTCAAGTCCACAGGTCAGATAACCGTTTTGCAGGATTTTGTTGTAGAGTCGGCGCCCTAGTTTTTGAGGTGACTCTATCTTTTAATTTTTACTAAAGTGAGTTTCAGAAAAAAGTTTAAAAAAAGAATACATGAATACCACGCGGGTTTCTCTATCATAGAGATGATAGTTTCCGTTACGATTTTTATCGTCGTTATGACGGTGGCGGCCGGGGCGGTTCTGACCATAGCTGACGCCAACAGGAAATCTCAATCGGCCAAGATTGCCATAGACAATCTCGGTTTCGCTCTGGAGAGTATGTCAAGGCACATAAGGGTGGGTACGAGCTATAGTTGCACGGAAAATCCTGATGAAATTGATACCGTATGTAAATACAACAATGGAAGCGGGACGAAAAGCGACACATTTAGTTTTATGTTTAAGGATCCGAACACTGACGATCCTGCTTATCAGATTTCGTATACTATCAATGATAACAATGATAATGCTCTTAAAACATCGGTCAACCTTGGCGATTATGAATCCATGACCAGCCCGGACATTGTGATTACTGACGGCGGCTTTTATGTGGAAGGAAGCAAAAAAACTGATAAAATTCAGCCGAGAGTCATCTTTTTTGTCAAAGGATATGCCGGCGGATCCAACCCAAAGCACAAGACTGAATTCAACTTGCAAACGTCCGTAACCCAGAGAGCTCTTGATTCATAGTAAATGCAGCATGAAGAAAAGTACACATATGAAAAGCACCAGGCACCAAATGACAAATTCCAAATTATGTTAATACGCGATAATATAAAAAAAATAATTATGAAAAGAAGCGGAGTCCTGACACGCCGTGCCAACCATAAGCAAGGGTTTACCCTGGTTGAGACATTTGTTGCCATCACTATTCTTATGTTTGCAATCGTCGGGCCGTTGTCCTTGGCTGAGCGCAGTATAAGCTCCGCCAATCTTACCAAAGAGAAATTGGTGGCGTATTATCTCGCTCAAGACGCGATTGAATATATACGCATAATGAGAGATGAAAATGTTTTAAGTACAAATCCGACTAATAATTGGGAAAGTTTTCTAGCCGATCTATCGCAGTGCGGTGGAGATATAGACGATGGTCCAAAGTGCACTATTGATACGTCAAAAGATTATAAAGTAAATAACAACAATAATAATGGAATAGATGATTGTAGCTGGTCCACTTGCAAACGTATGGATTATGACATTAATACCGGGGTTTATCGCTACAACACGAGTAATGCGACGCAGGGTTGGGAAAAAACCCCATTCAAGAGGGGGATACGAGTGACGACATTGGAGACTACGGCCGGAGACGAGCACATGCTTGCCATTGAAGTTACGGTAGAGTGGAAATCTGCTGGCTATGGAGACCAAACCATAGAATTGAGAGACACTCTGCTCAACTGGTAAACGGATAAATTATTAAAACATTAACTTCATTTTTTTCATGTGGGCTTACGTATTTGGTGTCATTCCCGTCCCCTCTGTAGGAGTTAAACTCCTACAGAGGGGAACGGGTATATCATGTCTTGAATCTTAATTTCATAATCCAACAACATGATTTTATTACCGTCAAAATTTAAGAGCAGAGGTGGGGAGCGGCGTGGCTTCACCATTCTTTACGCTGCTTTAGTTTCCTCGTTACTGCTCTCCATTAGTCTCGGAATCTACAATATTTCCATCAAACAATATGTACTTTCGTCCTCCGCTATTGATTCTCAGCTCGCTATATATACCGCGGACGGCGCTATTGAATGCGCTATATATTGGGACGCGATAAAAGGGGTTTTTGAATCTCCTAATGAAGCAGATAACGCGTCAGTTTCAAGTCAGATTAAATGCGGGGAAGATGACATTACAACTGCGACCAGTTACGACACAGGTGAGGTCACTACCCGATTTGAAACAAATTTTAGTTCGTCTGCGTCGGGCGATCTGCAGTGCGCGAAAGTTAAAATAGAAAAAAAATGGAACGATTCAAATACAGATGTCATAACCAGAATTGAATCAAGGGGCTACAATTATTGCACGACCAATCCTCGCAAAGTGGAGAGAGCCCTTCGGGTAACATACCCCATTGATCCCGCGACCGGCCTTCCAATAGAGTAGATACCACTTAACGAAAAGTGCACACAAAAAAAGCACGAAATTCTGGTTCGACAAGCTCACCATCCTGAGGAACTCGAAGGAGAAATCCGAAATTACAAAAAAATACTAATGTAGGACTTACGTGTTTGAGTATTCCATTTTCTCTTCTGTCATTCCCGCGAAAGCGGGAATCCAGAGTATACGGATAAGACCTAGATTCCCGCCTTCGCGGGAATGACACCACTTAGAGTGTGAACGGCTACTAGTTTGTAAATTGTTCGTTCCTGCGTAAAATATGGCTTATGAATAAGATCCACAAAGAGCCTACATCGGCTGAAATCAAGCGCTTGAATAAGCTCAAAGAGACCATAGAACACCATCGGTACAATTATCACGTTCTCAATAAGGAAGAAATATCAGCGGAAGCTCTTGATTCGCTGAAGAAAGAACTTGCGGATATTGAGAGAAGGTATCCCGAGCTCATTTCTCCCGATTCTCCGTCGCAGAGAGTGGCTGGAAAGCCTCTCTCTGAATTTCGCAAAGTGCCGCACCGAGTGGCGCAGTGGTCTTTCAACGATGCTTTTGACGAGGACGAAATACTTGAGTTTGATGCCAGAGTCAAAAGATTTCTAAAATCTGAAAATGAAAATGTCAGCGATCTTTCTTACACATGCGAGTTGAAAATCGACGGCCTTAAAGTCGTGCTGACTTACGAGAACGGCTATCTTATTACCGCGGCGACTCGTGGCGACGGCAAAATAGGGGAGGATGTCACGGAGAATGTGAAAACCATAGAGTCAGTGCCGCTTCGTCTCAAAAGCCCGGAGGACGTTATTGTTGAAGGCGAGGTCTGGATGGGAAAAGACGATCTGAAAAAGCTTAACGAGCTAAGACGGAAAAGAGAAGAGCCCATATTCGCCAATCCGCGCAATGCGGCCGCGGGCGGAATACGCCAGCTGGATCCCGCGGTTGCCCGGTCAAGAAATCTTGACACTTTCATTTACGATCTGGCCGCGTCAATTAAAAAAATACCCCCCACTCAATTTGATGAATTGGAATATCTGCGCGTTCTTGGGTTCAAAGTCAATCCTCATTTTGCCCTATGCGGAAACATAGATGAAGTCGTGGAATATTGGAAGAAGTGGATGAAAAAAGCGCCGAGTCAGGATTATATGATTGACGGTGTCGTGGTTAAAGTAAATGAGAAAAAATATCAGGACGCGCTGGGATACACGGGCAAGGCGCCGCGTTTTGGCATTGCGATCAAATTTCCGGCGGAAGAAGCGACAACGATTGTGGAGGATATTACTCTTCAGGTGGGAAGAACAGGTGTGCTTACTCCGGTAGCGCATCTGCGACCGGTAGCGGTGGCTGGTTCCACCATCTCAAGGGCCACTCTTCACAATGAGGATGAGATTAAACGTCTGGACGTGCGCGTGGGCGATACTGTCGTCATAAGAAAAGCCGGTGACGTTATTCCGGACATCGTGAAGGTTATTCCGGAAATGAGGACAGGAAAAGAAGAGGAATTTGTATGGCCTGTACGGGTGGAAGCTTGCGGAGGAGACGGCGGTATAGAGAGAATTCCGGGTGAAGCGGCTTGGCGTTGCAAAGATCAGAATTCCACCGAACAGCAGAAAAGAAAGCTCCATTATTTCGTCTCCAAAAGAGCGATGAACATAGACGGCCTGGGTCCAAAAATCATAGACCTGCTTCTGAAAAACAACATAATATCTTCGGCGTCGGATATTTATGAGCTGGAAAAAGGCGACTTTTCCGGTCTGGAGAGATTCGCTGACAAATCCATATCCAACATCATAGATTCCATCAATAAATCGCGCCATACCACCTTCGAGCGTCTTGTCACCGCGCTTTCAATACCGCAGGTGGGAGAAGAGACCGCCCGAGAGCTGGCGCGAAAGTTCAAGAATATTGAAGCGCTGAGGGACGCTTCTCCGGAAGAGCTGGAAAATATTGAAGGGATCGGGCCAATAGTCGCTCGGTCGGTGCATTTTTGGTTCTCGAAAAAACCCAACAGAGAATTATTGTCCAAATTGTTGAAACACTTAACGATAGAGCCGTCAAGGACGGAAGGGGTGGCATCCGGCTCTCTTTCGGGAAAGGTCTTTGTATTGACCGGCACTTTGTCCGGAATGTCTAGAGAAGAGGCAAAACAAGCTGTCTTAATGAGAGGGGGAGATGTTACCGGTTCGGTTTCTTCAAACACGGACTTTGTCGTGGCCGGAGACAATCCAGGGTCAAAATTGGATAAAGCCAAAAAGCTTAGTGTACGTGTAATCGACGAAACGGAATTCCTAAAAATACTAAAATAATCCATCTTCTCCCTCTTCCCCTCCCTTGCTCCGCCGAAGTAGGTGATTCGTATCTTGGTATTTTTTTTGTAATTTGTTATTTGGTGCTTGGTGCTTATCTGAAGATGGGGTGTCTTTTCTTCTTCCTCCTTTCATACCGTGTGCCTCCGTAGCTCGCTTCGAGCGAAGGGGCAAAGGAGGTGGTTGTAGACCAGAGGATTTCTCTCTCTTCCCCGTCAAATGTCAATTGTTCATGTCAGGTGTTTTTTACTAGCAAGCTAACAACTTCTTCACATTATGATATTATAAACTCATGAACATTAATGAGGTGGAAAAACTGGCAGAGCTTTCACGTATACGGCTCACTGATGAAGAAAAAAGCAGATTTCAAGAGGAAATTGGTTCTATTTTGAATTTCGTCAGCCAAATCAATGAATTTACGTCGGGAAGCAAGGATATTGATGATGGCCGCGCTGAGGTAAGAAGCGTACTCAGAGCAGACGCTGGGCCGCATGAACGAGGGATTTATACGGAAAGTATATTGAATAACGCCCCCCGAAGGGAAGGTGATTATTTAAAAGTAAAAAAAATATTATGACCGCAATGACGTGTCGTAAATCGAAAGATTTTCCCCCTCTTCCTCTTTCCCTCTCTTGCTCCGCCGAAGCTCGCTTCGAGCGTAGGAGTACGAGGGATGGGGTGATTCGTATCCATCCCCGACGCCTCGGTCGGGGCTCCGACCGAGGCGTCGGAGTAGTATATTGGCATCGCGATGAAAATTGACCTGAAAAATCTGACAATTCAGAAAGCCAGCGATCATATGAAGCGCGGGGATTTTGGCGCACTTGACTTGGCGGAGCAGTATGTGAAAGTTATAGCTGATAATAATGCCGGCATCAATTGCTATCTTGAAATGTTTGATGACATAGGCGATCAGGCGAAGGCGGCCCAAAAAATGATTGATGATGGTACCGCGACTCTGCTCACTGGCATACCTATAGCGGTAAAAGACAATATTCTCATAAAAGGAAGAAAAGCTGGAGCCGCGTCCAAAATTTTGGAAGGTTTTGTTTCTCCATACGACGCGACGGTCATATCAAAACTTAAAAAAGAGGGAGTGGTCTTTTTGGGCAGGACAAACATGGATGAGTTCGCGATGGGCGCTTCCACGGAAAACTCGGCATATGGTCCGACGAGAAACCCCTGTGATGAATCACGGGTGCCTGGAGGATCTTCTGGCGGAAGCGCCGCCGCTGTCGCCATGGATGGAGCGCTGGCGGCCTTGGGGTCTGATACAGGAGGGTCCGTACGTCAGCCGGCTAGCTTTTGCGGCGTTGTCGGCTTGAAGCCGACTTACGGATCGGTCTCAAGATTCGGTCTTATCGCAATGGGTTCGTCTCTGGACCAAATAGGATCAATGGGAAAGACGGTTGAGGATGTCAAAATATTATATGACGCAATGCGCGGGTATGACACGAAAGATAGCTCCACACTGCCCGACTACGATCCTTACTCACTTCGTGGCAAAGCGGAGGGCCTTACTATCGGCGTTCCGTGGCACTTCATGAGAAATGGGGGAATAGATCCCGATGTGTTGGAAAATTTTGAATCGTCAATAAAATTACTGGAGAGTATTGGCTACAAAACGAAGGAAATATCGCTCCCGAATATCAAGTATTCGCTGGCCATATATTACATCTTAATGCCGGCGGAAAGTTCATCTAATCTGGCTCGTTTTGACGGTGTAAAGTATGGACTCATGGAAGAGGGGAGTGATCTTCTCCAAACTTATATCAATTCTCGCACTGTCGGTTTTGGTCCGGAGCCGAGAAGGAGAATAATGCTTGGCAACTATATCTTGTCCGCGGGTTATTACGACGCGTATTATAATAAAGCAAACGCTCTCAGGGCTCTCATTAATAAAGATTTTGATGATGCTTTTCGGGAGGTTGACGCGCTCGTCACTCCGACGACGCCGTCTCCGGCTTTTAAAATCGGCGACAAGACCGGCGATCCGCTTTCCATGTATTTAGAGGATATATTCACCGTTCCCGCGAACCTTACCGGCGTTCCTGCCATATCAGTGCCATCGGGCAAGGTGACGCGCGAGGGCAAAGAACTTCCTCTCGGATTGGAAATCATGGCGAGGCGTAAAGAGGAGGGTGTTTTATTTAAAATTGGCAAGGATTTTCAATCTGCGTCCTTGCGATAACATTAATATTATATAGGACTTACGCGGTTGGATGCTGTTCGAGGCGTGAGCGAGGACTGAGACCAAAATACCTAATCTATATGTTATATGGAAGAGGAGCGTAATATAATCAGCGGTGGAATCAAAACAGCGGGTGAGAGAATAACCGCTCTGCTGTTTATCCTGTTTCTCATATATATGGTTTTAAATCGTATAGGCGGAGGTAAGATTGATATGGGGGGGATCGGGGCTTGGTTTTCGTATGTTTTTACAGAGACGGCTTTTGCCGACTTTCTCGCGGGATTTTATTTTTGGTTCAAGTTTTTTAGTGTCTATTTTTCTCTTGTGCTGATTATTCTTATTGTTTACACAGTTATCAAATTTACTGAGGTCAACAAAAAAGAAGCCGATTATTACAGAGAGGGTGCGGTTCTGAGTTCTGAAGATGAGCGGGTGGAAGGCGAGGAAGTAGCGGCGAAAGCCAAATGGAAGAAGATACAAAATCATATCGATTCGGACAATCCCAGCAACTGGCGCCTTGCGATACTTGAGGCGGATATACTATTGGACAGCATGATTGATGATATTGGCGGTTTCGGCGAAACCCTCGGTGATAAGCTGAAAAATGCCGATAAAAATAAATTTACAACCATTGATAAAGCGTGGGAGGCGCACAAAATACGCAATCTTATAGCTCATGAAGGTGAAGATTTTTTAATATCACAAAGAGAAGCTCGGCGGGTGATAGGGCTTTACAAAGACTCTTTTGACGAATTTAATTACGTTTAACAGCAGACACCATTTAACAAAAAGCGATAGGGTAGTCTCTTCTTCCTCCTTTCATAGTATATACCGCTTAACGAAAAGCGCACACGAATGGGGAACACCCAGCGCTTCGGCAGGATAGAGTCGGGGTGGTCGTAGACCGGAGGATCCTCCCTTCTTGACTGGAAATTAGATATTAGAAATTATGGTTCAATTGCTTCACCACCCTGAGGAAGAGAAATTTCTTCATCCCCTCTTCCTCTTCCCCTCTTTAGAGGGGAAGTGCCGAGGTTTCCGAGGCGATGGGGTGATTCGTATATTTGTATTTTATGAGCTGACGACTGAAAGCTAATATTCGCTTCTCTCGCGCTTGTAAGGAAAAGACGAGAGCTTCTAGCTCTCGTCTTTTCCAATAGTTGCGGAGGCCCGAATTGCACGGGCGCCTCAAGGTTATGAGCCTTGCGAGTTACTGCTTCTCTACCCCGCAATGTGGCTCCAATATATCATAAAATGAAAATTATTCAAGCGATTTGTTAAATATACAAAATTATAATATATTTAAAACCGGAGGCCGAAGGATTTCTTCTTTTCCCATCCTTTCATAAAGGAGGGGGTCGTAGACCGGAGGATCCTCCCTTCTTGACTGGAAATTAGATATTAGAAATTAGAAATTTCTTCATCCCCCTCTTCCTCTTCCCCTCCCTTGCTCCGCCGTAGCTCGCTTCGAGCGAAGGGGAGTTAGAGGGGAAGTGCCGACTGTGTCCCGCAGTAGCTTCTTAGCGAAGGGGGAGGTTTCCGAGGCGATGGGGTGTCTTTTCTTATCCTTCTTTTTTTGAATTTATAATTTTTTGGAATTTGTAATTTGGCGCTTCGTGCTTATCTAAATGCCGGTGTAGTTCAATGGTAGAACGGAGGACTCATAAGCCTCAAACAATGGTCCGATTCCATTCACCGGCAAATAACTTTATCCACGTGTATCCCCTCACGGGGTAACTAGATCATTCATGGCTTTGAATATGGGTCAATAATTGCAATTACCCCATCAAGGGATACACGTGACGTTATCCACATGAATCAGTTGATTAATCATATGATTAATCAACTGATTCATGTATAATTGTATCCATGGCACGAAGAAAAATAGAGGATAAAAACGTTCGGTCTCTCATCAAAAATCGTCAGCGTAATAGCTATTCACTGTCGCTTCCGATAGATATCATTCGCCGTTTTGATTGGCAGCATCGGCAGAAGCTTCAGCTTACGATTGATAAGTCAAGAAAAAGGATAATTATTGAGGACTGGAAATAGCGGAGAACGTGATCTTTCACACCTTGAGGGCTGTTATTTCCGCGCTCCTCTGTCATTCCCGCGAAGGCGGGAATCTAGGCCTCATTTTAATCTGGATTCCCGCTTTCGCGGGAATGACACCACTCAATCTTGTGAGGAGTTACTGTACAGAAATGGACTAAGAGGGACTAAGAGAGTTGAATTCTTTCGTATTATTTGTTAAATTGATCAAACAGTGAAAATTGCGGCTGTAGCTCAACGGTAGAGCACTCGCCTGTCGATTGGCAGCTTTTTATTGAAAGATAAATTGAAACTTTCTGGGATATCGGTGAAGCCCGAATCAGCTTTTTGCGTTGCTTAAAGAAGAGAAGGGGAATACCGAGGGAACCTCGAAAATCGCTTTTGTGATTTCGGGGGCGCCGTAGAGACTAGATACCGGAACACCTAAATAATCAGATATCTGACTACAAGGTGAAGATATAGTCCATGCCATTATGTAAATAGTGGGTAAATGCACGCGAGAGGTTGTGGGGTCAGCACCCATCAGCCGCGCAAGGAAAAGCCCCGAATGGGGCTTTTTGCTTGCTCGAAAAATATCAAGGTTTAACCTTGATATTTGGTGACATGTTACAAATATGTATAATGCGTTGAAGATTCGGTTCTGACTGCTATACTTCTCGCATGGGAACGTTTTTTAAATACGGATCTTTCATATTGTTCGTATTTATCATTGTGGTTAGTCTTTTTATTTACAAGAGTAAGTACGTAAACCAAAAAGCGGAAGAAATTACAAAATCGTCGGATAGCTTAAAACAAGATCCTGTTCTGGCCGAAATTGATAATATGACTATTGATGAGAAGGTCGGCCAAATGTTCATGTTGGGAGTCTTCGAATCAGGCTGGGAAACAATAATTGAACAAGCAATATCAGAAAAAACAATAGGAGGGATACTTATAACCGGCTCAAATGTAAAAGAAACTTCCGATATTCGGTCAGCGATAGAGGAGTTTCAGTCAATTGCCCGTCAAACTGAACAGCCCAAGCTTTTAGTGTCTGTGGATCAGGAGGGCGGCATTGCTTCCAGGTTTATAGGAGATGGCTTTGTAAACACCGCGCAATGGGAAATAAAAAATGCAAAACAGGCGTACGAAACAGCATTTAAGCGAGCCGTGGAGCTCAACGCCTTGGGTTTCAATACAAATTTTTCTCCGGTCCTTGAACATGTTACCAATTCCAAATCATTTTTATACCCGCGAGTTTTTAGAGGAAATAAGGATGAAATAATAGAATGGGGAGGCGCTATGGTCAGGGGATACAAAGATGGCGGAATCATCTCAACCGTGAAGCATTTTCCCGGCCACCTGGACGATTCATTGGATTCTCACAGAGAACTGCCCGAGGTCAATGTCCAAAGTGAAAACAAGGAGGAGTATCTAAGTGTATTCAAAGAAATTATTAAAGAAGAGAATCCTGCTATGGTAATGACGGCTCACGTTCTTGTGCCTTTTTTTGACGAGGAGTATCCCGCGACTTTATCTTCAAAAATTATTAAGGGAATTCTTCGCGAAGAGTTTGGCTATGACGGAGTAATTATCACCGATGATATGGAGATGGGCGCCATTAGAAACTCGTTTACTCTTGAAGCGGCTGTCATAAGAGCTGTGGAGGCGGGTAATGATATTTTGCTTTTTACTTCTTCAAGTGAACGCCAGAGACAAGCATACGGCATTTTATTGGATGCCGTAAAATATGGCCGCATTGACGAAACTCGCATTGATCAAAGTCTTCAACGCATAATGCGATTGAAGCTTACATATTAGTTGTTGAGCTTTGGTCTCGCACGTTATAAAATAATACTTAAGAATTATTAGTTTTAAAAAAATATGAACAACAAATTGATTCAGTGGGTTTTGAGAATTGCCGTGGCCGGAGAATTTTTGGGACACGGTGTCTTTGCCCTTCAAGGCAAAGAGCAATGGATCGGGTGGGTGAGTCAGCTCACAGGGATGGACATGGAGTCCGCGGCGATGTTTATCCTTTGGGTTGGAGTTTTGGATATTATAGTGGCGTTATTTATTCTTATAAAGCCGATACGTATATTTTTACTCTGGGCAGTTATCTGGGGTTTTTGGACTGCTCTCGTCAGGCCATTGGTTGGCGAGCCGATCTGGGATTTCGTTGAAAGATGGGCAAATTGGGGAGCGCCTCTTGCTTTACTCCTGCTTATCGGATGGCCAAAAAATTGGAAAGAGTGGTTCCGTTAAAGTAAAAAACGCAACAAAAAAAGAGACACATCGATCATACGATGTGTCTCTTTTTGCTTAATCTTTTTAGAACCCATCCACTATCTCCTTCGAGTTCCTCAGGATGGTGAAGCAATTGAACCATAATGGCAAGCCATGTCTTGCTTCATATCTGGCGGTTAGATCGTGGGTGAGCTCTTATACCACCTCACAGACTCCGGACATGCAAGCGAGCTCTTTTTTGACATCAAGATCGTCGGTTTTTTCGTACGTGATAATCTTGGAATAGTCCACATGAGCCAATCTTTCAGAAAGCTCCTTATATTTTTTCTCATCTATCGTCTCGTAAGGGGCAAGGGGATAGATATGATTGTCTCTGGGCAGGAAAGACAGCCCCCCCACAATGTCCCAGTTGGCGTATACCCAGTTCGCCACTTCTATCCACTCATTTTCTCCCACGGACACCGTAACGGACGGGTTATGCTCGGTATAATTGGTTTTTACAAGTTTCCAATGTTCCAGTTGGTCAATTGCTGTTAAGTCATTTTTAAATATTGAACCTGGCGGAGCTTTTACCGGAAACTCTAGGACGTAAGTGGTGGCGTTTTCTTTGGATTGTCCGATTTCCGGGTGATAGGGAACACCCTGATCCTTCAGCATCTTGAACAGAGAGTCTGTTGCCGATATTCTGATTCTTCTTATGTAATATGGAGCATGCCTCGGATGCATTCCCGACGAGCAATCCACTGTCTGTGACAGAGTTCCTGACGGTTTGACGCAAGTGATGCATGTTGACGCGCTGATGTTCATTCTCTTTGCGTAAATCTGGTTAATTTTTATTGCTTCTTTTTTAAGTTTTGCCAGCATTTTCGGCTCGCAGACAGCGGGGCAGTCCCATTGTCCCGTAATTGATACTCCGAGCAGGCGCTCTTTATCGCAGTTTTCCTGCCATCCTTTGGAAATGTAAGGGAAATGGGTCAGACTGGCCTGGTATGTTCCCAAAATGGTCGCGATTCTCATTTTTTCGAGCAGTGTCTTTTCCGTGTCATCCGAGCGGGCGACAATTTCCGACAAATTACAGAACTGTTTGGATTGCAATATGATCTCACCGCATGGGTTTGTGCCGATGGAACCGATGATGTTGTTTCCGCTGGCGTCAAAATAACCTTTGTACTGCTTCAATACCTGTATCCTCCTTTCAGGCAAAGTTTTTGCCAGCGATCCTCTGTTGAAAATACCTCTTTCTCCAGAGCCCGATTTCATAAGGGATATCCACTCCTCCATAAATTCGGAATTTGACGGCTTTTGCATATAAACCGCTGAGTTGTTGGCGAGCATTCTTTGCGGTTCGCTATTGTAGAAGGCGCCCTTTTTCGCGTCCCTTATGTCATCATCATCCAGGTCTGAAAGCGATATCATCGCGCTCCTTCGGACTCCTCCCGAGACGACACAGTCGCCAATCATGCAGATAATGTCATGCACGTCTATGTTGCGCAGGCGTTTGCCCTGTCTGGTCAGCATTTTCTCTCTTGTAAACGACAGTAAACGTCTCAAAGGATCAGGTCCGGAGGCCTTCCCTCCCATAGTCTTCAGTCGCGTTCCCGCCGGGCGTAGAAGTGAAAAATCAAAATCAACGTCTTTGCCGCTTGCCCATGTTTTCATGCCGAATACAAAAGCGTCCGACCATCCTTCTTTGTCATCAGATATTACATGCGTTGGTAGTTTTTCTCCCGTCTGCATCATTATTTGAGGAAATTTCTGGACGTTTTGGCTCTCAACGGACCATCCTGCTCCCGTGCCGCACATGGAGACATACATGATCTCCGCCATGTCTTGAAAATTTTCCGGCGCTATGTAAGAACAGTTATAAGCGCAAACATTTGTCGCTCGCGCCGCCTTGCCGGCAAACTGCAAAAGCCGCATGGATGGCATCGCCTCCTGTTTCAAAATACCCTCCCTGATTTCTTTGTACTCGGATTCTTTCAGCTTATTACCCAGATTTTCTTTCATAAATCCTATGTATCTGTCCACCGTCTCAATCCATGTCTCTCGCCTCTGTTCTTCTTCCATCCAGCGGGAATAGGTTCTGTAGTAGACGAATTCGCCGAGCGAGTTTCTGAAGTATTTTTTGCTTTCCTCGGCCATTTTTTTGACCTTTGGGGGTACTCGTACGCCCTGCTCCCTCAGTTTCGCCCTTTTTTCTCTGTAGAGTATGTATGATTTGGCTGTCTTGACGTATTCGCTCAGTATCAGCTCTTTTTCCACCGTATCTTGCACTCCCTCAACCGTGGGAATGAAATTTTTGTATTTTCGAGTTATACGCAATACATCAGCGTATACTTTGTTGGCGACCAGTTCCGCTTCTTTGGGAGATCCTTCTCCTGTGGCAATCATTGACTTATTGATCGCCGTCGCGATCTTGGAAATGTCAAAAGGGACGAACGTCCCGTCTCTTTTCTGAATTGTTTTGACCTTGACCTCCACGTTTCGTGCTTGTTTTTTGGTTGCCATTTTTTTATTGGTTAGTTTTATAAATAAAGTTCTATTCGTGTGCTTTTTTCGTCAAGCGGTATCTACTATGAAGGTTGTGCATGACAAGTATACCAGCACCTCGCTTGGGCATTCAATAAAAAAAGGTGGATAAGCCCGAGCCATGCATCATATTGATTACCAAGTCAATTTTACGAATTAAAAAATTTGACTGAATAAACATTTTGTTCTTTATACATTAAAAAAACATTGCTTATTTGATATTGCGATGCTAAATTTACTTTGTATTATGAAACTCGTCGCAGGCAGGGCTTTTGCGGAACATTGCGGAAGCCGACGGGCTCTGCATAGGGATTTTTTAGCAAAAAAATACCCGTGTTCCGCAAAAGCCCTGCCGAGAAAAGAGTTTCGTAATTCACAATAATTTAGTATTAAGTTATTTGTCGAGCAGGTGCTCGAGCTCCGCTTTGCGGAGTTGGAAATGAGGTTTGATTCCTCTACTGTGCCGCAACGGTGAAGCTCGGCGCATGTTTTTTCAAGAAATCCTAATTTCTTGAAAAAGTATGTGTCGAGACAAGTCCGGTCATCAGATAACTTAGGGCTCGTTCATAAATAACTCCCCCGTCTTGCATCCATTGCATCACTGGATATGGCCGCTACTCAATCACAAAATCTCTCATCGTACTTCTAGTACGCCTCAAGATTTTGTTCAATCGTAGCGACCATATCCGGCGCGCATTGAACGCAATCCGACCGTGTCCCGCCGAAGCTTCTTAGCGAAGGAGGAGGAAGTT
>MHSK01000016.1 GCA_001821295.1 Candidatus Taylorbacteria bacterium RIFCSPLOWO2_12_FULL_43_20
GAAGGGACGCACGAGAGAGCTTGCTAGTTGCACGCTCTCTTTTTTATTGTAACAAGCACAGCACGTGCTAGTGGAAATAATAATGTTTTGTGCTGTACAAGCAATTTGGTGGACCCGAGCGGACTCGAACCGCTTACCTCCTCATTGCAAATGAGGCGTTCTACCAGATGAACTACGGGCCCACCAAATTGCTCGACTTCTAACCAAAGCACTTCTTGTCAACGGGATCTCGAAAAATATATTCGCAAAGCTCATTATTTTTTGGGACAAATGAGGCGTTCTACCAGCTGAACTACGGGCCCATTTGTAGCGTCAAATTATATTATGATGAAAATCAGGTTTTTGCAATTCACACATCGGTGGTAAAATTGTTCTCATGGAAATAAAAAAGGAAAGGCCGACGGTGCTGGTGGTATTCGGGGCCACGGGCGATCTCTTTAAAAAAAAACTGGCGAAAGCCATATTTGATTTGTATGCGGCGGGAAATCTGCCTCGCCCTTTCCGTATAGTTGGATTTTCACGCAAACCACTATCACATGATGATTTTCGGGCTAATATAAGAGAAATCCTAACTGCCGATAAAAGTTTTGATGCTCTACGAGCGGATATTATAGATTCTTTCACTCGTCTCGCTTATTACCAAAAAGGGGATATAACCGATCTTGGTACTTATGCAAAATTAGGGGAAACATTGGAAAAAATGGATAGAGAAGCGAACGTGTGCATGAACAAACTGTTTTATCTCGCGGTATCGCCGTTACATTATAAAACAATCTTTGAGAATCTTTCCAAATCGGGATTAACCATCCCGTGCGCGCCGACTGTGCCGGAGCATTCAATGGCCTGGTACCGCGTACTCGTTGAAAAACCCTTCGGCAGTGATGAAACAGAGGCAATGAATCTGGATAAACTGCTGGGTCGTTTTTTCAAAGAAGAGCAGATCTATAGAATTGATCACTATCTGGCTAAGGAGACTATACAAAATATTTTGACTTTTAGATTTTCAAACACTCTTTTTGAGTCGTTATGGAATAAAGAAAACATAAGCAGGGTTGAGATAAAAATTTTGGAAAGCACGAATGTTTCCGCGAGAGGTTCTTTTTATGATTCCATAGGGGCTCTAAAGGATATGGGTCAGAGTCATATCTTGTCCATGCTTGCTCTCATTACAATGGAAAATCCCGGAGCACTTTCGCCGGACGCGATACGGAAAGCGAGGGCTAAAGTTGTGCCGTTTATTAAACCGTATGATAAGAGGCCGGATAAGTATGTCGTGAGAGGACAATATGAAGGATACGTGGCTGAATCAGCTGTAAATCCCGTTTCTCAAACTGAAACTTACTTTAAAATTAAGGTCAAGGTTGCCAATAAAAGATGGCGAAGTGTGCCGTTTTATCTGGAGAGCGGAAAAGCTCTGGGCGAAGCCAAATCGGAAATAATTATATATTTTAAGGAGCCCAAGACGTGCATTTGCCCGCCGAGCATCGGAAATCACACGCATGAAAATATTTTGACATTCAGGATACAGCCGAACGAAGGCATCACTGTTCTTTTTTGGGCGAAAAACTCCGGGTTTGACTTTGGTCTTGATGCCAAACAACTTTCATTTCTATATAATGGAAAAGAAGGATTCGAGACGCGTAAGTTTCCGGACGCGTATGAAAGAGTGCTCTATGATTGCATAAGGGGCGACCAGACGCTGTTTTCTTCAACTGATGAAGTAATGGCGCAGTGGAAGTTCATCACGCCGGTGGTGCGAGATCTTTCCTCGGTTCCGCTTGTAATTTATAAGCAGGGGGAGAACCCCGAGGTTCGTGGCGCTTTTAGTGAGTATGATTCGGAATACCAAAACGTTAATTAAGCTTTCTCGGGGTAAGCCCCGAAGTATTATCAGCACTTGTTCGCCGTGGACTCGCACAGTCTCGCGGCGGAGCCGCGAGGTATTGAACCTTTGTTTCGTCTTCGCTCGGACGTTGTGAATGATAAGAATCATTCACACGCTCCTCGCTAGCCGAAATAAAATACTATGAAATTAGGATACATCGGATTAGGAAAAATGGGTTTGAATATGGTTTTGCGCCTTCATGAAAAGGGCCATGAGGTTTTGGCGTGGAACAGAAGCGCTGGACCAAGAGACGAGGCACGAAAGCAGGGAGTAATGACTTATGATGATGTTGAGTTAATGATAAAAGATTTGCCTCGGCCTAGGACTGTCTGGGTCATGGTGCTGGATGACGCAACTGAGGATATGATAGCCACTATCTCATCATTGCTTGGGGAGGGGGATACTGTCATAGACGGCGGGAATTCCTTTTATAGGGATACGGTGAGCCGGTCAATAATGTTGCGCGAGATGGGTATCAATTTTTTGGATGCAGGCGTGTCAGGCGGTCCACGCGGAGCAAGAGAGGGAGCGTGTGTAATGGTCGGTGGCGATAAAGATGTCTTTAACAACCATAAAAAACTTTTTGAAGACGTTTCTGCCCATCAAGCTCTCGCTTACGTGGGAGACGCGGGGGCGGGACATTTTGTAAAAATGGTACATAACGGCATAGAATACGGAATGATGCAGGCGATCGCGGAAGGTTTTACTCTGCTAGAGAAGTCAGATTACGATCTTGATATCGTAAAAATTGCTGATCTTTACAATCACGGAAGCGTTATTGAATCTCGGTTGATCGGGTGGCTCAAGGATGGTTTTCAAAAATACGGCAAGAATTTGGACAAAATATCGGGCGTTGTGGCACACACTGGCGAGGGCAAGTGGACTGTTGATGCCGCGGAAAAACTTGAAGTAGAGGTGCCTGTTATCAAGCGGTCTTTTGAATTTAGAATAGCATCCGCGGACAAACCGAGCTTCACGGGAAAGTTACTGTCCGTTTTGCGCAATCAATTCGGCGGACATGATGTGAAAAATAAGTAGCATCAATCATTTTAAGTTAAAGATTTGTTGACAGTAGAAGTGTGTTCGCAAACTGATACTAATCCAATTACAACACAAATAACATATACCAACAAACTGGAGTATGTTGGTATGTCGTTTAAGAAAATGAAAGATAAAACAAAAATAATAATAGACGTGTCTCTTCCGCTGAATGAAAAGACGTTGATTTATCCGGGAAATGTCGGGCTTGAAGTGGAAGCGCATCATACTATGCCTGATCATGCTACGCATCTCTCAAAAATAACAATGGGTTCTCACACGGGTACGCATATTGATGCGCCCGCGCACGCAATTCCGGACGGTTTGACATTGGATAAAATACCGATGGAAACTTTTATCGGCAAATGCAGGGTTATGGATTTCACCTCAAGTAAGTCGTCAATTAAAATAGAGGAGATAAAAGCAAAGGGGGCAAAAGTCGGAGATCGCATATTGGCAAAAACCACGAACTCCAATAGGGGGTTCATGAAGTTCTATGATGATTATGTATATCTTGACGGCGATGCGGCGGATTATCTGGCGGATCTTGGAATTAAATTGTTCGGCATTGATTATCTTTCCATCAAACAGCGCGGTTCAAACGACCACCGGCCGCATACTTCACTCTTGACTAGAAACATACCTATAATCGAAGGTTTGGATCTTAAAGATGTAAGTGAAGGAGAATATGAGATTTATTGCTTGCCGCTCAAATTTACAAACATAGAAGGGTCTCCAGCGAGGGTGGTGTTGCTGGCAGATACCGCTTAACGAAAAGCGGTAGATATCACATAACGAAAAGTGCATACGAATGGGAAAAAGCTTTTAGCTGTCAGCTATTAGCTATTAGCTTGGGGAAGAAGAGAAGACACTCCATCTTTAGATAAGCACGAAGCACTGGTTCGACAGGCTCACCATCATGAGGAACTCGAAGGAGAAATAACAAATTCGAAAAAATTGTAAATTCAAAAAAAATTAAGAGAGAAGGCACCCCATCATTAGATAAATACAAAGCACGAAATCCGAAATTACAAAAAAATACTAATATAAGACTTTACAAAATAAACTACAGGAGTGGCATTTGTAGCTCCTATTTTTTGGAATAAATTAAAATAAGGTTATAATGATAATATGGATGAGGCAATAATAAATTTTCCGGCGCAATTTGCTTATGAGCCGGAGATTGAGAATGAGGCAAAACTTAAAGCGTGTGATTCGTTTATATTGGCTGGAATGGGCGGGTCACATCTCGCTGCCGGTATTTTAAAAACGGTCCTTGCTGACTTGGATTTATCTATACATAGGGATTATGGTTTGCCCGAGATCAATAAAAAAAAACAGAAACACGAGCTTCTTATAGCAGCTTCGTATTCCGGCAATACTGAGGAGGTTGTAGATTTTATGGAAAAAGCGATAGAGAATAAGCTAAACATTGCTGCTGTTGCTACGGGAGGAAAGTTACTGGACATTGCCGAGCAAAACGAAATACCGTTTATAAAGTTGCCTGATACTGGTATTCAGCCAAGGTCAGCGCTTGGTTACGCTACCAAAGCTATCGCAAAATTAATTAACAATGGAGAATTGATGGACAAGTTTAGGCAGCTGAAAGAGAAGATCGACGTGAAAAAAAATCAAGAAGAGGGAAAAAAGCTAGCCGTCAATCTCATAGGTAAGATTCCGGTAATATACTCTTCGTTAAAAAATGAATCAGTCTCCTACAATTGGAAAATCAAATTCAACGAAACAGGCAAAATACCTGCATTTTATAATGTCTTTCCGGAGCTAAACCATAATGAGATGATAGGTTTTGACTGGAACGAAAAATCAAAAGATTTATCGGCTAAATTCCATTTTATTTTCCTAAAAGACAGCGGAGATCATCCGCGGATAGCGAGAAGGATGGATGTCTGCGAAAAACTTTTTGAATCAAAAGGATTTCCGGTAACCGCCATTACAATGTTCGGGGAAGAAATTCTTGACAAGATATTCAACTCACTCGTGCTTGCCGATTGGACTGCTTATTACATTGCGCTTCAGAATGGCGCCGACCCTGAGCAGGTGCCTATGGTGGAGGAGTTTAAGAAAATGTTGTGATTGGCGGCGAATTGTATATTAGACACGTAATTTTTAAGAAAATATGTTTAAAAAATTTTTGATGAAAAAAATGATGGAGCGTCAGCTTAAGGACGCGCCAAAGCATGAGAAAGAAAAAATAATGCAGATTATTGATAAAGATCCCGATTTAATGATCAGAATAGCCAAGGAAGTTCAGGAGAAAATTAAGCAGGGCAAGGACCAGATGGCAGCATCCATGGAGGTTATGAAGGAGCATGAGGAGGAGTTGAAGAAAATAATGATGAACCAGTAATACCTAATTTACTTTGAATTACGAAACTCGTCGCAGGCAGAGCTTTTGCGGAACATTGCGGAAGCCGACGGGCGAGCATAGGGATTTTTTAGCAAAAAAATACCCGTGTTCCGCAAAAGCCCTGCCGAGAAAAGAGTTTCGTAATTCACAATAATTTAATGAATAAAAAAGTATTAGTTTTTCTCGGACATCCCGACAAAGATACTCGCAGCGGTACTTTTGCGGATGAATATGAAGCCGGCGCGAAAAGCGCCGGATATGAAGTAAGGCGGGTCAATATTGGCGACTTGCAGTTTGATCCTATATTGCACAAGGGGTATAAAGAGATTCAGGAGCTGGAACCTGATCTGAAAAAAACACAAGAGGATATAAAATGGGCGGATCATATCGCTTTGTTTTATCCCAATTGGTTTGTTTCCATGCCTGCTCTTTTGAAGGGTTTTTTTGACAGGACTTGGCTGCCCGGCTTTGCTTTTCATTTCAAGCCGGGGTCGTATGGATCATGGGATCGTCTTCTCAAAGGCAAGAGCGCGGATGTTTTCATAACCATGGACGCTCCTCCGTGGGCGGAGAGAATGATGTTCGGAGATTATAGCAATGAGATTAGAAAAGGAATTTTTGGATTCGCTGGCATAGCGCCGGTGCGAATAACAAAGATAGGACACATGAAAAACATGCCGGATGACAAGCTTGCATTCTGGAAGAAAAAAATTCGCAAGCATGGTTCCCGAGCATGGTAATGTAATTTTATGAAAATAGGAATAGTTGGATTACCAAATGTCGGAAAGAGTACGCTATTCAACGCGCTTACGAAGAAAAGCGTGCCGGCTGAAAACTATCCGTTTTGCACGATTGACCCGTCCGTGGGCGTTGTGGCTGTTCCCGATGAACGATTAGATCGGCTTAGCCGTTTTTCCAATTCCGAGAAAACCGTTCCCGCGGCTGTTGAGTTTGTTGACATAGCCGGTTTGGTAAAAGGAGCATCGGAAGGGGAGGGGCTCGGCAATCAATTTCTGACGAACATAAGAGAGACAGACGCGATAGCTGAGGTTGTCCGGATTTTTGAAGATGACGACGTAATTCACGTTGATGGAGGTATTGACCCAATGCGCGATATTGAAGTCATAAACCTTGAACTTATTCTCGCCGACATGCAGACGGTTACAAAACGGCTTGGAAGTTTGGATAAGGAAGTGAAAAGGGGAGACAAGGAAGCTTTAATTGAACAGTCCGCCTTAAAAAAAACGTTAGAGTTTTTGGAGTTGGGGAAGTTGGCGCGATATGCTCCCATGGATGAAAAAGAAGCCGTCGCGGCAAAGAAACTACAGCTTCTCACGATGAAGCTGATAATGTACGTGTTAAATAGAAAGTCGGGCGGCAAAAATCTTGATGAGCATGATGCTTCAGGGCAAGCCGACGATAGGTACAAAAAACTTATGAACTTTATGCTGGAATCCGATGCTAAATGGGTCGTC
Organism: Candidatus Taylorbacteria bacterium RIFCSPLOWO2_12_FULL_43_20; assembly: GCA_001821295.1. GTDB lineage: Bacteria > Patescibacteriota > Minisyncoccia > Phycocordibacterales > HO2-43-120 > HO2-43-120. The sequence continues at coordinate 6,767 of MHSK01000016.1, forward strand.
GTGGACGCGGGAATTGAGCATGAATTGAAAGATCTTGAGGGGGAGGACAAAGAAGTTTTTAGAAAAGAACTGAGTGGAAATGATTCTTCTACTTCGCTAGGGACAGGCGATGGAATTGATCATCTGATCAGAAAAGGATACGAGCTTCTTGAATTGATTACATACTTTACGACGGGAAAAGACGAGACACGCGCATGGACGATCAAAAGGGGATGGACAGCCCCGTTGGCCGGAACTGCCATTCATACTGATTTCAAGGATAAGTTCGTGCGCGCCGAGATTATCGAATGGGACAAGCTTCTCGAAGTCGGCTCATATGCCGCGGCTCGCGAAAAAGGATTGATTCGCACGGAAGGCAAGGAGTATGTGGTGAAGGATGGTGATGTGATGGAGTTTAGGATCTGAAATGCCGTAAGGCATGAAGATTTAAACTCCATCATCTTGAGCGAGCCTTCCAAGGCGAGCGAAAGGTGAGTGGAGTTTAAGATTTAGGCCATACATTTCACAAAACTTCTAACTTGAGGTAGCATTATCAGTGCTGTCCCACTAAACTTCCAACAGCCGTAATTGTGCGACATCCGGTTCTATGATTTTAGACACAGTTGTTGGACGAAGGGATAGAAGG
>MHSK01000017.1 GCA_001821295.1 Candidatus Taylorbacteria bacterium RIFCSPLOWO2_12_FULL_43_20
AGCAACGCCACAGTCTATTTTGCATATCAATTCAGGAGGAGACCCTCGCATTTCAATAACAGGAGGAACAGCCGGCTCAACGGCAAACGACGGTTTTGCTTTAATAAAGGCAAGCAATAACAATGCCTTTCTGTGGAATTATGAGCTCAGAAACATCATTTTTGGCATTGGACCCAATCCCGCTGCTGATGAAAAAATGAGAATTACTACGACAGGAGTGGGCATAGGAACAGCCGCGCCTGAAACGAAGCTGGAGGTGGTGGGCGGCCCAATCAAGGCAACCGGAGGACTTATTATTGAGACCAGGAATGACGACCCGGATTCGCCGGAAACGGGAAGAATGTGGTTGAGGACGGATATATAAATTATATGATGATTAAAAAGACTTTTCTACATATCTTTGCTCCGCTGAGTGTTTTAGAACAATTAAAATATCCGAGGATTTGGACCTTGTTTTTTATTTTAATCATAGGGATATTGATTCCGTCTTCTTCTCTTAAGGCGGAGGAAGCAACTGCTGACATTTACCCATATTATAAGGTGGATGGACCGGTTTTATTTGATTCAACATCTGCCGTAACTATTTTATGGACTTCAACACAGGTTTCGTCCTGTATTGTAACGAGAAATACTGATAATAACCGGTGGACAGGAACTTCAGGTTCTTTATATTATCTTGGTGAGGTGTTGGGCAGTATTACTCCTCGTGTTACCTATACACTAACGTGTACAACTTTAACTGGTGACACCATACGCGATAGTGCTACAGCAATCCCGGTAAAACAATCTTTTCCCGTTCTTGACGTAAAAGCGTTTCAAAGTGGTGTCGAAAAAGAAGTATTATCCTGGAATAGAGTGCCTGATGCTATAGGTTATAGCGTATATAGAAATGATTATCAAGATAATACTGATGCTTATAGCACCGACCGTAATTGGGAATTGAATGGAACGGTACCTCAACCACCTGAAAGCGACGACAGAGTTCGTTTTGAAGATTCCCTGGTTCCTTATGAATATGTTGATTATAGAATTCATCCTATTTACAATGATGGAGAATTGCTTGACGTGAGGAATTCAAAATGTTGCATTTACATAAGCAGAGCAACATCCTTCCCTATAGACATCGGCCTTAGAGTAAATGAAGGGACACCGGCCAGTCCGAGAGTGGTGGTTATTGCCGCATATCCGGAAGGCGATAGTTCATATGGTGCTCGCACATCGCCCGTTCGCGTAGCTAAAGACGGCAAGATCTACACTTTGGTAGTGGCGAAACTGGATCACCCGTTAGCGTCTAATGTTTTTATCAAACTGGATGATGGTTCCGTAAAGGCATTGATGAGGTTAGGTGAACCTGACTTCCGATTTGCAGCACCACCCACTTTTCAATGACAGATGTGAAAGAATATGGGTATTTTAAGTGGACAAAAGGGGTGTGCGGAAGTCAGGAAACTGGGTGATGGTTCCGTAAAGGCATTGATGAGGTTAGGTGAAGCAAGATGAAGTTATCCTCCATAGAATAGTATTTGCATACCTAGCACGCACTCAGTCTTTGCTGTTAGGGATACTTGCTATTTTAGGTATATATATTGTATACTATACCTATGAATTACGATAGAACAATATACAATACCTTATTAAAAAATATAGGCAAAAAGCCCATCATAATACTTTATGGGGCAAGACAGGTTGGGAAAACAACCCTTATCAAGACAATATTAAGAATTTTTACCAAAACTCTCTATTTACAAGGAGATGATCCCAAAGATGCTCTACTCCTCCAACATAGGTCTGCGGATGAGCTTTCCGAATTAGTGTCAGGATATGATCTCGTTGTCATTGACGAAGCTCAGAGAATAGAGGACATAGGAATTTCACTCAAACTGATCGCTGATAATGTCGAAAACGCCAAAGTTATCGCTTCGGGTTCTTCCTCCTTCGAATTGGCAAACAAGCTGAATGAGCCTCTGACGGGCAGAAACCGAAAGTTCTATCTTTATCCGTTATCAATAGGAGAATTAGTTTTGGCTCATGGGAAAATAAATATACAAAAAGAACTTGAAACCTACATGACTTTCGGCATGTACCCGAAAATAGTCTCCGCGGAATCAAGAGAAGAAAAAGCGCTTCTGGTGAAAGAACTGGCGGGCGATTATTTATTCAAGGATTTATTTATGTTCGGGGATATAAGAAACTTCTTTGCTTTTGAAAAACTCATAAAGCTTCTGGCTCTTTGTATCGGAAATGAGATTTCTTATTCAGAATTGGCAAAAGAGGTCGGTATAAGCAGAAGTACGGTGTTAAATTATGTAAATTTGCTTGAACAGGCCTTCATAATATTTAGGATGACTCCTCTTTACACAAACAAAACTAAGGAAATCAATAAAAGCCACAAAATCTATTTTTTTGACCTGGGTATCAGAAACGCAATTATCAATAATACCGATCCTATGGAACTTCGTCTGGATAAAGGCGCAATTTTTGAAAATTTCTTTATCGCAGAAAAGATAAAACAGCGAGAATATTCCGGAAGAACGAGCGAAATTCATTTTTGGAAAAGCAGAAACGGAGCTGAAGTGGATTTTGTGGAAGTTTCGAGTGGACAAGTCGAAGCATTTGAATGTAAATGGAAAGAAAAGGTCAACGCGCCAAAGGCCTGGTCGGAAACATACCCAACATCAGTTTTTAAGTCCGTGAACACAGAGAACGTTATTGACTACACTTCTTAGCTGTGGAATAACAGGGACAGCCATCATTCTTTTGCCTGCGGTTTACTTGGAGTTTTTGCAACCTAATCTTATGAAGAAAATAATATTTAGTTTGGTAATCATTGGCTTTTGGATTGTTTCTTATGGCGCCGTTAATTTCGCAAATGCTTCTAATATGATTGAAGTTTGTAGACTTAATGGCCAGGTGGTTAAAATCACCGATGATTATGTTTTTCTTGAAATAAAAAAAGCGTCATATGATGATCCTTTATCATTGGGTGGAGAATATTTTGAAGAATGTAAGAATATAATGAGAAGTGGAGCTTTGTATCGTTTTTCCACACGAATAAATGAATCCGGCAATTCGTTCTTTAGAGGGGATTTTCGCAATAGTTCTGTCGGTCAATCTATCGTAATTACAAAAGATATTGGGAATGCCATGGGTCCTGAAGGAGAGGTCAACTGGGAACAGTGGGTATTGAGGAGAATCGGAAATGTGGAGGGAATCAGATATATAGAACTTGAAAAAGATACTGGTTCAGAAATCTCAGCAGAACCGGTTTATACGAATGATCCTTTAGTTAAAAATATTTTAAGTGATTCTCTAGTTGAAAACCGCACATACACCATTGCAAAACTGAACAAAAATACCTCCATAGCCCCGAGAAAGTTTTTCACGGAGGCGTATGTTTCGTATATTTACATATGCCCACCGTGTGGCGGAGAAGCATTATGTATGCCGTGTCTCGACAATTCCTTTATCATTCTTTCGGAAGACTTTGGTTTTAAATATTCACCGGGAAGTGCTTTAGACAAGGAAATATTAGTTTACACTAAATCTCTTGATTCTGAAAAGCTTGTGGAAGACCAAAAATATCGTTTTGAAGTTTCAATTCAAAATACTAGCAACACAAATGTTCCCCAAAACGAATTCACACTGATTTCGGTGAAAAATATTGACGGTAGTGTTGTTGCCCCTGAAACTACAGCTCCGCCAATTACCGATCAACCACCAAAGAAATCTTTCTTTGGTCGCATCTGGAACTGGTTTGCGAGATTGTTTGAGTAATAGAGGAAGTACAGATGGCAAGATCTACGCTTTGGTGCTGGTAGAGCCGAATGATCCGAACGCGTCAGACGTCATTCTCAAACTCGGCGATGGGTCGCTCAAGGCGTTGAGGAAGTATCCTTAATAGGACTTCCCTTTTGATGTGATTCCCGCTTTCCCCCCTTCGCTCTAAGAAGAGCTACTGGAGGGCGCAGCGCGGGAATGATAGATGAGAAATGATTTGAATAAGCAGAAAAAAAACCGCTCGCTGGGAACGGTTGTGAAAACGCAAATTGAGACTATTCCGAAGACCTGGCAACAACTGATAGCCATAAACGGGGAATGAATTTATTTTCAAGACCCACGGCGTATTTTTCAAAAATCCGCTTTACGGACGCCTGCAGCGCGTCGGCCGCGTCCTCTTTGCCAAAGCCATGCAACGCTCCGCTAGCGTAATCGTAATACCCGCAAATATCAAGCCAGAATTGAAGATCGGTCTCCACCAGAGTTTCTTTGACGGCAATAATATCAAAGCCCGAGTTTCTTGCCGTGTCAGTATAATGCTCTATGGGTAGAAAAGAGCTCGCTTCAGGTTTGTGTTTGTCTTTATCTCTCACCACTCCTTTGTCCTTGAGAATCTGCATGGCAACTTTTACTTTTTCCTTGTAGAAAGCCATGGTTTCCTCCGGCCGCGAATTTCCATAGAATGTCGTGTTGAAACAGAACCACCCCCCTGGACGAAGAATATTCTTAATTCCCTTCATCGTGTCAAGCTGAGACTCGGGAGTCATGTAATGTATAGCATTGCCGCAAACCGCAACATCTATTACTTCACTTACGTTTAATTCGCTGGATAGCTTGTCCGCTTCCGAACGGATAAAGCGCATTTGTGAAGAAGACTGCCCCACGTTGTCTTTGGCTTGTTGGATGACATCCTCCGACGCATCTGCACAAATCCACTTGGGCTGCCACGTGGCAGGCATTTTTCTTTGAAACGACTGGACCATTGTGCCTGTCCCAGACGCTATATCCAAAACGCAGGAAACGCGTAGTGTCCCATGTTTTACCATGATATCCAGCCAATCTTTCACGTTTTGTTCGTTGATATCAACATATTTGGGGTTTCTCGCAAATACCTCAAATGTTCCACTGTTTTTTTGCTCGTTTTGCATTTTATTTTTTTGTTAAGTTGCTCCCAAGCGAAACTATATCACAATTGAATGAAAAGAAATCAACTGGTATGGAGTGGGGTTATTGAAATTTTGACTTTCATTTTGACTTTCATATTCTCTATGCTATTCTAATGTTATGAACACATTTTCCGCGGTATTGCCATATATTCAGATCGCCTTATCAATTCTTCTCATTATTGGAATATTACTCCAGCAATCAAGCGCCGGTTTAGGCGGCGCATTCGGTGAGGGCAACAATTTTAGCGGTTTCAACACCAAAAGAGGATTTGAAAGAACTTTATTCATTGCAACAATAATATTGGCTGTTCTATTCGGCGCAAGCGCGTTTATCGCACTTATTATTTAAATTATCTAATTAATTTATTCTTCGAAACTTTTGCCGGAAATACAGGTCAGTTTTTTCAATTGCCCGAGCAAACATGAGTAAGAGCCTATCTCAATCTAACCGTAAAATATGAAGAAAAATCACTACTTGCCTGCCGAAATGTCCAAAATTCTGCTGCAAATTGCGTATTTCTCGTCAGCGTACCTCGGTATGCTTCCTCAAAATCCGCAATTTTCGCAAAGAATTTTGAACATTTCAGTTAGCCATTAGATTGTAGATAGCCTCTAAAGCATTTATGGATTTAAACAGAAGGATCTTTGGAACCCGCCGTACCGGCTTTTCCGAGCATATAGTCTCGCGTTTTTCTCTTACTGAAAGAGTTATTTTTTATATCTGCGCCATAACCATAACCATAAGCTCTATTGTGCTGTTGTGGGGGGTAAATAATAACTTTCTGGTTCCTGTGCCCGCCAGAGGCGGTACGCTTGTTGAAGGCATTGTAGGATACCCGAGGTTTATAAACCCGATTTTATATTATTCATCAGCCGGTGACGACCTTGAAAAATTGATCTATTCGGGATTAGTGAAATCCATGCCAGACGGAACGCTGGTACCGGATTTGGCCAAGTCGTACGACATATCAGAGGACGAGCTCACATATACCTTCGTCTTGAAAGACAACGTCAAATTCCACGACGGCGAGCCGGTCACCGCCGAGGATGTTGAATTCACAATCAAAAGAGCGGCTGATCCTGGCATAAAAAGCCCAGAACGTGTAAAATGGGAAGGTGTGAATGTTGAGATAGTTGATCCTAAAACGATAAGATTTACCCTGAAAAATCCTTATACTCCTTTTCTTGAGAACGCAACTCTTGGAATTTTGCCCAAACATATCTGGAAAAACGCCGATATTGAGCAATTTACGTTCAGTAAATTCAACGCCGAGCCCATTGGCACGGGTCCGTACTTCATTGACATTATCAAAAGAGACGTTGAGGGAATACCCCGGTATTACGAATTGAGATCATTCAAGGACTACGCTCTCGGCGAGCCAATGATAGAAAAAATAGTAGTTAAATTTTATCCTACCGAAACAGCTGTGATTGAGGCGTATAATAAGGGCGAAGTTGAGAGCATCAACGCGGTGTCCGGCAAAAATGTAGCGGATTTTGCCTCTGTGAATGGAGAGGTCAACAAAACTCCTTTGCCGAGAGTTTTCGGAGTATTCTTCAACCAGAATCAGCAAAAAATTCTTTCAAACAAGGAAGTCAGAGAGGCGCTCAGAATGAGCGTAAACAAAAAAGAAATAATTGATACTGTGCTCCACGGTTACGGAACTCGGATTGCCGGTCCTTTGCCGCCCGGTTTCCCTCTTGTAACAGACGACGATGAGGATCGCGCCGAGGCGGATATTGATGGCGCCAGAGAGCTTCTTTCATCCAACGGGTGGACGCTTGACGAGAACGGTTTCTTTGAAAAAAAATCCAAAACAGATTCAACTGCTTTGAAATTTACAATCTCAACATCCGATACTCCGGAACTTTCAGCCACGGCAAACCTGCTCAAGGAACAGTGGAGAAAGATCGGCGCGGACGTTGATGTAAAAGTGTTTGAATCGGGTGATTTCAACCAATCAGTGCTGAGGCCGAGAAAGTACGATGCGCTCCTGTTTGGTGAAATCATAGGACGAGATCTGGATCTTTACGCTTTTTGGCATTCCGGAGAACGCAACGATCCCGGCTTAAACATAGCCATGTATGCCAACACATCAGTTGACAAAGCGCTCTCATCAATTCGCTCCACATCTCTTGCCGATGAGAGGGCCGAACAATTATTAATTATTCAAAAAGAAATCAAAGAGGATATTCCCGCCATATTCATATACTCACCCGACTATATTTACGTTCTCCCTAAAAAAATCAAAAATTTCAAAATGGGAAAACTTATGGGACCATCAGAGAGATTCGCTTCTGTCAGTGACTGGTATATTAACGAGGATAAAGTCTGGAACATATTCGCAAAATAAAATTAACTTAGGACTTACGCAGTTGGATGCAGTTCGAGGCGCAAGCGAGTATTGCGACCAAAATGTATGGACTTATACATTGCGGGAGCAAACGGAGCTTGCAACGAAGAAATGCGCCGACTGCGTAAGTCATATAACTATGGAAAAAAATTATATAAGTAGAGAGAGAAGCTCAGGGAACGCTGATAGAAACCGCGCCCCGAGACGAGGACGGCCTGCCCAAAAACGAAGTTCGGTGTTTGGAGCGGGTGCGGGCATGAGAAAGGACGGAATGAGCGCAGATAGAAAGTATCCGCGACCCCGCTCGAACATGCGGCATAACGATGATGACATCATTCCTCCCGCCGGCGATGCCATAAGAATCGTGCCGCTTGGCGGCGTGGAAGAGGTGGGTAAAAACATGACCGTCGTTGAGTATAAGGACGACATTATCATCCTTGACGCTGGGTTCCAGTTTAAGGAGGAGGCCACGCCGGGGATAGACTATATATTGCCCAACACCAAATACTTGGAGGAACGGAAGCATAAAATAAAAGCACTCATAATCACACACGGCCACTTGGATCACGTGGGCGGCATTCCATACATTATGGATAGAATAGGAAACCCTCCAATATTCACCAGAAACCTTACGTCAATAATGATCCGTAAAAGACAGACGGAGTTCCCTCACCTCCCCGAACTGAATTTGAAAGTGGTTGAAAAGAAGGACAGAATAAAAATCGGCAATTTGTACGTGAGGTTTTTCTCGGTTACTCATACTATTCCCGACTCTATGGGTGTCATTATAGAAACGCCTTACGGCAATATAGTCAATCCGGGTGATTTCAAATTGGATCACGTTGAAGGAGTGCCGACCGAAGAAGAGGCGGAGGAATACGGTATTTTTGAAAAGGAAAAAACGCTCTTTTTCATGACTGACTCCACCAATGTGGAAAACCCCGGCTTTTCCACGCCGGAAAGAATCGTCCACAAAAATCTGGACGATATTATCAAGAACATCAAAGGCCGCTTGATAATCGGTACCTTCGCTTCTCAACTGGAACGAATGATAAAAATTATAGAAATCGCTGAAAAATACAACAAAAAAATCGTCGTTGAGGGAAGGAGTATGAAGAATAACATTGAGATCGCCATCCAAGCCGGAATATTGAAGACAAAGAAAGATACGATCATCGGCTCTGAGCGCGCGGAGGAATTTCCACCTGATAGAATTATCGTTCTCGCCACGGGAGCGCAAGGAGAAGAATTTGCCGCGCTTATGAGAATTTCAACGCAGGGTCATAAACACATCAAATTTACCAAGAGAGACACGGTCCTCTTGTCGTCATCAATTATTCCAGGCAATGAAAAAACAGTTCAAAAACTTAAAGACAATATTTCAAGGCAGGGCGCTAAGATAATTCACTACAGAACATCTGACGTTTACATACACTCCACCGGTCACGGCAACCGAGGCGAGATAGAATGGCTGCATAAAAAAGTCCGGCCGAAATTCTTCATGCCCATCCACGGCAATCATTATATGCTCCGGCTTCACGCCGAATTGGCGACTCATCTAGGCATGCCCGAACAGAATATAATCGTGCCGGATAACGGAACAATTGTGGAAATTAGGGACAAGGGTGAAAAAATGATCCGCCTGGACGTCAAAGCGCCTTCCGGAATAGTTATGGTGGACGGCTTCGCGATCGGAGACATACAAGAAGTGGTTATTCGCGATCGACAAATGCTCGCGCAAGACGGCATGTTTGTAATTGTAGCGACAATTGACGCTTCCACAGGCCGTCTGAAGAAGTCTCCTGATCTAATATCAAGAGGTTTTGTGTATTTGAGAGAATCCCAAGAATTGCTGCGACAAGCCAGATTCGTCATAAAAAAAACAGTGGAAGAATCGACGGAGGGTCTGAACCCGATAAATTTTGATTACGTGAAATCAAACTTAACAGATGCTGTCAGTAAATTTTTGTTTCAGAAAACCGCAAAACGTCCGATTGTAATACCGGTGCTTTTAGCAGTGTAATGACTATCGGCTATATTTAGCAATGCCTTACAAGTCAACACAAGATGATAGCGTCCGCTCCAAATTTTTCCTCATTTATATTATTGGTTTTTTATTCCATTTGCATGTGGCTCTTCCCACATATGTTAATTCAACGTTTCTAGCGGGTTTCTCCGGTGAAAAATTCGTGGGGTTAATATATACCCTGTCTTCAATTTTTACCATAGCATTTTTTGTATACATCCCGCATGTCCTGGAAAAAATCGGTAATTACAGGGCGATAATATCGCTTATGTCCTTGCAATTTGTGGCATTAATGGGCTTAGCTTTCGGTAATAATTTGATTGTAGTGGCCTCAGCTTTTATCGTAAGTTTCGTAACCATCTCCTTGTCGGCATTCAGCATAGATGTTTTCATTGAAGAATTTTCACCCAATGAATCAGTGGGGAAGATCAGGGGGTTTTTCCTAACTATTGTTAACCTTGCCTGGATTCTCTCTCCTCTCCTGGTCGGTGTTATTCTTACGAACGGTGATTATTATAAAGTGTATCTGGCCGCGGCAATTCTCTTATTACCGGCAATCGGCATAGTCCATAAGTTCAAAAAATTCCGCGATCCTTTTTACAACAAAACTCCGTATCTGAAAACAATGCTAGCGACATGGAAAGACAAAGACGTGCTCGGGTCTCTTATTATAAATTTCCTGCTTAATTTTTTCTTCGCTTGGATGGTTATATATACTCCGATCTATCTTTACCAGCATATAGGTTTCAGTTGGAGCCAAATAGGTATAATATTCAGCATAATGCTTGTGCCATTTGCCATATTGGAAATTCCTCTTGGCAAACTTGCGGACTCTAAGTACGGAGAGAAAGAAATACTGTCTATAGGGTTTATAATTATGTCTATCTCAACCGCTCTGATCTCGTTCATTTCTAGCAACAATTTCATCATCTGGACCTTAATTCTTTTCACTACGAGAACAGGTGCGGCAATGGTAGAGATAATGATTGAGACTTATTTTTTTAAGAAAGTCCCCGACACTGAAGTTAACATCCTTAGTTTATTCCGAACAATGAGGCCATGGGCCTATCTTATTAGCCCAGTAGCCGCTTCCTTCTTGTTTGTTTTCGTAGACATCAGATATATATTTATATTTCTTGGTCTCCTGATGTTCTACGGCCTGCGATTCACTTTAGCGCTTAAAGATACTAAATAATTGAAGTATAAAATACGCATATCGTCCCCGACAAGAATGTCAACGCTTAGCGTTGACATTCTTGGGAGAAAAAATAACTTCAAGACGCTTATGCGTTTTGCGCCACGCATTCATTATAAACCCGAACTGATTCATTGAACTCCTCAACAACTTCCCTCAGCGCTCTCAGTATTTCATTATACTGTGATACTAAAATATTATATTCGTCTATTTTCGCGTTGTATTCGGCTCCCCTCTTTGGTTTATAAGATTCTATACTTTCCTTTTTTTGCTTAATTTCCATTTCAATGACTTGGAGCTCTTTTTCCGTACTCGCTATTTTTCTTTTTATTTCCTTGTCGGGCCTCGCGCAAGAAGACGAAGGATTGGCGAATATTTGTACTCCCAGCCACACTTGTTCACCTTCGAATTCCCCCTTTTTCACAGATATTCCGATTTCTTTATAATTCTGATTCATTATATTAGCGCGATGACCGGGACTATCCATCCAAGCCCGCACCAGTTCCGAATCATCCTTAAAATTACCCTGAGCGAGATTCTCCCCAATTATTATATATTCATATCCGACCTTCTTCGCAAAATCCGAAACAGCTAACCCCTGAGGAGAAACGTGCGCGAAATACTTTCCTGCGAACATATCGTCAACTTTTTCCTCCGCCGCTACATCAAGGGGGCTCGATTGAGTCAGTTCATTCAGTCCCTCCTTCGCGCGTTCATTGTTCGTATACAACAAGACTCCTTCTTTCGTTAGACGAGAAGATGGATGAGCTTTGCCCAAATACCTAAGCGGCTCCGGGGTAATAATTCTCTCCGGCAAAATCCATGAAACAAATTCCTCCGTGTGGCTTTCAATATTTTTTAAACTGCCTTTGGATTCCCATAAGACAATAAAAATAACAACAAGCGCCGCTACTGTTACAAACCGCCAAAATGTGTAATTTGTGGATCTCATTTATACCGATTATCGTGTGAAAAACTTATGGCTGAAGAATATCTTCCGTCCTGCCATTAATGGAAATGACAACACTGTCAACGGTTTGAAATTGCTTTAATGTTTCGGCAATTTGGCTTCTTACGGCGGCGACTCGGCAAGACCCTCCAACATTCTCGTCTAAAGACTCGTCGAAATCAATATAGGCCGTACCATCGGCTATGGTGAGACGCTGTATTTTAACTCCGGTATTTAGCGACGTGAAATAACCTTCACTCAATTCATTTTCCGTCGGACCGGTCAAAAGTTCTTCAATCGCCGCTCGTGCTGGAGCGGCCGTCTTCGGAACTCTACGCTTGACCGCAAATACCTCATCGCACTCAACCTGTTGTCCTGACTGTGAATCTTTTGAAAAATACACTTCCACAACCATACTTTCTTCGTTTTGTTTGAATTTTATTGGAAGAGAATATTCTGCTTGATTTTCAGGTAATCCAGACGGATTGGCTTTCTCGAATATTACCCTGCCATTATCCGTAAGAGGTGCTTCAAAAACAGCCGTCGCGCTAAACGGTACAAGCTCTTCCGTCATCCACTCTCCCTCTGCTTGCGCTATAAATTCTGAAATCGTCGCTCCATTAGAATCAACAACGCGCCCGCTAAATGACCCCTCAAAGAACCACGTTCCCTTTGCTTTTCCTCTGATATCAAGCGGGCTTGATACTGTGCCGTTATATTTTGGATTATCAACCTCTATCACACCATCAAAACTGACATCATCCTCCACGATATCCTTAATTTCCTCAATAAACAGTCGCCCATCTTCAGTCCTGCACATTCGCGGATAACTTTCCATAACAAGATTGCCTTCGTCAACGCATTCTTCAAAACTGGAAATTTTTTCCTTTTTGCTCGCATCATATTGGTAAATACCAATAGCGATTGCTACCGCCACAACTATAACTATAGCCGATATTGCGACTTTTTTACTCATAGTTCCTCAGTTATTTATTTCGGCTAGCGAGGAGCGTGTGAATGATTCATATCATTCACGACGTCCGAGCGAAGACGAAACAAAGGTTCAATATCTCGGTAACTTCGTCCCGATGAAGCATTATTTCTTTTTTGGGGAAGATTTTTCAGCGGCGCTTATGCTCTTCTTTATGTTTTTCCACTGATTTTTAAGCTCATTCACAAACACGGCTATTTCTTCCGGATCCGCCTGTTTTAATTTCTTGTACTTGTCAGACACTTCATGCACTATCTTGTTGTACAAATTTTCATTAACTTCTTTTAAGTTTTCAATACGGTCCAGAACATCCGCTTTCGCTCTTAATGACCAGCTTCTGATTTTCTTTCTTTTTTTCTTTCCGCCTTCCGTGCCATAAAGCAAATAAGCTCCAGCAGCAGCGACCACCGCGATAGCGGTAACACTCCCGGCTATAATCTTCTTCTTTTTATTTGAATTATTGTTGTTATTTTTTGCCATAATAATTTATTTTAGGACTTCTATATTTAATGATAATTTTCACACTTGATGATCATCCTTGCCTCGTTTGGCATAAGATCTGCGCTTAAAAACACCTTTGAAAAATTTGTAGACATGCGCCGCACGGAAACCTTCTTCTTTGACTCTACCTCTTAAAGCTGTAATGTCCTCTATAATGTTATCGCTTTCATTCTTAATCTTTTCCGATATATATTTCATATTCTTCAGTATTTTGATCACATAGTAGATGGCAACTACCAAACCCAACGCCACAATTACAACCACAATGGTCGTCACAAAGAAAAATATATCCGCTTTTACTAATGTCTCCATGTTATCATTATATCATATTGTACTCTGCAGTACCTCTATTTTTCATCTACCATAACACTGATAATTTTGACTTCCTCAAGAGGACGATCCGCATCTCCCGTATCCAACGCGCCTATCTTGTCCACCACATCTTGTCCTTTTACGACTTTGCCGAAAATTGTGTAACTCGGCGGCAAAGGGTAATCTTCAAGCATAATGAAAAATTGGCTGCCGTTCGTGTTCGGTCCTCTGTTCGCCATAGCCACTACACCTTTCTTATATCCCCTTTTATAAGATTCGGTTTCAGGATTGAGCTCATCATCAAAAACATATCCGGGCCCACCAGAGCCTGTACCCGTAGGGTCTCCACCTTGGATCATGAATCCTGCGATTACGCGATGAAAGATAGTACCGTTATAGAACCCCTTGCGAGCCAGGTCGGTAAAATTTTTTGAGGCTGTTGGCGCGTCCGCGTCAAAGGTCTCAAAAACTATTTCCCCATGATTCGTTTGCAATGTAACCATATGCTTAAGATTAACAGCTTGTTTAATATTACTCAATGCCTCCCCTGAAGAGAGCGGTGTCTCTGAAAGCAAAACCTCCTCCGTCTGTAACACATCGGTTGTTTTTTCCCTCAAAGAATAGTAATAAATAGCCCCTACGGCTACAACACAAATAATGACCGATATAATAATATTTCTCACATGCATATATATTAAATTATAAACTAACAACTGGGGTTTTTCTCTTACTGTCAACCTTAATCTAAACAGTGAACATCCCCTCTTTGTATATGATTTTTTTGTCCCCGTTTTTCATATAAGCGGTAACCGTGCGAGGAGCAGTGGAAATAATATCGGTATGTACTGACGAATCATTATACCCCAAACGTTCCCAATCTTCAGGCGACAGCTCGCCGGGATCACCGATGTAGCAGTCGTGGTACGACTTTCCAAGCGCCAGATGCGTATTACCGTCGGGCCCTCCGATGTTCTCATCAAACAAAGTCTCCGCCATAAATTTAGTAATTCTGGAAAAACGCTTATCCGTGAGCGAATATTCCCCTATTTTGTCAGCGTGCTCCGTTTTTATCATCTCTCGGAGGACATTTTCATTCTTAGAGGCGTTGGCTTTCACCACTCGCCCGTTCTTAAACTCCAGACGTATTCCCTCTATCAATACTCCATAGCGGTAAAGCGGTTGGTTGAACTTGATCCAGCCCTCCGTCCCCCGCCAGTCGGGCGACGTAAAAAGCTCAAAACTCGGAATGTTTCTTCCAGATCCGCCCATCCAAGCGCGCTTATCTCCCAGATTGACCCAAAGGTCGGCATCCGGACCTAGAACATGCAGTTTGTCTATCGGCATCCGGTTCAAACGACCTCTTATTTTCTCCAATCCTTTATACAGCTTTTTCCATTCAGAAATGGGATTTTTTTTATCAAGAAGACACGCTTTAATGATTTGATCCCAATACTCCTCGAGGCCAAGTCTCGCCTCTTTTGCCATTGCCTCTGTGCCATACAATCCCAACGTCCAGGTATATTTGCCTTTGTTTTCTTTCGCGTTCCTCCAGTCCATATACGGCTTCCAAGCCAATCCTCTTCGCATTATTTTTTTCGGATTTATGCCTTCCAATTCATGTTTATCAATCTCACTAAGTATAAAAATCGTATGATCAATTTCATCCACTAAACCTCTGGCAAATTTCTCCGGAAAAAAATCCAGCTGATGATCTTTTGCGTGTTCAAAAAAATCTCTATCAAACGGAAACCTATCGCCGCTATCGGGGCGGTAATCCCCGATCACATGCCCACCCGCTTTTAATATCGCGACCTTAAGTTCCCTGTATAGCGGCTTGGCTGCCTCATAGGCCACAAGGTGCACCACTTCACCTTTCTTTACTCCCCTGCCTCCGCCGAGAGCGAAATTGACGAGCACGTCGGCGTATTTTTCCAAAATTTTTTTTGACAGCGTATAACTCATTAAATCATGATACAACAAACACGAGCCGAAGCAACCACATCAAGGTTAAACCTTGATATTATATGTACCGAGAAAAGTAACTGCTCACAAGACCGAGTGGTGTCATTCCCGCGAAGGCGGGAATCTAGGCCATATTTTGATCTGGATTCCCGTTTTCACGGGAATGACAGAAGAAAAGAAGGCTGTGGTGTGGCCATTACTCGGTCTTGTGAGGAGTTACCGAGAAAATCATTGACAACTTTGTTTTTCTTTGTTATTATAACTGCAGATTTTCAGAGACGATTGTTCGCATGAAGCGACGATTTGATCTTTGACATGAAAGGAAAGATGCCAAAAGCAAACTATGTGATTGATGAGAGTGAAATGATATCGCCGTCGGTTTTTTTCATCTGGGTGATAATTATTGATACGATACTGGTAATAACCGGCCTCATATTGTTGAGCCAGACCGTGTGGGTAATCAATGTCGGAAAATACATGTTAACACTGCTTGCCATTTACCACCTAATAAGTATAGGCAAGCAGGACGCCGACAAGGTGGGTGTTAAATTATTCATGGGAAGGAGACTGTATCGCCTAGAACCCGGAATAGTTTTCGTGCCACGCCTGATCTGCAAACAAGTAACAGCTGCCAGGAGACAGATTCTTGTATTAGCAGGAACAGCCAAATCAGCTGAAGAGAAAGCTATACTTGAGTCGGAGATTAAAGAAGCAGAAAAAAGAAACGTCGAAGTCATCAGAATGCCCGAGCCGCAAAGAATTACCTTCGCTGAAGGACAAGATGACAAAAACACAGACGAATTGGACAGGCGTATAACCTCTGACCCGATAGTGATCCTCATTTTTGTAGTTGAGGACATGTGGCCGTTTTGGGTGAAGATGGGCAACGTGTACAACGCCGCATATATTCTTATTGAAACAGCAATAACGGTTCTGCAAGAAAAATGCGCAAAACTCACTGCGGCAAAAGCGCTTGAGAAAATTAATAGGCTGAATGAAGGCATTACGGAAAGAATCGAGGAGCTCATAGGAGAAAGAGAAACAAAAAACAAAGATGGCACACGTGATATGTGTCCATGGTGGGGCATAGACCTGGTAAGTGCCCGTGTAAAAAGCATGGGGTTTCCGAGACGAGTCAACGAAGCAATTGCAAACAAAAGGCAAACGATTATCGGCTCGCAAGGTCAAAAACTAAAACTCATAAACGAAGGCACAGGTACAGCAGAGGCGCGCAAAAAATGGTTAAACGCCGAAGCTGATGGTCTTAAAAGGCAGGGGGAAATCGCCGAGAGTGAAGGGGGAAAAGTCGCTTATCAGGCACAAATCATGCGCGAAGCTTTGGAAAGATCAAACTACACGATATTTTCCGGACCCGCGGCTGAGAGCTTGATCAACATGCAAGATATTGCAAAAGGGCTAGCGGTAGCGCGGCAAGAAGGAAAAAATATCACCGACAAAAAAACAGATGTTTCTTCCACTGATAAAAAGAAAAACCCCAAAACCTCGGGAAAGCCAAAAGAGGAAAAAAAAGGGGGGGAGGAGAACTAAACTATGGACTGGTCTATATTTTTAGCATTCCTAACTGCAGCCATCGCATTCGCCGTATATATTGTAATCAAGAAGCCCTACGCCACGTCAAAACTCAAGAGTGTAAACGTGGCTCAAGGTGTTTCTATTGCAAAAAATACGGGAAAGATTGTCGCGAAATTGCCGAGGATCATATTTTTGGCACTCGTTGGCATCTTCATCCTCACCATTCTCGGGGCTTTCACCATAGCCACAACGAGATGGTTATTCGGGAAGCCGTTTGGTCACTCTGAGGTCTATAGGACTGGCCCACTTGAAAATACGTGGTGGGCAATGTGGAAAAGTCCGCCGGGTGTGGTGAGCGTACCATCGGAAATGGTTTTTCCGAACGTCACAGTGACGAAGTATGACAGTCGCAATCTGGTCTTTCAGATTCCGTCCGTCAATGACGACGGCACACAGATCATTGGAATGTACACCGGCCTGTCTGAAAAGCAGGACGGGCAATATGTCGGAATGTGGGCAGCCGTTACCAACTTCACTGCGTCAAGCGGCCCCATCTCAAGGTGGCACCTGTCCGGCTCTGCTGAGACAGGGTTCGCCGGCCAAATAGAAAACCCGGTAGAGACAAACTACTACTGGGCGGCATTCACACTAGTGCCGAAGTTCAAGATCAACAAATAGCACACGCGCGAGGATGAGTTTACTCTCCTCGCGCTTTTTTATTTTATGAAATTATAGGACTTACGCGTTTCGTCATAATTTAAAACATTTCCCATCTATCATTCCCACTTTCTTCTGTCATTCCCGCGAAAGCGGGAATCCAGTGTATGCAGATAAAAACCTGGATTCCCGCTTTCGCGGGAATGACACCACTCGGGGTTGTGGACAGATGCTTTATTGCGGTTTTACTCTTGGTACACCTATGGTTTTATCGTCCGATATTCCAAAATCCTTCCTTATGAACTCTACTATTCCCCATATTGAAACCATGATAAATAATGCTATTATACCCCCCGTCATTATTCTTTTACCTCTTGCTTTGGCCTCCTCGCTTCCCGACAAAAAAATGTATTTAGCCACCCCCCAGAAAAAAACCAAGAGGGCAACTGCAAATACTATAGTGGTTAATTTACCAACAAGATTTCCGAATTGCGGAATCAGTGTGCCCAGTAAGGGCAGGTCGCGAGCATCATTCTGTGCGAAAACGAACACAGGAGATATTAGAGCAAGTGTAATTAATATACAAACTTTTTTCATTTTTTGCGTATTTTAACACAAAAACCGCGCAAGGCGGTTTTTGTTAGTTGTAACCTAGAATCCCAGATAACTCGGCAAAGGAATTCCGAAGCTGTTCAAAACAATTCTGATAAGAGCATAAACAACCATCATCACGAACAACCCTTTTATTCCCCAATCCATAGCCGACTTGCCTTTTTGCCGCCCCTCCTCGCTTGCCGAATGCGCAATAAACTGCAAAATACCCCAGAAAAAAACCAGAAGAGCGACAGTGAACAGGAGAATTATTATCGGATTCAGTATATACTGATTAATCCGATTTAATAGCGGCTCTATGGTCATTAGTTAAAACGCAAAACTATCTTATATTTACACCGGGAGCGTTCACATCTTGCGGATCTGTATCAATACCTGTTGCCTCTCCGATAAATGTCACAATACCCCAGATTGCCGACATTATAAACAGAGCTATTATACCGCCAATCATTATTCTCCTGCCTTCCGCTTTAGCCTCTTCGCTTCCAGCGGCCAAAATGTATTTTGCGAGCCCCCAGAAAAAGACGAGAAGCGCGATAGCAAAGACGACAGGTATCAATGTGTCAACAATTTCTCCGAATGAAGTAGCCAACCGTTGTAAATTGGATAAATCCTGAGCCAATGCAAGCGCGGGCGTTAATAATACTGCACTCAATACAAGAACTTTTTTCATTAATATATTTATAGTTATTAATAATATATATAGACCTTTTGTCTTAGGACTCGTCCAGAAATAAATTCCTCGGATTGTGTTCAATGCGCAGAGAATACGGTCTTCGCGATTGAGAAAAATCTTGAGGCGTACTCTAAGTACGATGAAAGATTTTGCGATTGAGCGGAGATTGTAGTCTATGATGCAGTGGACGCAAGGCGGGGGAGTTATTTATGAACGAGTCCTTAGTGTCAATTATACATAATGCCGAGTAGATATAACAAGCTAAACTGTGGATAATATCACGCATATCCCCTCACGGGGTAACTAGATCATTCATGGCTTTGAATATGGGTCAATAATTGCAATTACCCCATCAAGGGATACACGTGGATAATATAGCCGGATCAATAATCAGCGCGGTAGCGAATGGGAAGATCTTGCCTGACCGGCTGACCGAAAATATCAGACTGAAGAAATTTAACAATCCCCCAGATTGAAGCCATGCAAAATAGAGCGATTACTCCCCATGTAAGAATTCTTCTGCCTTCCGCTTTTCCCTCATCGCTATCCGCGTGATAAAGATATCTCACCCCCCGCCAAAAGAAAAACAAGAGCCCCATGCTAAAAGCTATGGGTATCAAAAGGTCAACATTAAAAGCAGTGAAGAGCTTGATGAGATCCTGCAATGAATTCACGCCGAACGTCCCTTGGGCAAGCGCGACCGCAGGCACAACAAACGCCACGAGACCAGCCGCAAACCCCGCAAATTTAATTTTTTTATTCTTGTTACTTTTCATAAATTTTTCCGACCTACTCGGGTAAAAGCGGTAATCCGAAGTCAAAGCCGAATCCTCGAGCCAAAATTTCCATAATCGCCCAAATGGAAAACATAACGAAAAGCCCGATAATCCCCCATTTCATTATCATCTTGCCGTCAGCCACTTTCTCCTCGCTGCCCGAGCCCATGATAAACATTGATAACCCCCATATGAAAGCCAAGAGAGCGCTCGTCGCCACGTATGGAATGGCCAAATCAACAATCTCAACCGATATGCATATAAAGTCAACAAAATTCTGCGGCGGCTTGACACACGGTCCAAACACGGTCTGCGCTGAAGTGGCCGGCCCCGTTTGATAGGAAGGTCTATTGGCTACTTGGGCTCCTATATAGCCGGGCACGGCATATACGGCAAGCATAAGTGACAAAATGAATATTGGGAAAACCCTTTTGATTTTGAAAGTCATTTTTTTGCGATAGATTCCCGATCTATCATAATATTATATGCCGGTTTTGAAATCTGTTTTATTGTCCGTTCAATGCCCTCGGCGATAACCCAAGCGCCAAGCAAAATTGCCGTGCCTATCAAGGTATACAAAAACGTCGTTTTGGCCTTCTTCAACCGCTCCTCATTGCCCCCGGCTGTAACCATGAGAAAACCGGAGTAAATGACAAAAAAGACGGCCAGAACAGCGCCTATAGGCAAGACCACTTCATTTATAATGAGCTTAATGAGAGCGTAGAGATCGCATCCCCCTTTAAGCGGGTTGGGTATTCCTTCAGATCCCGCCGGAGGACACCCTGACGAACCTGAACCTTGAATGGCTTGCGCTCCCGAGACCAAAGGTATAGACAGAGCGGCAATCATCAAAAATATAAGCAAGGATTTTTTCATATTTGATATTTCTAAAAATTATTTATTATATCTGGGACATGCGTGATTCGGCTTATTTAGACCGTTCCCATCTGTCATTCCCGCGAAAGCGGGAATGACAGGGAGCGCGGGAATGACATCATGCGCATATGTCCTGTCAAAGTCATTAATTAAGCAACATGAAGTCATCAGCAGTACCCGGTTTCAACAGAGCATTAGTAATAGTATATACGATAAGCCACGCGCTTAAAATGAACAAGAAACCGATAAGAACTTTGCCGAGCATTTCCTTCGCTTTTTTTATCTGCCCCTCATTCCCTCCCGCGGTTAGCATCATGTAGCCAGACGCGGCAAAGACAAGCGCGGATATCGCTATTGAAATTTTAATCAGAAAAGTGATGATGTTTTGTATAAGAATCACAGCTTGCTCAAAATCGCATTCTTCAGGCCCGTCACAAGGCACGAGCCCTGCTCCCAGGGCGCTTGAAGCAAGCAAGAAAAATAGTAAGCACGCCAATACTACGCTCGGCCATAATATTTTTTTTGTCTTTGCAAACATATGAGATAAATCCCCAAAATTAATTCTGGAGCATTGCTCCTATCTCTTGAGACGCCCTCAAGACAGCATCTGATATTTTCGATCTGCCCGCCGAGACATCTTCTACCATGTTCTCGAAGACGGCGTTGGTCCTAAGCCCATCAGGATCAAGCCACGACTTGGAAATTATGGCGGAATCATAAAAAATGCTTAAGTCAGGATCATCCGGCTTGTCTCTGAGCAGATCACGACGAAGAGGGGGCAAAGCGGCATTTTCTGAAAACATGGAAGCGAAGTCCTTTCCCGCTAAGACTACCAAAGTGCTGAAGGTGCCGGAAATATCAGAAGAAGATTTTAATATCGCCAGCGAATAGACACGTGCGCTCGTCACATTGACCTTGGCGTCTTGAAGCTGAGGAAAAACGGCAACATCAAAATTTAAATTCGGATTTTTCAAACGTATTTCCGCTAATTCGCTCGCGTAACCGAAATAAACGGCAAGGTCTCCAGCTATAAATCGCTGTTGGGATTCAGGTAAGGATCTATTCCAAGAATAAGATGCTTTATTGGGGTTGGAAAAATCTGTAAAAAAAGCGATGACAGACTGAGCAGGGTCAACCCCTCCCTGTCTTCCTTTGTTCAAAACACTCCTGTACTCCCCTCCCACCTCTTCCACTATGGGCGTGCCGGCTTGAAAAAAAAGTGCTGAGAGAATACCTTTGGCATTGCGGACATTGGAAAATTCCCCCAGTGCCACAGCGCTTCTCGTAATATTGCCGACGCTATCTTTACGCGACAAGCTCTCGGACAATGTGAAAAATTCGGTCCAATAGCGCGGCGGCTCCGCTATGCCCTCGCTGGCAAAAATGTCCTTATTCCAATACATGACCAAAGGATCGGCGTATAACGGAAAACCCAGCGATCCCTTTTCCACTAGAAATATTTCGGCGGCATCAGCGTAAAGATCTTTATAATCCCTTAGCGACAAGCTTTCGAAAGAAACAGGGTAAATTTTATCCGCGTGCTTCACGATAAAATCCTCGGGCAAAATTACGGCATCAGGACCCTTACCGCTCGCCAGCGCCTCTATAAGATCGCTTTCAAACTCTCCTTTTCTTTTCTCCACATATGTTACGTTAAGCTGACCCTCCTTCTTCGTCCTCTGGAGGTTCAAAGCGCCGTAAGCGACATCAAAAGATCTTTTCGGAGCCGTTCCCCATATAGTTACTTCGGGAAAAATCACTTCGGAGCCCGACCTGACAGTGGAAAAAACTATAACGCCCACCACTATAAAAAAAGCAAATGCCCCCACCAGAATTATTTGAAAAGAGTTTGTTTTATTATCCATATCATTATAGGACTTACGTGTTTGATGTCATTCCCGCGAATGCGGGAATCCAGAGTATGCAGATAGATCCTAGATTCCCGCTTTCGCGGGAATGACAGAAGAAAGCGGGAATGACATCAAACGCGTAAGTACTATTATTATCTCATTTTTTGAATATCAGTCCATAGTGATGAGCGCCTGCCTTGAAATCCCTCTCAAATGTAAAACCTTCTTTAACAGCGAGTTCACGCGCCTCGTCCTCTTTGATCACATGGTCAGCCATAGGTCCGATGCCTCCAAATGAATCTGACCAGTCCACCACGGCCAACTTCCCTCCGGTCTTGATTATCCTTTTGGCTTCGCGCAGAAAAGCTTCTTTCTCGGCGATTTGAAACAAGATATTGGCGGCAATAGCCACGTCAACCGATCCATCCGCCAGCCGCGCTCCACCCACTTTCTCCAAATCACCGGGAATTACTTCAACATTGGGCAAATGAGACGCGTTAGCGGCGTTTTTCAGCTTGGCCAAAAGATCTTTCTGCACATCTATGGCATATACTTTTCCACCGTCACCCACAACGCGCGCGGCTTCCAATGAATAAAATCCTGAACCGGAACCAAGATCGGCAATTTTCATTCCGTGTTCAAGCTGCATCTGTTCAATGTTTTTTTTAGGATCGGAAAACATTACAAGTTAAATTCGAAAATCGAAATTCGAAATTCGAAAAATTAGCTTCAAATCAATAATCCTTTCTTTCGTGCTTCGGATTTTTAATTTCGTGCTTATCTACAAGCATACTGCGCTCGCCAAATTGTCGCCGTCTCTCAATCTCATTATTCTAACACCTTGAGTCTGTCTGCCCAAGAGCGGAATCTCGGAGATTGATACCCTTATCACCTGACTCTTCTTTGATATAGCCACTAGCTCGTCCGTCTCTTCAAACACAACGACTTTTGACGTAATAATTTTACCAGTCTTTGACGTGACTTTCGCCGTCTTAATGCCTGACCCTCCTCTATGCTGGACCTTGTATTCTTTGAGTGATGTTTTTTTACCAAAACCATTTTCGGAAATTACAAGAAGGGTGGCTTCTTTATGTTCTCTTTTCATAACATCGGCCCCCACAAGAGCGTCTCCTTTCTTGAGCTTCATGGCGCGAACCCCGGAAGCCCCTCTTCCCATAGCCCTAATGTCCGATTCTTTGAATCTTATTGATTGGCCAAGCGCGCTCACGGCCACCACCTCGTCTCCTTTCTCAACGAAATTAACTGAAATAAGCTCATCGCCGCTGTTCAAGCCAATGGCAATTATGCCGTTCCGTCGGACATCGTGAAATGATTCACCCAGCACTTTTTTGCCCATTCCCTCCTTGGTCAACATAAAAAGACTAAGGCCGGATTTTTTCACCTCTTTCGGCATTGGCAGTATGGACGTGATTTTTTCTTCCTGAGACAGAGAAAGAAAATTCATAATGGATTTGCCTCGTGTTGCCCTTTTGCCTTCGGGCAACTCATACATTTTTATTTGATACGCCTTGCCTTTGTCGGTAAAAAATAGCAAATCGCTGTGCGTGCTGGCGCGCAGAAAATAAGTGACGAAATCCTCCTCCTTGGCGTCCATACCCACCACTCCCATGCCTCCCCTCTTCTGCTGTTTGTACTCTGCCGGTTCTGTGCGCTTTACATATCCTCCCGACGTAAGCACGAGTACGCTCTCCGTGTCCGGAATAACATCCTCGGGAGAAAAATCTTTCGGACTTGATTTAATTATTCTTGATACTCGCTCATCGCTGTATTTGTTCTTGATTTCCAATAACTCATCCTTCACAACTTCTCGGATTTTTTTCTCGCTTCCGAGTATCTCTTTGAGCTCGGAAATAAGAAGCTGTACCGCTTTCAAATCGTCCTCAATTTTTTTTCTCTCCAGACCGGCCAAACGCTGCAGCTTCATTTCCAATATCGCCGACGCCTGTCTGTCTGAGAACTTAAATTCTTTCATTAAACCTGCATGGGCTTCGGCAACATCTTTGGCCGCTCTGATGAGCTTGATAATACGGTCAATGTGATCAAGAGCTTTTTTCAAACCGAGAAGAATATGTTCTTTATCCTCCGCCTTTCTCAAGTCAAATTCCGTCCTTTTTTTGACCACCACCAAGCGATGAATAATAAATTCCTCCAAGATCGATTTGAGTGAAAGCGTTTTGGGTACCCCGTTCACGAGAGCGACGATGTTGAAATGGAACATTTCTTCGAGCTGTGTATGCTTGTACAGATAATTGAGTATTGACTGAGGATAAGCTCCCTGTTTAAGGTCAATGGCGATTCTAACGTCAGCGGTTGACTCATCGCGCAAAGCCTTTATTCCTTCAATTTTTTTCTCTCTGACAAGATCGGCGATGCTCATAATTAAGTCAGCTTTGTTGACCCTGTAAGGTATGGACGTGATTATTATGGATGATGAACTTGAGGAATTTTCCACAATCTCCGCCTCACCGCGCACCAAAACACCCCCTCTTCCGTTGGCGTATGCGTGATGCAAATCTTTCTCTCCGTAAATAATACCTCCCGTTGGGAAGTCCGGGCCTTTTATGTGCTCCAGGAGATCTTCCAAAGAAGCTTCTTTATCTTTAATAAGATGAATGGTAGCGTCAATAACTTCAGCTAAGTTGTGCGGCGGAATATTCGTTGCCATACCGACAGCGATACCGAGCGTGCCGTTCAAAAGAAGATTCGGCACGGCGGAGGGAAGCACTGACGGCTCTTTGCGAGTATTGTCATAGTTGGTCCTCCAATCAACGGTTTCTTTTTCTATGTCGCGAAGAAGTTCGCTGGCAATCTTTGACATTCTGGCTTCAGTGTACCTCATGGCGGCGGCAGTGTCCCCGTCAACATTGCCGAAGTTTCCCTGTCCAGAAACAAGAGGGTACCTCATGGCGAAATTTTGCGCCATTTTCACCATAGCGTCGTAGACAGAAACATCTCCGTGCGGATGATAATTACCAAGGACATCTCCTACCACCACCGCGGACTTTCTAAACTTCGCGGCGGCAGTCAAACCCTTCTCATGCATAGCGAAAAGAATACGCCTATGCACCGGTTTCAGGCCGTCTCTCACGTCCGGTAAAGCTCTTGACGTAATGACAGACATGGCATAGTCAAGATAGGACTCCTTCATCTCCGCGATAATGTTCCTCGGAATCACGTTCTTCGCTATCTTATTATTCTCGTCGTCATTGGGTTTGTTTGTGTTTTTCATTTTATATTTGATCGGACATCTTAGCTTATTCCGCGAACGATTGTTTTAATCTTCAGTGTTGAATCCGCTGAAATCCAAAGTAATTCCGGAAAAAACTTCCTTAGTGGCGGCTAGTGCGGACGCCATGTTACTTTTCAAATTATTGAGCGGCGATACCTTGGCGTAATTTTCCACTTTGTTTTCCAGCCGCGCCGGAAGTGACACGAACCAGATCATGAATATGAAGGAAGTAATAACGGCCGCGCCTACTACCGATATCCTTCTGCGCACACGCCTCGGTTTTCTATGCAATTTTTCCAATATATCGGTCATGTTCATTGAAAAATCTATCAAATGTCTAAATTGTAGGACTTACGCAGTTGGATGCAGTTCGAGGCGCGAGCGAGGATTGCGACCAAAATGTATGCTTATACATTGCGGGAGCAAACGGGGCTTGCAGAGAAGAAATGCGCCGACTGCGTAAGTTCTATTAATGTTCAACTGTTCGCTTCTAACACCACTATCTCCCCTTCTTTTCCTTCCAAATCCTTTTTCTTGAGAGTCAATTTGCTTTCCGGAGTTTTCTTCTCTTCACCTCCTTCTTTAAGGAATTTTTTTAAAGCGTCGCTTTTCTCATCATAATGCATGGGTATGATAATTTTGGGCTCCAGCTCAACTGCCATTTTATAAGCCGCGGACGGGTCTAGCACGCCCTCGCCTCCTATAGGCACAAACAGCACGTCAACATCATCTAAAAGTGAAAGAGTTTCCTTGTCAATACTTTCACCAAGCGCTCCGAGAAAACATATATTCATGCCGTCAACGGTAAGCATGTATACGGTATTGATCCTTCCTTTGTCGCCGTAATTTGAAACCGTAGCAAACGATTTTATAAAAATGTTGTTTATTTCATATTCACCGGGTCCCCGGATGACAAAGGGTTTTTTGCCGCCAAACTCCGAGTTCTCCGCTCCGTTCATATCCTTATCATTCAGGCTTACGAGCACAATTTCAGCCCCAAACTTAGATGATTTAAATTTTGATTCTTTGGAAACCGGATCAAACGCCAACACCATATCGCCGTGTTGAACCTTAAAATGCTGTATTCCGTGATATGTAATTATCATTAACAGATGATATCAAATCTCGCCAAAAAAGAGAATAGTACTTTTAAAGATCAAAGGTAAAAATTTAGCTAAAATATCAAATTTTTACTTTCTAAATATAGCAAACTTACGCCGTTTTGTCAAGGATATTGGAGGTATCTACTCACAAACCCGAGTGATGTCATTCCCGTAAAAACAGGAATCCAGCAAGTATTTTGATCTGGATTCCAGCCTGCGCGAGAATGACGCCACTCAAACTTGTGAGTAAATACGGGTCAGTGTCTCTTGCTTTCTTCTTACCAATCTTGTAGAATGTGAAAATTATTTATTAATACAGGGCAATGGATTAACCCTGGCCGCTTTCGTATAATCTTGGCCGCGGCCGGCACTCTTGCTCTTAACAATTACATGGGATTATTCAGAATATTGAAAAGATCGGATGAAGATAGCTCATCCGCCAAAATAGACGAAGAATCTACAAAAAATGAGGTTGACTCTGTAAGCGAAGAAAAAGACGAGAATGCAACAGAGAAGCCTCCGGAGGAAAACTCAAGCGCAAAAAATGAAGAGGTTAAGGAAATTCAAGTAAACACTAATGCAGAAGTAACTAAGACTAAAAAAGAGTCCGGGCGCTCGGCAAAAAAAACTTTGCCGCCAGCCGTAAAAAATGAGGGTCTAATGTCAAAGGTGGTCAACGATAGCGCCACACCTCCGGATGTTGGAGATATTATGGAAGGCAGAGTAATTTCCAACGATCCTAAAACCGGCGTTTTTGTGGATTTGTCCCCTCTTGGAACCGGCGTTATTTATGGCAGAGAATATATAAATGCCAGAGACGTTATAAAAAAAATCAACAGTGGAGACATCATTGCCGCCAAAGTGGTGGATGTGGAAAATAAAGACGGCTATATAGAGCTGTCTCTCAAGGAGGCGCGACAAGCGCTAGTATGGAGCGAAGTGGAAAATATTATCAGAGATAAACAAGTACTTGAATTGCCAGTAAAGGAGGCCAATAAAGGAGGGCTAATTATAGAATGGCAAGGCATATCCGGATTTTTGCCCGCTTCACAGCTTAAAGCGGATCACTATCCCCGCGTTACAGATGGCGATAAGGACAAGATATTGGAAGAGTTAAGAAAATTAGTTGGCCAAAGGATATCCGTTTCCATAATCTCTGCTTCCCCTAAAGAGGGAAAGCTCATCTTTTCAGAAAAGAATCCGCAAGAAAAAGACAAGGATAAAATTATTGAAAAATACGACATAGGCGATGAATTTGAAGGAGAGGTTACGGGAGTGGTTGATTTCGGAGTATTCGTGAAAATTGAAGAAGGGCTTGAAGGTTTGGTGCACATTTCCGAAATTGATTGGGCGCTCGTGGAAGATACGAAACAGCTTTATAAAGTACGAGACAAAGTAAGGGTGAAAATTATTGAAATAAAAGATGGCAAGATTTCCCTTTCAATAAAAGCGTTAAAAGTTAACCCGTGGGTTGAGGCCGGTAAAAAATTCAAAAAGGACGACATCGTAAGCGGAGTAGTTATCAAATTCAACAGGCACGGCGCTCTCGCCAGTATAGAGGAAGGTATCGCAGGATTGGTGCATATCTCGGAATTCGGTTCGGAAGAGAAACTTCGCGAAAAACTTGAACTCGGTAAATCCTATAGTTTTCGCATCACTCTTTTTGACACAAAGGAACAAAAGATGGCTTTGTCCTTTCTTGACAAAGAAAAAAAATAGCTAGGCCAAAATACAGCCATAATTAAACACATTTCCGGCCAAAGGGAGGGTTTGGACGGAAAGAATTTTGAACATCTCGGCTAGCCATTAGATAATGGATGGGCTCTTAGTTGAAATCAGTCATCGCTTTTTCTTTTCCCTCCATGATTATCGCGGCAACCGCCTCGGCGGATTTTTTTGCCTGTTTTTCCAAAAGTTTCAAATCATCGGCTTTAAGCTGTTTGAGAATATAGTTGTTTATTTTATCTTCGCCATGCGGTTTTTTTGCCCTCCCCTTCTTGTCAGCTGGCGAGATGCCGACCCTTATTCTCATAAACTTTTCGGTGCCGAGTGCCCTCATGACGCTCTCTACGCCTTTGTGACCACCCGAGCTTTTATTGTAAGATACTTTGATCTTATCAAGGGATAAATCCAAATCATCGTGAATAATGACGGTTCTCTCCAGCTCTCCCGCGCTTGAAATTACTCCCTTCATGCTATTGCCGGATTTGTTCATGAAAGTTTCTGGCATAACGACAAGGACATCTTTGCCCTTAGCCAGCGACCCTTTGGATATAAGCGCGTTCATTCTCTTATCGTATGCAAATGCGGCGAAATTATTTTTTTTTCTGAAAATTTCAGCGACTATCCTTCCCGCGTTATGTCTGGTTTTTTCATATTCAGGTCCTGGGTTTCCCAGCCCAACGATTATGTATTTCATGTCAACAATATAACATAAACGCAAAAAATCAGCACAAACAAAACCATTCTCTATCTCTGACTGCTTGTGCCGATAAGCAATCCATATTAATATTTAGTTGCGAAATTACCACACCTCTCCTAACAAGACTTGGAGCCCATCCACAATCTAACCGCCAGATATAAAGCAAGACATGGCTTGCCTGCCGAAATGTCCAAAATTCTGCTGCAAATTGCATATTTCTCGTCAGCGTACCTCGGTATGCTTCCTCAAAATCCGCAATTTTCGCAAAGAATTTTGAACATTTCGGCTAGTCATTAGATCGTGGATGGGCTCTTAAAAAATCATATGAATTTTTTTTCAGAGAATTCTTCGGCAGAAAACGAAGTTAACGCGGAAGCCGCGGCATTCAAGGAAAAACGAACCCAAAAGAAAGGCGAATCATGGGCAGATCTATTAAAATTCGCAGTTATCGCTCTCATTATAGTTGTGCCCATAAGAATGTTTATCGCCAAACCGTTTGTCGTAAGCGGCTCTTCAATGGTGCCTACTTTTGAAAACGGCGATTATTTGATAGTTGACCAGCTTACATACAAATTTGAAGATCCTGCGCGCGGAGATGTTGTAATTTTCAGATATCCTAATGACAGAACCAAATTTTATATAAAAAGGATAATAGGATTGCCCGGAGACACGATTAAATCGGAAGATGGCAAAGTAATAATATACAACAAGCATTATCCGGACGGTTTGTTTTTGGACGAGCCGTACTTGGAAAATATATCGTTAGATAATTTTACAGTCACCTTGCGCGAAAAGTACTTCGTGATGGGCGACAACAGACCGCAAAGCTCCGATTCAAGAGAATGGGGTCCGTTGGAAGAGAGTTATATTATAGGCAGACCGGTTTTGCGTCTGCACCCCGTGCAAAATATAAACTTTTTTCCCGGCGAATATCACTTCATAGATTCACCACAGCAATAAGCATGGAAATCAAGACGCCAAAAAAAGAAAAGGAATCTGCATTAAAACTTAACGCTGTTTTGGAATATAGCGCCAAAAAACCCGCAGAAATTGCTTGTTATTATGGTTTCAGCCCGATAGGTACAGTCAAGGTTGAACAAGAAGATACCCTCAAAGTTAAAGAGCTGCTGAATTTAGAAATTGATCGACAGACTCGAAAACATGTAGAAATATATCCGGAAGAAAAAATCGCTCTATTAAGGAACTATATAGAAAGAAATGGGTCAAGAATTAAGCTGGAGATGCTGTATGAAGATGGCGACACCGGCGCTGGACGCAGGCACATGAGCAATGAAATATCTTTCCACCTTGATATTATCGGTACAACCCGAAGCATCGCAGAAGCAACAATAATAAAAACCTGTCTGCAGATATTAAATGAGGAAGGGTATGAAAATTTGCTTGTGGAGATTAATACGATTGGAGATAAAGATTCAATTGCAAGATTCACCCGCGAATTGACTGTTTTCTTCAAAAAAAATATCTCTCTTCTTTCTCCACATTGCCGAGCCAAGATGAAGACTGACCCCTTTGACGTGCTACTGTGTGAAAATCGAAAGTGCTTAAAAATAAAAAAGGAGGAGGGTCCTGATCCCATATCCTGTCTTTCTGAAAACGCCAGAAAACATTTTTCGGAAATACTGGAATACTTTGAAGAACTGGGGGTTCCGTACAGAATCAATTCCAAGGTCGTCGCGTCAAAGAAAATCTGCACCGGAGCCGTATTTGAGATCAAAGACAGTTCTAGCGAGACCGTACTGGCGAGAGGAATACGATACAACGGCCTATCAAAGAAATTGGGGTACAAAAAAGACATTGGCGCTGTGGGAATATTCGCTTGCTTCAAAAAAACAGAAACCGGGACTCGCGGTCGCGCGAGCAAAATTTCGCCAGCGCTTATAAAGACACCCAAAATTTATTTCATACAGCTCGGAGTCGTGGCGAAGCAAAAAAGTCTGGAAATAATTGAAACATTGCGCAAGGTGAAAATCCCGGTGCTTCAAAGTATTTCTGACGACAAGCTGGCGCCACAACTTGAACAGGCGGAAAATATGCACGCGACATTCGTAATCATCATGGGTCAGAAGGAAGCCATGGAAAATTCCATTATCGTAAGGAACATGCTGACCAGATCTCAAGAAACCATAGAAATATCGAAACTTGGAGAATACCTGAAAAAGATCAAATTTTAAACAACCTTCGTTGTCCTCCCTTCTTCTCCCCATTCGTATTCATCCCCGACGTTTCGGTTGGGGCTCCGACCGAAACGTCGGAGTCGTATATTCGTATAATTAGTATGCATTAGTACCGTGTCCCGCCGTAGCTTCTTGGCGAAGGGGGGTATCGGCATCGCTATAGCCCTTGTTCAGACCGCGCTCATGTGCTATATTGCAAATATGAAAAACATCCAAGTTGAAAAGAACGCAAGTGAAACAAATGTAAATCTTTTACGCAGGTTCACAAAACGTGTTCAAGGTTCAGGCGTCTTGAGCAAAGTCCGGTCATTGAGGTACGCGACCAGAAAGCAATCGCCTTATAACGTTAAGAAAAAAGCGCTGAAGAATTTGCGGCGAAAAGAAGAAATCGCGGAACTGATAAAACAAGGAAAAATGTCTGAGAAACCTGGCAGGAGATAAAAATCTTCTAGTTTAACACTAGGCCTAATTGTCATGCACTTTGGTTTGTAAAGTACATAGGACTTATCCGTTTGATGCCGTTTGGCGCCTGCCAAACCATGGATTCCCGCTTTCCCTCCTTCGCTCTAAGAAGAGCTACGGGAGGGCGTAGCGCGGGAATGACAGATGGAGAATAGTTTAAATAAACGGTATTACGTAAGTCCTGGAACAAATGTCTCCATTTTCTGATAATTTTCAAGTGACAAATACAACAAAAGGCAAGCTGCCACGCTTGCCTTTCTTACAAATGAAAAACGCCGTGCTGGGAAAAAAATATTCATTGAGTTTAGTTTTCACCGACAACAAACTTTCGCGAAAGTTAAATCTAAAATTCAGAAACAAAAATAAGCCGGCGAATATCTTGAGTTTCGCCCTTGAAAAGAATCTCGGCGAAATTTTTCTTGACTTGACTCAAGTTAGATGCGAAGCGCCTGAATTTGAAAGATCATATACAAATTTCGCCGCGTTTCTCTTTATCCACGGTCTCATGCATTTGAAAGGTTTCGTGCATAGTAGTAAAATGGAAGATGAAGAAAAGAAAATCCGTTCAAAATTTGGAGTCTGAACTATTTTGTTAAACTCATTACTTATCGGTTTGCGTTTTTATCTCTCAAGGAGCATCTTAAAATTTAAATGTACACACAATGTCTAAAAGCGTCTCGGTAGGAATAGATGTAGGCACGCATGAGGTTAAAGTGGCCGTAGCCGAATCAACCGAAACAAAGGACAAAATTTTGCCCAAGATATTGGGGGTGGGTGTTGCTGAAGCAAAAGGTATCCGAAGAGGATATATTGTCAACTCAGATGATGTGACACGAAGTATCGCGCAAGCGGTAAGAAAATGCGAGAAGAGTTCAGGTGTAAAAATAAAGAGGGCTTACTTATCTGTAGGCGGCATTGGCCTGCAGAGCGTAATGTCCACGGGTAGCATTATTATTTCCAGAGCCGACAGCGAAATAACTGACCTAGATGTGTCAAAGGCCATAGCAAACAGCGAGAAGGATATTCCGAAACAATTATCAATCAATAAGAAGGTCATCCACACTATCCCTGTCCAATACAGAATTGACGGTAAACTTGTCTTCGGTCGTCCGCACGGAATGAAGGCCATGAAGTTGGAAGTCAAGACGCTTTTTATTATTTGCACTGAACAACATATAAACGATCTCATCCAATGCGTTGAAGAGCTGGGCATTGAAGTGGAGGATGTTATAGCTTCACCTATAGCTGCCAGTCTTGTGGCGCTTAATAAACTTCAAAAAGTGGCGGGGTGCGTATTGGCCAATATAGGATCGGAGACGGTCTCAATAGTGGTTTTTGAAAACAATATTCCAATTTCACTTGAAGTCTTCCCGATCGGCAGCACTGACATAACGAACGATATCGCTCTTGGGTTGAAGACTTCACTGGAAGAGGCGGAGGATATCAAAAGACAGAAAATATCCGAATACCCTTATTCAAAGAAAAAAATTGATGAAATAATAGAAGCGCGGCTTTCGGATATTTTTGAATTGATTGATTCTCATTTGAAAAAAATCGGAAGAAGCCAGCTGTTGCCCGCGGGGATCGTTCTCATCGGAGGAGGTTCACTTGAGAAAGACATGGAGGACTTTGCCAAATCTGAACTTAAGCTTCCGTCAAAAATCGGAAAGGTTGAAAACGGGGGTAACACGCCTGTAAATGATTTAAGTTTTGCCGTAGCTTACGGACTTTGTCTCGTCGGCTATACCAATACCGAGGAAAATGAGATGGGGCTTAAGCGCGGCTTGCGATTCGCGAAGACCGGCGGACGCCGCGTTATTTCATGGATAAAACAATTTTTGCCATAACGCCGATTTCGCCCTATTAAATGCAGTACACTCGCCCTTTTCTTTTTCTGAGCATCTGATAACATATAGGTTAATTATTCCATAATTTATTGACAACCGGCGGAATCAAAAATGGCTTAAATAAAGGACCATCGGGGCTAGCCCGGAGATATTGAACCTTTGTTTCGTCTTCGCTCGGACGTCGTGAATGATATGAATCATTCACACGCTCCTCGCTAGCCGAAATAAAGGTTCCTCGGGACGAAGTTACCGAGATATTGAACCTTTGTTTCGTCTTCGCTCGGACGTCGTGAATGATAAGAATCATTCACACGCTCCTCGCTAGCCGAAATAAACGTTATTTAGTTATTACAAATATAAAAATGCCGACGGTTGCAAAAAAAATAATGCCAAACATATCACCAGAAGTAGAGGCTTTCGCTCGTATCAAGGTTATCGGTATTGGGGGATCAGGCAAGAATGCCGTTAATCACATGGTAAGTTCAAAGGTGAGAGGGGTGGAATTCATAGCCATCAATACAGACGCTCAGGATTTGCACAATTCACAGGCAAAACGAAAAATCCACATAGGAAAAAATCTAACGCGAGGCCTTGGAACAGGAATGAACCCGGAGCTTGGAAAACGAGCGGCCGAAGAAACCAAAGAAGAAATCCAAGAAGCCATCAAAGGGGCCGACATGGTATTTATCGCGGGAGGTGAAGGCGGCGGCACCGGTACCGGTGCAAGTCCGATAGTCGCGAAGGTAGCAAAAGAAATGAACATATTAACTGTAGCTGTTGTTACGAAACCTTTTTTCTTTGAAGGTCAACAGAGAATGAAATTTGCAGAGCAAGGATTGGACGAGCTTCGCAAATCCGTAGACGCTCTCATTGTGATCCCAAACGACAGAATTTTAAATATTGTGGACAAAGAAACAACAGCCAAGGCGGCATTCGCGATGTCCGATGAAATCTTGAAACAGGCGGTAGAGGGTATCTCGGATTTGATCACTCATCCGGGCATCATAAATGTGGACTTCGCCGATGTGAGATCAATACTGGACAATGCCGGATCAGCGCTTATGGGAATTGGCAGTGCTACCGGAGAAAAAAGAGCCGAAGAAGCGGCTAAAATGGCTATCAACTCTCCCCTTCTGGATCTTTCAATTCATGGAGCTAAGGGAGTTCTTTTCTCTATTGCGGGCGGAGACGATCTTACCATGTTTGAGATTCAAGACGCCGCGAAAATTATTACTGAGTCCATTGATCCCAATTCCAAAGTCATATTCGGAACCGTCAGAGATGATAAATTGCGTAAGAATGAAATTAAAGTTACAGTGATTGCTTCCGGATTTCCCGACACCATGTTCAAGAAATCATTATTTCCTCAGTCTCAAACTCAAACAGGAGCCGAAGAAAAGGAAGATAAAAAAGGGAAAATTTATAACATGATACCCGGCAACAGCGTGAACACGGTAAATTTGAAAGACCAGAAGATTGATGAAAAGAAGTCAGAACCGGCTGTAGACGACAGTGATGATGACTGGGGAGCAGTTCCGGCATTCTTGAGGAGGTCAAAACTTAAATAATTTTGAATTACAAGCAAATTAAAGCCCTTCAAGAACGGAAACGTTTTTAGTCTACTAATTTTTTCACTTAATGATTTATGATCTCGCGATTATAGGCGGCGGCCCAGCGGCGGTAGCGGCTGGAGTATACGCATCCAGAAAAAAACTAAAAACAGTTTTTGTTACAAAAGACTTTCAAAGCCAAAGCGCTGTATCGTCCGATATTCAAAACTGGATAGGAACTATAAGTATAACCGGCCAGGATTTTGCAAAAAATCTTGAAGGTCACCTCCGCGCCTATGCCAGCGACACCTTAGACATTATAACCGGCGAGGAAATAGTTTCCGTTGAAAGAAAAGATTTCGGGTTTACAGTTGTTTCAAAAAATAATTCGTATGATGCTAATACATTACTCATAGCTACCGGCAGCAAGAGAAAAAAACTGAATGTACCGGGAGCGGATCTGTTTGAAAACAAAGGTATTACTTACTGCGCCTCGTGCGACGGTCCGCTTTTTGGCGGTCAGGATGTCGCAATAATAGGAGGGGGTAATTCCGGATTTGAATCGGCGGCCCAGCTATTGGCATACGCGAAAAGTGTGACATTACTATCCAGAAGCGAACTGTTAAAAGCCGATCCGGAAACAGTGGAAAAAATCGTCGCGGATCCCAAATTCATTTTAATAAAAAACGTAAATATACGAGAGATAAAAGGGGACAAATTCGTGTCGTCACTAATATATGAGAAAAAAAATACCGGTGGAAGCCATGAAATTTTTGTATCGGGTGTTTTTGTGGAAATAGGATCAGTACCGGCAACTGAATTCGTAAAGGATTTGGTTGACATAGACGATTGGGGTCAGGTCATGGTGGACCCAAAAACGCAACGGACTTCCCTTCCTGGTGTTTGGGCTGCCGGCGATTGCACGGACGGTCTATATCACCAGAACAACATTGCTGCGGGAGACGCCGTAAAAGCTTTGGAAGATATCTATGTAAAACTGCGCGCAAGCTGATAATCGTAATTCATCTTTATTTAATGCTTTCACCGCATACTTACAGTTAAGCGGTGTTTTTTTGCGCAGCCATTAATAAGTCAATTAAAGCTAAAGAAATTATGGTGAAAAAAATGCCCATAATGTCGCGGTTTTGTTGCTGGCAAATTGTGAAATACATTGCGGCGCATGGATATTTTCAAACCATATATTGATGTAAGTTTTATTGTGGAAAAGTGTCTATAGCAACGGAGGCGCAATAAACAGTAGGTCGAATGCGTTTGAACATTCATACCATAAAAATAATTGTGGGTAGCAAATTATAAAGTATATAAAAATTAATTATCATGAACATTATAAGTAATAAATCGGAAAAAAGTTTAAGTAAACGATTAACGGTAGTAGTGCTCGGTCTCGCGCTTATAGCATCCGGTTTTGTTGTTCCAGCGAACACTGAAGCTCAAAGTGCTACAAGCGTTCTTGTACAATTTAACCGAGATTTGACCATGGGCAGTACGGGCACTGACGTAGCCGCCTTACAGACAATCCTGATCGAAAAAGGTTTTCTTAATATTCCTCCAGGTGTGGCGAAGGGATATTTCGGACCTCTTACCAGAAGCGCGCTAGCGAGGTACCAGGCCTCTGTAGGCATTATGCCGTCAGTAGGATATTTCGGACCGATTACCAAAGCGCACTTTAACTCTATGGCGGGAGTTACTCCCCAGGTCCCAGGATGTCCTCCGGGAGCAATATTCAATTTCTTGACAGGCGCGCGATGCGACGCTGTTCAAGTTCCGGGTTGCCCGCCGGGAGCGATATTCAACTTCCTGACGGGTGTAAGATGCGACTTGGCAAGTCCGTCCCCTTCCCCTTCGCCAACGCCTGATGGTGATGGTGATGATGATGATGAGTTAAGTGGCGGTGCGGGATCAATATCCAGCTATAAACTTATCTCTGCCCTAAACAACGAAAGAGTCGGGGAAGATGAAAAAGATGTAAATATCGCCGGCTTAGAGATTGAAGCATCCCAAGGATCAGATATTGAAATTAGCGCGATACGACTCGTATTTGATGGGGGCACAGCAACAAGCGATTTTGACAGATATGCGGATGACGTTTCAATCTGGCTTGACGGTGAAGAAGTGGCTAGAGTAGATGCCAGTGAATTTGACGACGACAATGACTGGAGCTCTACCGTGACATTAGACAGAGGAGCAATTATCCGTAGAGGCGATAAAGGAGAAGTCATTGTGGCAATTTCAGGCATCAGGAATCTAGACTCGGCAGATGAAGGAG
Organism: Candidatus Taylorbacteria bacterium RIFCSPLOWO2_12_FULL_43_20; assembly: GCA_001821295.1. Classification (GTDB taxonomy): domain Bacteria; phylum Patescibacteriota; class Minisyncoccia; order Phycocordibacterales; family HO2-43-120; genus HO2-43-120. Next base: position 37,330 of record MHSK01000017.1, read on the forward strand.
ACACCTGGACGGTAGATTTCAGAAGTGTGAGATTCAGAGACGCTCAAGGAGCAACCATCAGTGAAGATCCGGGTACCGCAGTAAGAACATTGTCTTTTGAGTCGTTCGCGGCGGCGCGTAACGCGGAGCTAAGAATCAGAGCCGATGATGATAGTATTAATCAAGAAAGAGTGATTGACGTGCACGCGACAGACGACACGGACAACGTAGCCATAACATCCTTTACTCTTGAGGCAAGAGGAAATTCTGACTTAGAGATCACAAAATTCGGAGTGAACGTTGATGTTACAGGTGCGGCTCACGTAGATGATGCTATCTCTGCAATATACCTTTGGATAGACGGTGAAAGAGTGGCTACAGGAGTCGCGTTTGACGATGCCGACGGGGTAAATGTGGGACAGGATGAAGATTACCTATTTGACGACATTGACTTCATCATAGAAGCCGGCGATACGGTTAACGCTGAAATAAGAGTGGACTTTAATTCAACAGCCGGCGATCTTGATGAAGGCGATACTATTATGGTAACTCTTGGGGAGACCGAAACGGACCAGGCAAATCTGGTAGACGTGGAGGATGAGTCGGGTACGCAACTTCAAGATGCCGATATAAGCGGACAAGTTACCGCGGGACCGCATTCACTGTTTGCCGCCGGTATAAATGTTACGTTTGTAAGCTCAAACGCGACAACAGACGGAGCGTCCGCGGGAACGGCAACCGGAGATGATACGGGAATCTATGAAATTGTCTTTGACGTAACATCATTCGGTGACGATGTCTTCATTGACGGAGACGTAATTGCTTCCACCACCGCAAATGCCATAGTAGCCGGAGCGGACGGTATAATCTGGGGAACAACCACAAATTCCAGCGCTACGACGACATTTGACAGCATAGTATCCTTTGCGATTCTTGAAGCGGAAGGGTTTGAAGGATCCAGTAGTTCAGCTCCCGACGTGACAACAACCGGCGCTCTATCTTACGGAGTTCCGGAGGGAGAAACCCGCAGATTCAAACTCAAGATAAATCTCGGTCCTGTTACGGGAGACGTCCAAGCGGGCATAAGGTTGCGTGGCATCAGCTGGGACACAGACAGCGGTGATACTCATGACAATCTATACAACTTTAATCTTGGACGATTCAGGACAGATACAATATTCTTGAATCAACAAGATTAAACGATCAGCTAAGGCAAAAAAGAACAGCAAGATAGAAAAACACAAAGAACCCCCTCAAGGGGGTTCTTTGTGTTTTTCTATTCTCAGTTAACTTTAATAACTGTGTCGCAAAACATTACACCCCGCAGTCCCGTCCCTATTCAAACTGTGAAAAGCAAGACCTCCGCCCAACTGACAAAAAAAACAGCGCGTTTGCGCCGTTTGTAAATTTTAAGAGCGGCACCACAGACCGTTCCCCATTCGTGTGCGCTTTTCGTTAAGCGGTATCTACTATGATCGCTACCTCTCAACGAACATACGTCCAATCCCCCTCCTGACACGATTATCGGATGCATATTCCAAAATACACCGTCTTGCATTTCTATATTCAGACGATTGCTGGGATGATAGCGTTCGGCCAAATTCTTCTTCTGCCAACACTACGGATTGGATATTGTAAAATTTGCACCAATAGTATACCCACCGGCAAGTAAGGGATATATCCCATCCCGACACAAAATAGACAACATCAGGCCTGAGCCGTGCTAGTATATTTTGGTAAAAATGCCTCAGAACAGGCATGCAACGAGGACGGTCATGCCGTTTCGTCAATGATTCCTCGTAGCTTCTTATCCACTGAGCGAACTCAGCCAGCGGCACCACAGATTCATTGCGTTCCAGCAGTCTATCCGTAAAATGCTTGGCAGACGGTAATTTCAAATCATAATTGGTATATTCGGCTTCACTTACTCCCATGACCATGCATAAAGGTCTTCCGACTCGCTTTGCCACTATTTCTGCTATCTTGTACAACTGTCCCGGTTGTTTGGCCCGCTTCAGCATAATTCTCTCTTGCTCCGTCCAATTTTGCTTGTGCATAATTAAGCGTGTGTATGATGTAAAGATCTGGACAAATACTACTACAGCTTGTTGCCGAGTCAACACACTTACTTGTATCTGCTCACAAGACTGAGTAATCTGCTAACTACAGCCTTCTTTTCTTCTGTCATACCCGCGAAAGCGGGAATGACACCACTCGGCCTTATGAGCAGATACACTTACTTCGCGTAAACGAACACACATAAGGATTGCAATCTCCTAACACGCCTACATACGCTCTGTCAAGCACCACCGAGGCTTTGCGAGGTGAGAAGCGAATACATGGAGCTTCGCAAGACCTTGAGCATTTTGTCTTCAAAATGCGAAAGGTTTACCGCGTCTGTAAGACGGCAGGCGGGGCGTTCATCCGTTCCGTTTCCGTTCGTGTAAAATTCGAGCGAATGATATAATTAGTTCACCAAGAGAAACATTGGTCGGAAGTAAGAAAGCGGAGCGATTTTGCGGAAGCCGTTAAGTTCTGTATTGGTGAACTAATTATATCATTCGCTCGAATTTTACACGAGAAAAAAGGATAGCCAACGCGCCAAGCGCGTGGTAACTTGAAACTTAATCGTACGCTCCGATTAAACGCCACCGGCCGCCGAGTACGGCGGCTTTGCCTCGCAGAAAATTTTCCTTGCATTTCTGATTTTGCGCGCGCCCGTCTTTTTTAAAATATGGAAAGGAAATTTTCTGCTCGGCTTCCGCGAAACGTGGTGGCGGCTACATACAATATAGAAAATAGAAAACCCGTGACCATATTTCAGATCACGGGCGAGATTTTTCTCTCGGATTAGACTTGCAGCTCACCAGTCCAAGGACTCTTGCGCGAAATTACGGCAAACAAGGTACCCGGCGGAAATCCTTTCTCCTTTGACCCAGGAATGCGCTCGATCTCATGCCTCTGTAATTTCGCCCTCCCATCACCGTCGAGGACGATAGCTAGTGTCCAACCAGGTTTGTCGCTAGCTTTCGAATGACCTCCAATGGCGACTATTGGGTACTGACAGTGACATTGTTCGTGTACCTTTGTATGCCATTTAGCTGCCCATTGCGCGTATAGTGCGTTTATCCAAGCATCTGACGCGGGCTTTCCTAGGCCAATGAGTCGGTCATGAGCTTCCTCTTCCTCAACCCAGGAGTTTTGAGAAAAACACAGGAATTGCACATACCCCATTTCTTTATTACTAACACCGACCCACAATCCCGTTTCCGTGTAGGTTTGCACCTTGTCGATAACTGAGCAGAGTAACTCTTTGGAGTGAGGTTGAACCAGCGCTTTCCAGAAGCGCTCGTTGGCTCCGTGTTTCCTGGCCAACATTATTAATTGGTGAATGAGACCGATCTCTTTACCGAATTCAGACTCGCCATTCATGGCATGTCCTTTCTCGTTTGTGCCTCGTCGTTTAAGACATGGCGTTTAACTTTTTGCTAGATGACTTGGCCAAAGGTTTCGTCATAGCAGAGAATTACCAAAGATTTAGCAACTCTCTACTATGACAAAACAGTAAGTGGTTTCAAGGTGCTTTTACTGCCGACAGTGTACACTATATGACTATATATGTCAAGCTTGAATTTTTTCATCGTTTAACCGTTATATGGTAATATAAACAACAATGGCTAGGATAAACCAAAAAAAATACAAAAACGCCGTTCTTTTCTTTGCAAGAAAAATTCAGAACGGCACTTTGGGTAAGCTCAAAATGATGAAGCTTCTCTATTTTCTTGATTTTGATTTCTTTGAAAAATTCGGCCGTTCAATCACCGGCGATGAATATCTCCGATTTGAAAATGGACCCGTGCCACATATGGGAGAAAAAATCCTCAAGGAGATGAACGGAAAAGAAATCAAAATCACCAAGCGAAAAGTTGGCGAGGGTTACAATGACCAAATGCATATTGAAGCGTTGGCTGATTTTGACGTAAATGTTTTTGAGAAAGAGGAGCTGCTCATGCTTGAAGAAATTGCGAGCAAGTGGGAGAAATTTACTGGATCAGAAATGAAAAATGCCAGTCATGGCGAAGCCCCGTGGATTGCCACGAAACCGGATGATGTAATTGATTATAATCTCGCGCTCTATCGGAACAAATACGGAGAGATGGCGAAAGTATGATTAACTCGCTATGGAACTTTCTCGGCATGACGATCTTGAAAAAGATCTACGAAATCTAAAACGCTTTCCAACTCCACGAGAATCTTTAGAGGCATGGGAACGCCTCTTTAGTCTGAAAGGACTCCGAGAAACTCCGGGTGTTGACCCATTCCGAGGATTTGGTAATGCGAAAATTTACAAAGGGCGAGTCGTGCCGTTGAAAGAGAACATGGGAAAGTCAAAAGGTTATCGGGTCATCGTCCAAATAATTTCCCATGATTGTTTTAAGATTCTCGTATTTTCTCGTCACGGAATTTATCACGACGAGCAAGATTTGATTGATATTGTCAAAGCTCGTTTGATTATTTGTTAGCCTCCACCGCGCTTTCGCGCGGAAGCCGAGCAGAAAATTTCCTTTCCATATTTTAAAAAAGACGGGCGCGCGCAAAATCAGAAATGCAAGGAAAATTTTCTGCGAGGCAAAGCCGCCGTACTCGGCGGCCGGTGGCGTTTAATCGGAGCGTACGATTAAGTTTCAAGTTACCACGCGCTTGGCGCGTTGGCTATCCTTTTTTCTCGTGTAAAATTCGAGCGAATGATATGATTAGTTCACCAAGAGAAACATTGGTCGGAAGTAAGAAAGCGGAGCGATTTTGCGGAAGCCGTTAAGTTCTGTATTGGTGACCCTACCGGGAATCGAACCCGGATTACCGGCTTGAAAAGCCGATGTCCTAACCGTTAGACGATAGGGCCTTGCGCAGAACGCGGAATTTCTAATTTCTAATTTTTAGAAAATTGAAAAGGTAAAAAAATACTAGCATTTATTGGAAAATTGGCAAAAAAATCTTTTTCATCCACTGACTCTTATTTTTTTGCATCCGGTCCAAATTTTCCTTCAAACTGATCTGCGTATTTTTCTTGTTTCCCCTCATGGCTGTCTATCCAGCCGCCGCTTTTGTCATCCGGCTTTTTACCTTGCGCTTCCATGTCATATTTCCGTGTATTTTTTATCTCTCCCTCCCCCGCATCCACGGCGCGGCGCATCATTTCAAAAGGATTTTCTTTTTCTATTGACATGTATTGATCATACTATTTTTTGAAGAAAACGCAAAGAATGCTAGGATTGTATATACAACAACCCAAGGGTTGCCTTCCCCACCCACTACGCTCCTCATTCGCCAAAGGATACGGAAGGACAAGCACCTACTTCGCTAAAGCTACGAAGGTCAAGGAAAGCTACGCGGGTCAAGAAGAGCTACGGCAACCCGATGGGTGCCTGCGCGTAAAGCTACAGCAACCCAAGGGAGGAGTGCCAGAGTGGTCGAATGGGCCGCACTCGAAATGCGGTGTGCTCGTAAGGGTACCGTGAGTTCGAATCTCACCTCCTCCGTAATTCAGGATTTTGCAAGTGGAAAGACGATGCCTCGCGGCGCGAAACGCGCCGCTCGGCTAGGATGTGAAAGGGGTTTTTTGAGTAAAAACGAAAAGGATTTATCAATGAAGGGCAAAAGAAATTTTTTCATCAATTTTATAAAATCGAAATAATTAACCGTCAATTTTAATATTATGAACTCGAAAGGATTTTCTAAAAATGGATTAATTTTGATAATCGTTGGAGTTTTAATTGTAGTCGGTGGAATTTATTGGTGGCAGAAAGAAACAATAAACGCAATAATTTTTGATAGTAGTAATATCAATCACGCCCCCGAGTATTGTAATTGGCGACCAGAAAAAGCAGACTACGGTCCATGTGCTGTAGAATGGGGAGCATATTTTGACGGAGAAAGATGTATTGGCATAGGTGGTTGCGGTCCGGTACCAGAAGTTCCTTTTACTTCAGTAGAAAATTGTAATAACATATGCGAAGTGAAGACCGACAGATTTTGAAGTAATTTTCCGCCAAGAAAAATTCGGCAAAATATCTTTTGTCTTTTTTATAAAAAACCCTGCCGTAAGGACGACAGGGTATTTCTCTCTTTATATTTTGTGAGCAAACGTCACAGCAAATTCTTTAACACAGCGTAGATACCCCCTTTTTCTTCGACAGAAGATCAAGCTGAGACATCCGTCGCCTGATTGCATCCGGAAATCTTCTCTCCACTCGCCCTCGATCAGCAGCTTCCATCTTTGGCGACAGATTCTCTCTCTTTGAATTCAGAAAAAGAAAGTGGCCGTCATTCAATTAAGGATTGACGGCCATGATGATGGAAGTTAGCGGCAATGAGTCAACGACGTTGTTTCCGTCCCCACCATATAAAAAAGGTCTCGATGTTTGGAAGACCAAGGTCGTCCAGTACCATCGAAATGAATACGATGGCGTAAACGAATTTATAGCCAAGATCTATACCGACGAAGTTCGTGATCTTCTGCGCCACTTCGTCACCAACAATGAACGTAACTGGGATCATGGCGAAGACAAAGGCAATCGCAAGGATGAAGTAGAAAATCAGGGCGACAAAGATAGCGAAGAATCCGTTCCTTACAACTATCATAAAGAACTCAGAAGCTTTCCCACGCATGGTTTCTCTCCTTTCTAGGAACTGTTTGAGTACTTCTGAACGTCATGTTCAGACTGCCGTATATTCTAATATAACTTAACAAATACGTCAAAAGTACCTAGTCGTACGTACCATCTCGCCACTTGGTTTATGCGCTTGATTTAAGGTTCAGTAGGTATAAAATCTGTATCAGAGATCACAATCAACAAAACTTTACAAAATGCACACTCGAGCAGTCATATATGTGGTAAAGGCAGAAAACACCTTTGACAAACTTAGGCGCGTAGCGTTAACGGACCAATGTCAGTATTGTATTCAGCAGACACAAATGCTTATTTCTCACATCCGGTCATTAGCGCAAGCAGTTGAAGCGTACGGAGATGACAACAGAAGATACGCGGCACTCCGCCTTGAATGTCCGGTATCGGACGTCACCGAGGAACAAGCCATGGCACATTATATTGAAAAGGGAGGCGCCGAGGGTTTCCGCAAAAGACAAGAAGAGGCAAAAAAGGAACAACAAACGGCTCAATTTGGATGACAAGACATACGTCTTGTCTTTTTTTATGGTAGATACCGCTTAACGAAAAGCGCACACGAATGAGAAACACCCCATCCCCAGCATCTTCTTTTACCCGATAAAAGAAGATGCTGGGACTTCCCCTCTAACTCCCCTTCGCTCTAAGAAGAGCTTCGGCGGAGCATGAGAGGGGAAGAGTGGGGGCACCTATTCCTCTCCTCGCTAGCTGAAACAAACGCGCCGGACGAGTGGCGTATTTATAAATATGTAAGATTATTAAAGGGGTTTACTTTATTTAGATAATGTGTTAATATAGCATTAAATCACAAATTATGCTTAAAACAAAGAAAAAGAGAATTTTCGTCATCATAGCCGCGCTCAGCATCATCGCGCTCGCCGTTTTCTTCGTATCCAGAGAGGAGGATCCTCTATCGCGCTATGAACTGGAGAACGCGCAACGTGGCGATATTGTTGAAGTCGTGAGCATAACCGGCACAGTGAAGCCCTCAAAGGAAGTTTCGCTCGGGTTTGTAAGGGCAGGCAAAATCAACGCGATCAGCGTCAAAGTCGGCGATAAGGTCAACAAAGGTAAAGTGTTGGTCTCTATGGATGACTCTGATATTCGCGCCGAATTGTCACGCGCCAAAATCGCATTAGAGGCGGAGAAAATCAACCTGGAAAATATAAAAAGGGCGGGAGCCAGAATAGCGAAAAACGGCAATAACATCTCACCCGATGAAGCCGCCGTTTTGAGCGCGCTCAATCAATACACAGAAAGTTTGAAGGAAGCGTATACGAAAACCGATAATACTGTAAGAACATACGTTGACAAGTTTTTCGGTGACTCGCGACAATCCCCACATTTTGGCATAGAAATCCATGACGGAAACGCTAAATATTTTGTCAGTGGCTTACCTGATCAGCAGATCAGCATCAACCGCGAAAAGAGAATGCTCAACTCCGATTTAAAAATCTGGCGCGAAAGCACAGCGGAAAATTTTTCTTCCGATGTTGACGAAGTATTCGACATCGCTGAAACAACACTGATGAATGCCGATAGTATGGTCCAAGGCATCGGTGACATTTTGGATTCCAAAACATACACTTCCGCGACTGAAGAAAGCATATATAAAGGACTGCGGTCGGATTTGCACACCGCCCGCTCTGCCATAGTAAACGAATTATCGGCAATACGTCTCACAAAAAATAATTATCTTAAAACGTCGGCAAATTCAAGCCCGGAGGAAATCCGCCTTGCTGATCTCCAGGTGAAATCCGCTCTAGCAAACATCGCTAGCATTGAAGACCGCCTGAGCGAAACATGGATAGCATCGCCATTTAGCGGTACGGTGGTTGCCGTAAACGCCGAAACTGGAGAGATAGCTTCAACAAATTCCCCTATCGTAAAAATGATATCATCAGGGCAATACGAGATTGAAGCATTTGTTCCTGAATCCGACATCGCAAAAGTCAAAGTAAAAGACACCGCCGAAGTTACACTTGACGCTTATGGAGAAGATGAGATTTTTGAAGCTTTTGTGGCAAGCATTGATCCTGCCGAAACCGCTCAAGAAGGCATTTCTACATATAAAATCAAATTGGTATTCGTCTCCGATGACTCAAGAATCTTATCCGGAATGACGGCCAACATAGACATCTCCACGGAAAAGAAAGAAGACGTTATCAAGATTCCCGAGCGGGCTGTAATACGAGAAAAAGGGGAATATTTCGTAAGAGTTGTAACAGCGTCGGGAACCGATGTGGAAAAAAAGAAAGTTGTTCCCGGTATAAGAGGCGCGGACAGTTATAGAGAGATCATTTCCGGAATCAAAGAAGGAGAACAGATTGTCGTGTTTGATAAACAAGAATAATATGCCCCCGCTGATTGAGACAAGAAATATCTGTAAAGAGTACAGAGACGGGCAAACAGTTACGCCTGTTCTTGATAACATATCACTTCAGATAAGGAAAGGAGAATTTGTGGCAATCATGGGTCCGTCAGGATCAGGCAAATCAACACTGCTTCATATTCTCGGTTTCCTTGACGCGTACTCGTCCGGAGATTATCTTTTTGAAGGAAAAGAGACATCATCTTACACGGAAGAAGAATCGGCAAAAGTGCGAAACCGGAAAATCGGCTTTGTTTTCCAGGCCTTCAATCTTCTTGCGCGCGCGAGCGTACTGGACAATGTTAAACTGCCCTTGCTCTATTCAGAAATAGACGAGAAAGAATGGGATGAACGGGCGAGAAAATCATTGGAGTCCGTAGGGCTTTCGCATAGGATAAACCACGAACCGAACGAATTATCGGGAGGTGAAAAACAAAGAGCGGCAATCGCAAGAGCTTTGGTCGCAAACCCTGAAGTGATATTCGCCGATGAGCCGACAGGAAACCTTGATTCCAAATCGGGACAAATGGTCATGGAAACCCTCGAACAGGTCCACCAGAAAGAAGGGCGGACAATTATCCTCATTACACATGAGACAGAAACGGCGGAACACGCGGAAAGAATTATCAATATCAGAGACGGCAAGATTGAAAAAGACGAAAAAATCGCGACGAGACGACTCGCCAAGACTTTCATAAAGTAACACGCATGAGAACAGCCCATACATTCAAATCAGCGTTTAAATCCTTGAGGGCCAATAAAACCAGATCGGCCCTTACCATACTCGGTATCGTTATCGGAATAACGGCTATCATAATAGTGGTCTCAGTAAGCGAGGGAGCAAAAGGACTGATATTGAGCCAGATCAAAGGGCTGGGCGCTAACATAATTTTTATTGAACCCGGCAGAGAACCCGAGGGACCTTCCGATTTCACTCAGATATTGTCAGACTCATTGAAAGATCGCGAGCTGAAAGCCCTGAACAAAAGAAACATACCCGATCTCAAAGATCTGGCTCCGGCCGTCATGGTGCCTGCCATATTGAGCCGCGGCGGAGAAACAAAAAACACAAACGTGCTCGGCACTTCTCCGCTTTATGCGGAAATGCTGTCCATTTTCCCGGAACAAGGCGTCTTTTTATCAGATGATGATGTTTTATCAGGATCCAACTCCGTGGTTATCGGCTACAATGTCAAAGAAGAGCTTTTCGGCCCGTCCGACGCGCTAGGTGAGAATATAAAAATCAAAAATAAAAATTTCAGGGTCATCGGCGTCTTTCCGAAGAAAGGGCAAGTGGCTTTTTTTGACGTAGACAACGTGGCAATTATTCCATACACAACAGCCCTGAACTACATATCGGGTTCGCGGCATTACAATCTGATCATGGCCGAGATCAGCACCGACGAGGCAGTACCCAGAGCCGCCAAGGACATTGAAATAACACTCCGCAATCTGCACTCTATCACCGATCCTGAAAAAGACGATTTTCACATTACGACGCAGGAAGATATAGTAGACAGAGTAGGCACGATCACGGGCGTATTGCAGACTCTTCTCGGATCGGTAGCGGCAATTTCTCTCATAGTGGGAGGTATAGGAATAATGAACATCATGCTCGTGTCTGTAACTGAAAGAACCAGAGAAATAGGACTGAGAAAGGCCCTAGGCGCTAGACCGGCTGACATACTTTATCAATTTCTTCTTGAAGCAGTGATGCTTACGATCATAGGCGGAGTCATAGGAATTATCTTGGGCGCTTTGTTTTCATTTACGGTATCCATTGTCTTGAGCAAAACACTTAACCTTGACTGGTCATTTGTTTTTTCCACGAAAGCCGCGGCTCTAGGAATAGCAGTGTCCGGAGGAATCGGCCTCATTTTCGGAATTTTCCCCGCCCGACGCGCATCCAAGAAAAGCCCTATTGAGGCGCTTAGATACGAATAGAATGTCAACACTAAGTGTTGACATTCTTGCACGCTCCGGGACTTTCAAGTCCCTACGCAAGCAAAGCAGTTTGCTTGCTCAGCGCTTCAAATTTCGCAGACTCAATTTGTGCGCGCTGAGGGACTTGGTCACCTCAAAAACTTGCCGCCGCAAGTTTTTTCCTCGACCCCGGATTTTTGGTTTTTTCTGCTGAAAAAACATCAAAAATCCCTTCAAGTCCCTCGCGCAAAGCACGCAGGTGCTTTGCTAGCGCGTCACAAAATATATTCGCTCCGCTCATTATTTTGTGCGCGCTGAGGGACTTGAACCCCCGGCCCTCTCAACGTCAATGAGATGCTCTACCAACTGAGCTAAGCGCGCATCAATACTATTCCGAATACCTACAATCTACCAAAAAACGAAACGGTTTACCACCTCGCCGTACGCGATGACGCCAGCAACGCCCTCAAGGTCTGGATTTATATAACAGACTACGAAGATCGGTTTAAAATTATAATTTTCCAGTCTGAATAATTTTCAATATTTCATTGTGAAGTATACCGTTGGAAACTAAACACCCCCCTCAGGCTCGAACGAGGTGAGGTGGATTCTCTCATACTGAGTCTGGGTAGGAATTCCGCCCACCGAGCCCAGCCAGTTATCGCTTTTTCCATGCCGCGTCTTGGCGCACGAGAATTTTTTCCTTATCTCGGGGAAAAGCCATTATCTCCTCCACTATTTTTTCAAGCCGCGCCGTCTGCGAACCCTTCACTAATACGATATCCCCTTCCCCTATGATTCCATCCATGTACTTAGCCGCCTGCATGACATTATCAAACTGCAATATGTTTTTTTCACTCATACCGCCGGAAAGAGCGCCACTCGCGATATCCCTGGCCCTCAAACCGACTGTAATCAAAGTATGGCATATCGCTGAAGTCATTTTTCCCGCGTTTACGTGAGCCTCCTTTGAATACGCTCCGAGCTCCATCATGTCTCCGAACACGGCAATTTTCCTCTTCTTTACGGAAATATCCCGCAGGGTTTTAAGCGCCTCTTCAAGAGCTACAGGCGATGAGTTGTAGGAGTCATCAATAATTATTGAATTTCTTATTCCGGGTACAAGACGCATTCTCCCCGGCGCGGCGGTGAATTTACTGAATGAATCGCACACGGAAAGCACGCTTAATCCGGATGAAATTCCAGTGGCAATGCCAAAAAGCGCGGGATAGATATGCTGCGCGCCCAGTACCCCGGTAAGAGATACAGGGATGCTATTGCCTAAAAAATTTGCTTTAAAATTCAATCCTACCGGACACTCCTCGCCCTTATCGTCTTTCCTATAACTCATCATCGCGTGAGACGCCGTAATATCGCTTTGATTTTCTATGCCGACTGTCAATTTGCCATTGAATTCGGAACCGAGCTTTCGGGCGTCCGGATCATCATTGTTCACAATCAAAACTCCTTCTTTTTTTAATGCCCATACCAAATAACTTTTTTCCTCTATTAATTGTTTTTTTGAATTGAAAAACTCAATGTGAACCGGCAGGTCGCCGAAACGCGTGATAATGGCAATATCGGGCTTAATCCATCTTGTTATATTCTTTATGTCATTCGGACGATCCGCGCCAATCTCTAATATAAGCCATGTTGGATAGTCCATCGGTAATAAAACAAGCGCGGCTCCTCTCACGATATTACCCAACCAGACAAAAGGGTTGTTCCAGCCGTTCGGTAATCCCAACACGGTAAGCGGGACACCTATTTCGCTATTGAAACTTTTCGCGCTTTTACGGACGAAATATTGCCTTGCCAGCACCTGATAAACTGCGTCTTTCGCCGATGTCTTCCCCACACTGCCGGTTATACCGATTATTTTCGGCTTATATTTTTTAATAGCAAGCTTCGCTTCAAAAGTCAGAATGTTTATTATGGTTTCTTTTAGAATGTTTTTCATACCTATTGACTTTGAATTACAAAACTCGTCGAAGGCAGAGCTTTTGCGAAAATCTCCAACGAAATAGGGAGCACCCCATCGCCTCGGAAACCTCCCCCTTCGCTAATAAGCTACGGCGGGACACAGTCGGCACTTCCTCTTTAATGAACACCCCATCGCCTCGGAAACCTCGGCACTTCCCCTCTAAAGAGGGGAAGAGGAGGGCACACATTGTCTGACGCAATGTTCCGCTAAAGTCCGGCCAAGATAAAGAGTTTTGTAATTCATGATTATTGATTATATTCTTGCCGGTCCGGGGGTATTTCATAATAATTAATCAAAAAGTCCGTAATGTCAAAGAACGGATGGGTAAGCGTTTCTGAAGAGTACCTCGCTCCGATCGGATTCACTGTATACAAAAAGACCATAAACTTCGGATCGTAGGCCGGAAAATAGCCAAAGAAAGAATGCAGAAAGCGGTTATCATAGTAACCTTTGGTAATTTTGTCCGGAATTTGCGCCGTTCCCGTCTTTGCCGCTACGCTATAATTGTCCAGCTTTACGGTACCTTCAAGGAGAGATGTATCAACCACTTCAACAAGCATTCTTGTTATCTCTTCAGCTGTTTCTTTTTTTAAAACTCTGTTGCTGTTTTCCGCGGATAATTTTTTGGAAAAACCGATTTTATAATCAATTTCACTGACGACGCGAGGCCGCGGCAAGATACCGCCATTGGCCAACGCTGACAGAGCTCTGGCTGTAGCAATAGGTGTCATGGCAATGCCTTGGCCGAACGAGGCATTAGCATATTCAATATCCCTGGGGCTGTGCAAATTTTCCACAAGACCGGAAGACTCGTTGGGCAAATCTATACCCGTTCTTTCGCCAAGACCGTAATTGAACATGTACTCGGCAAATTTCTCTTTTCCCATCTTTTTTACGACAAAAGCGACTCCCGTGTTGAGTGATTGATTCAATACTTCTTGCATGGAAACCCACCCGCGGCCAACTCCGTCATAGTTTGAAAATCTGGTGTTGTTTAAGATACCGAATCCAGTGTCTTCATAAAACGTGTCGGCGGTAACAGCTCCGGAGTCCAGACCGGCCGCCATGGTTAAGGGCTTAATTATTGATCCCATTTCGTAGACATTTTCCACTATTGGATTTGAGAATATGTCCGAGGTTTTTTCGTTTTGAAAAGCGTTGGGATCAAAAGTCGGATATACAGCCATGGCGTAAATTTCTCCGGTTTGTGGATTCATGATAATTCCGCCGGTGATTTCGGAATGCCATTTTTCTGAAATTTTTTCCAGTTGCCGTTCCAGAGTTATTTCAACATTGGGCTCGATTGACGTCACGATATTACCTTCAAGATCATCGTGTTTAACTATTGCTTTGTTTACATTTGAAAATATCTCCGCAAAAAAATTCACGTACAGATTCTCATTCCTTCTCCTCAATATATTTTCGTAGTGACTTTCCAAACCATACCGCCCCGCGAGTTCATCGCCTTTATATCCCACAATGCCCAAAACATGGGCGGCAAGTCTGTCTCCCGGATAAATGCGCCATTTATCTTTGTGCAAATATACCCCATCAATACCAAAATCGGCTATGTCGAGCCCCTTCTCTTCCTCAACCTTCTTCGCGATTATTTCGTAGGGATCGTTTTCTATGGATGCTCGAGCGATGAAATTGTCATAGCCAATCGGTAATATTGAATTTATTTTTTGATACGCATCCTCTGCGTTTTCAAGCAAACTCGGATTTATCGCCAGCGTAAAACCGACTCTCTGCGTCGCGGCAGATACCAGTTTTCCTTCCTTGTCAGTGAAATATATATTTCCCCTATCGGAAAGATTTCTCTCAGGATTATAGTATTGCCTCTCGGCGCTTTCGCTGTACATTTCGCCCCGTACTACCTGCACCATATAAAGTTTTGAACTCAAAACCAGCGCAAACAGTACAATTCCTATTGAGAGAATCCTGATCCTTACAAGTGAAGTTCCCATAATCCGTACCGGCTACCGGCCGGTTTTCAAAGACAGCTCATCAGCATTGTCTTTCTTAGATATGAAATTTTGGTTCTTTACATCATGAAAACCCAAGGAATAGGCATATTCGGGACTGATTTCGTTCTTGAGAGCTATATATTTGAATTCTATCTCACCCAGTTTTGAGTTTAACGCGCTGATTTTGGTTTCAATTTTCTCGCGTTCCGCCACTGCATAAACGGCCTGATTTACAAAATAGGCATACGTAGAAACGGCAACGACTATCGCCATGAGGAGATACCAAAAAAGTTTTTTATTGTTTTGAAATTTTTTTAATCCGGCGTTTGTCATAAATGCTTTTCTATGATTCTTAATTTTGCGCTTCGCGCCCTTCGATTTGACTTGACTTCTTGAACGGAGGGCGTAATCGGTTTTTTGTTGACCAAGACATGCTTTCGGTCCGAAGATAACTCTTTGAAAAATCTTTTTACCACGCGGTCTTCCGAGCTATGAAATGAAATTACCGCTAACCTGCCCTCCGGCCTTAGTACTTCAAACGCCCCGCTCAGGGCTTCCTTCAGAGCCGGCAGTTCATCATTGACCGCCATACGCAGTGCCTGAAAGGTTTTTGTGGCAAAATGTATTTTCCCCCCGCGGTAAGCCGCAGGTATTGCTCGGTAAATAATCTCTACGAACTCAAATGTGGTGTTTATGGGGTTTCTCTGCCTCTCCTCGGCTATGGCTTTGGCTATCCTTTTGGCGTAACGCTCTTCGCCAAAACCGTAAATTATGTCAGCGATATTTTCTTCATCCCAACTGTTCAGTATTTCCCGAGCCGTGACCGCTTCGCCATCGCTCTCCTTTGAGTATGTCATCCGAAGCGGCTCATCCTTTTGGAATGAAAACCCGCGACCTGATTCCATTTGATCTGAACTCCATCCGAGATCAAACAATATCTTATCCGGCGCTGATCCGATTTCGCCGACAACCGTGCGTATATCTCGGAAATTTGCTCTCTTCAGCATAAAATCAGCTCCACCGGCTTCGAGCCGTTTCCCGGCGCGTTCCAGAGCGTCACCATCCAGATCAATGCCGATAATTTTTACCGATCCGGCAAATCTTCTGGCCACCTCGGCGCTATGCCCGCCTCCGTTTATGGTCGCGTCCAGAAAGACCTCCCCCACTTTGAGCCGAAGTCCGTCTATTGATTCGTTTAAAAGAACTGTTTTGTGAATGGTCTCGGCGTTCATGCTTGTGTTTTTTCACCATACGGCTCACAATACACTGCCGAAACTTCCCAGCTTTTCCGCCAATGAGTCAGCCTGCTTTTCTACCATTTTTTTGTATTCCTTCCACGCGTCCTCGTTCCAAATTTCAACTCTGTCCTGCACTCCGATAATGATCACTTTTTCTCCCAAACCCGCCCTGTCCTTTAAAAAATCCGGCACGAGCACTCTGCCAATTGAATCAATTTCAGCTTCCACCGCTCCTCCAAACATAAACCTGTTGAAACTTCTGGAGTCTGACTGCAAGAAACTGCCTTGGGAAAGTTTGCCAGAAATGTGTTCCCATTGTTTGGCCGTAAAAACGAACAGACATCCGTCAAGACCGGGGGTTAAAACTACATTTTTCCCCATTTCTTTTCTGAATTTCGAAGGCATTGATAGACGATTCTTGCCATCAATGCTGTGTGTGTACTCTCCTATGAGCATGCTTCCTCCTCCCCTTTTTGACGATTATTCGCCTTAGCGGGAAGTTCATTGTTGACTATAGGCACACGTACAAGCTCTCTGACTTTCAAGTCAGAGAGCAAGATTTCTAATTCATAAGAAAGATTCCCGCAAATTACATGGTATTTTTCTAGATATATTTTCATATTTTTTCTTCTATGCCACTTTTTCCCACTTGTATACATTTTATAACACTTTATACCACTTGCAAGCACAAAAACCCGATTTTTGACAGTAGAATATAAAAAAACAAAATTGTCCAGCAAAACAAAAGTAACTCCTCACAAGACCGAGTAATGGCCACACCACAGCCTTCTTTTCTTCTGTCATTCCCGTGAAAACGGGAATCCAGATCAAAATATGGCCTAGATTCCCGCCTTCGCGGGAATGACACCACTCGGTCTTGTGAGCAGTTACAAACAAAAAACCAAACACTGGTGTTTGGCTTTTTTCAGGAAAAACCGCTTACTCGTTCATCCTTTGGGCTTGAGCGTGGGGAAAAGGATCACCTCCTTGATATTTTTTACATCGGTTAACAGCATGGCAAATCTATCCAAGCCGATTCCTATACCCCCGTTTGGAGGCATACCATGTTCCATTGCCTCCAAATAATCGGCATCAGATGGAGAAATCTCCGGCTCACCTTCCCTTTTCTTCCTTTCCTCATCCTCATACCTTTCTTTCTGATCAATTGGATTGTTGAGCTCTGAAAAAGCGTTGACTAGCTCAAGTCCTCCCGCGATAAGCTGGAATCTGTCTATGAGTGACGGGTTATCGTGCTTACGCTTTGCGAAAGGGTTGAACTCCACGGGATAATCAATAATAAAAGTCGGCTGAATCAATTTTGGCCGAACTGCTTTCTTATAAATGCCGTCCAAAAACGCCTGGCGAGTATTCCGGTTTTCCATCTTAACTCCCATGTTTAAAGCTTCCGCTTTGAGCTCATCGTTGCTTGCTTGCTCCGGATTGTTGAGTCCCGAATGCTCTCTAATAAGGCCGAAAAAAGTTTTGACCGCGAACGGCTTGTCAAAATTCACCGTATTGCCACCATAGACAACCTCCGGCTTGCCGATCACATTTCGCGTCACTTCGCGAAACAACTCCTCTATGAATTTCATCTGTCCCGCGGCGTCCGCGTACGCCTCATTGGACTCCAGCATAGTAAACTCCGGATTATGCGTAACGTCTATTCCCTCGTTGCGGAATTTTCTGCCTATTTCGTACACCTTGTTAAATCCCGCGACAATGAGCTTTTTAAGATATAGCTCTTGGGCGATAGTCAAATAAAAATCTGTTTCCAGAGCGTTGTGACGAGTCTTAAAAGGCAGAGCGGTAGCGCCGCCAGCAAGCGGCTGGAGAACAGGAGTCTCAACTTCCATATATCCCGCCCGGTCGTAAAACTCTCTGATACGCTTAACCATCAATGATCGTATTTCAAATCTTCGACGGACATCGGGGCTGGAAAGTATGTCTAGATATCGCTTACGAAACCTTTCCTCCACGTCTTTCAGACCGTGCCATTTCTCAGGCAAAGGCATCAAGCTTTTGGCGAGCATCTTCCATTCTTTCACCTTAAGAGTTTTTTCCTCTCGTTTAGTGAGAAACAAATCTCCTTTTATTTCCACAAAATCACCTATGTCCGCCGTTTTTATAAACAAATCAAACGAAGCTTCCTCAATTTCATCTTTTTTTATCAATGCTTGAAAGGAAGATGTGCCGTCATAAATATTGAAAAAAACCAGACCGCCCTGCGCCCTTTCCGACATTATCCTCCCTGCCAGAATAATTTCTTTTCCGGCAAGTTTATCAAAATCATCAATCGCTTTTATATTGGACGTATTTCTTTCTGTTGAGGAGGGATACGGTTGAATACCCTGACTTTTTAAATACTCAAGTTTTTCAAGCCGAGTTTTTCTTATTTCTTCTATGGATGCCATGTGGTATGTAGAGACGACCTAGCGTTTAATTTACAAGACTTGCGAGTTTTATGTCATTCCCGCGAAAGCGGGAATCCAGGGTTTTATCTGCATACTCTGGATTCCCGCTTTCGCGGGAATGACAGATAAGGAATGGTTTGAATAAGTCGAAACGCGTGGTCTTATTCTATTTCCAATATTTTATAATTCATTTTGCCTTTTGGCGATACGAAAGAAAACATGTCTCCTTTTTTCCTTCCTATCATCGCTTCACCCATGGGAGAATGCACGGAAAGCCGGCCGGCAGAAATGTCCGACTCCTCGGAACCGACCATTTCAAACTTAAACGGTTTTTTTTCCTCGCCCTCTTTCGCCACTGTCACCGTAGATCCAATTCCCGCGATTTCCGTGTGATGCAAAGTCATGATCACCGCGGTGCTTAAAATATTTTCAAGCTTCAGTATTCTGTCTTCTATACTCGCCTGAAGCTCTCTCGCCTCATGATATTCCGCGTTCTCGGACAAATCACCCAGGGATTTGGCATACTCAAGGTCTTCCGCCACCTCTTTCCTTTTGACCTTTTTTAAATGCTCCAGCTCTTCGCGTAACTCTTGAAATTTCTGCTTTGATAAGTATTCTTTTTGATCTGGCATGTTTATATAAAAGCTATTAATGACAACAGAACGTTTTAACTTCGTTTCCGCTTTTCGTTAAGCGATATCTACTATAAACGGCTAAACTCCACCCATTTTGGAGAAGTCAATAAATATACCCCACAGCAGAACTGTGGGGAATTCTGCGTAATTATAAAACAATAACAGCTTAATACTATATTTATAAACCGGAAGAGTCAATGCAACCACAGGGTTACAACCCTACGGTAAGCACCAAGCACCAAATAACAATACCAATATACGAATTAATACGAATATACAACTCCGACGCTTCGGTCGGAGCCCCGACCGAAGCGTCGGGGATGGATACGAATCACCCCATCCCTCGTACCCCTACGCTCGAAGCGAGCTTCGGCGGAGCAAGGGAGGGGAAGAGGAAGTCGTGTAAAATTTTAGCCGCGATCACCAGAGGTGACCGCGGCATTTTTCGCAGCCCAGAACACTAGTCGGAGGCTGGGCAACGGGGTTGACGGTTAAGGCGAACAGAGGCGCGAATACTCCGATAGGAGCTTGCATCCACAACTCTGGCCTGTTCCTTCGCTTCACTGATCACGACCGGACCAGCTCTGTTTTGTTTCATACTGCGCCTTTCGATTTGCGCCACCTTAATGCGTGCCGTTGTGTAGCCACACACAACTTAACATTTATAAGCACACACAGGTCTAGCACTTCTGTTGTATATATTAAACATCCGGCATAATTTCGCAACCAGAGCTGTGGATAACCAAAGCAACGAAGAAATGCGCCGACTACGTAAGTCCTATATTATTCAAACAGGTCAGGGCGGTATATTGAAGCCCAGTCAAAAAATCTGCGAGCGACCGCCGAGGCGCCTACCGTATTGGCTCTCGGCCCTTTTTCCATAATAACGACAAATGCGTATTTCGGCTCATCATAAGGAAAAAAACCGGTAACCCACGAATTGACATACTGTTTTGCCGCGCCCAACTCAGCCGTTCCCGTCTTTCCCGCGAACTTCACATATGGAACATTCAGAGCGGACGCGGTGCCAATGACGACAGACAACCGCATTCCATCTTTCGCCACTTCAAAATAACTTTTATCCAGATCAATTTGGCCGGATTCACCCGACGTTACGCCTTTTAAAATCTCGGGATAAACAATCCTTCCGTTATTGGCAACGGCGGCGGTAGCCACAAGCGCCTGCATGGGAGTAACAAGAAAACCGTACTGTCCAATAGATGTGTGATACGTATTCCCCACCGTCCACTCCTCTCCCTCAAAATTTTCCGCTTTCCACTTTGGGTTGGGAATGGTTCCTGCCATTCCGCCGAAATACGGAACGGGCAGTTCCCTGCCGAAACCGAACAGGCGCATGTATTTATCAATCAAGGTAATGCCGAGACCTTTTTGTTCTTCATACCCCCCGCCAATTTCGTAGAAATACACGTCGGAAGACACGGCTATCGCCTCTCTCATATCAACCGCCCCATGAGCTTTCCAGTCTCTAAACACAGTGCTTTTGGTCTCGTCGTAGATATTGGGCAAGGTTATAGATCCGGTGCTTACGATCTTCTTTGAAGGGTCTATGACCCCCTCCGCAAGCGCGGCTATGGCGATAAAGGGCTTAATGATGGAACCAGGTGTGTATAGCCCGCGGCTAAGCCGATCCAAAAAGGGATTATTGCCGTCATTAATAAAACTTTCTATTGTTTTCTTGTCCTTACCTTGCGACAAGACATCGGAAGAATATTCAGGATAACTGGTCATAGCGACAACTTCCCCGTTGGTTATGTCCATAATGGCGGCGGCCCCGCCTTTGAATCCTATTTCCAGAGCCAATTTCTCAATCTCCACAAAAAAGGCCTCACTCAACTCTGAATCTATGGAGAGGTGGAGTGTTTTGCCGGAGACCGGAGGATCAATAATATTCTCGGAGACAACTCGTCCCACCGCGTCTGTCTCAATGATTTTCAAGCCATTTTTGCCTGAAAGCTCCGCGTTGAAATATTTCTCAACCCCATCCTTGCCGTCATATTGATCGCTGTAATAAAACCCGGCGCTGTCCTTGCCTGGATATTTCACATAGCCCAATAATAAGGAAACACCAGCCGCGTCCGTATATTGTCGGATGGAAAACTGCTCACCTTCCGGATGACTGGCATTCCACGCCATAAGTTTGTCCCGCCTGTCATAAACCACCCCCCTTTCCGCGAAAATATAACTGTGGCGCAACCTGTTATTCTCAGACAAAGACCTTAGAATTTCACCCTTGTTTATTTGAAGATAAACCAGTCTAGATAGAAAAACCAGGGCTATCAATAAGAAAACCGCGCCGATAAAAACATGCATGCGAGTGGAAATAGGCCGCTCTATTCTTCCTTCAAATTGGTAAGTGTCAAACTCGGGTAAATTTCTAGAGTCCAAAAAAATCTCATCCGGATGAATTTCGGTTTCTTGTTTTCTGAAATGCTTTTTTATTTTTTTCCAAAACATAAATACTAATATACGACTCCGACGCTTCGGTCGGAGCCCCGACCGAAGCGTCGAGGATGAATACGAATAGGCGCAATGCTAATATATTGTGAATTACGAAACTCTTTTCTCGGCAGGGCTTTTGCGGAACACGGGTATTTTTTTGCTAAAAAATCCCTATGCTCGCCCGTCGGCTTGCGCAATGTTCCGCAAAAGCCCTGCCTGCGACGAGTTTCGTAATTCAAAGTAATATACGAATGCATACTAATTATACAAATGGGGAGAAGAAGAGAAGACACCTCATCTTTAGATAAGCACGAAGCACGAAATCCTGGTTCGACCCCTTCGACTTCGCTCAGGGTAAAAAGCTCACCATCCTGAAGAATTTGAAGGAGAAATACGAAAAAATCGTAAATTCAAAAAAGGAGAAAAAGGGGGAGAAGAGGAAACCTTCCGGTCTATGACAAAGTACGCGTGTAAATCTAATCATAAAAGACAAGCCGATTTTTGACTACAGCAACCAAAGCAAAGGCCAGAGCCGCGATAACTGATATCACATAGCCCATTCCGTAATAAGCGGAAACAGGAGCGCCGTATAAAAGATCCAAAAGAAAACCGAAAATCAGAATTTCAAAATAATTTTTAAAATAAAAAAGAAATAAAACGGCCACAGACATGACAATCCACCAAGGCGCGATAAACAACAGAGCGAGAAGAATCAAATTCGCGGCTACTCGTTTCTTTATTTTATTCTTCTTATTCCTCATCTTTTATGGAGATGAACACTTTGTCTATCTCCTGCACGTTAACCAAGCTTCTGATAACAGCCAGCTGAAGCGACTGGGTGATATCTGAATCAACGGTACCTACGGCCCCAAGAATGGGATTGCCATATCCGGGTAAGCCGACCAGATCACCGGCGGCCACGCGAACATTCTTTGGCAGTTTAACTTCAAAATTACCTCCGCCTCTGCCTTCCAGAGTCACGATCAGATTGGCAGAAATAAGCTCCGCCTCCATCTTTTCACCGGGCGAAGAGTATAACCGCGCCAAGGATGTGCCAAAAAAAACCTCCTCAATATATCCGAGCGCCGCGTTTGACCCCCATAGATAAACTTTATCGCCTTTTTTCACTCCGTGTTTTTCACCGGTATCCAGAATGAAAGTATCATACGGCGAATGACCGGGAGATTTCAAAACGTAAGCGAGTATCCTTTTTCCCGACTTTTCTCTTCCGAACTCTTCTTTCAACGCCAAATTTTCTTCCTTAAGTGTTTCCAATTCCGCGAAATTCAAATAAATCCTTTCCAAGTCGCGCTTCAATTTTATGTTTTCGGAAGCAAGTTTGCGCTTTGAAGCCATATAGTGTCCGAATCCCTGAAACAGCTTCGCTGTTTTATTTTTCAAAACCAAAAAAGGTTTGGCCGCCGTCTGGGCCGCGGGACGCAATAGATTGGGCGCTGTAAAATTCAGTACCGCGACAAAGACCAAAAATAAAACGGCAATAAAAAGCGAGTATCCGGCTTTCGGTCTTTTTTCTTTACTTTTGAGGGGGTAACTCATCTTCATCTTGTATTAGAGCGTCTTTGTAAACTTCCATGTTTTCGAGAATTATACCGGTGCCAATCGCAACAGCAGTCAACGGATCTTCGGCTATGTGGATGGGAATTTTGACATTTTCAACCAAAAGCTCCTTCATACCGGGAAATTTCGCTCCTCCGCCGACTATATGTATCCCTCTTTGCATTATGTCAGAGACGATTTCAGGCGGTGTAATTTCCAAAACTTCCTTAACCGCGTCAATAATCGTCTCTATGGACTGCGATATCGCTTCCCTGACATCTGAATCGGTTATCACCACCTCTCTCGGAAGGCCTGTCACCAGATCGCGCCCTTTAATAGTCATTTCTTGATGCTCCTCCGGGGGAACAACGGAACCAATAGTGACTTTAATCATTTCAGCAGTTTTCTCCCCTATCAAAATTTTAAACTCTCCTCGTATGTATGAAATAATATCGGCGTTCATTTTCTCACCCGCGACTTTCAAAGTCTTTGCTCTTACAATTCCGCCTAGTGATATGACGGCGATATCCGCCGTTCCTCCCCCTATATCAATAATCATATTGCCGACCGGCTCCATCACGGGCAATCTTATGCCTACCGCGGCCGCCATCGGCTCTTCCACAATATATACTTCCCGCGCCCCGCTGTTTTTCGTGGCGTCTTTGACAGCTCTCGTCTCCACATTGGTAATGCCATAAGGAACACCCACCACTACTCTCGGCCCGAGAAATTTTCTGGAGCTTTTGCCCGCCTTATTCAGAAGATAAAGTATCATTTCCTCCGCGATCTCAAAATCGGAGATAACCCCTTCCACCAAGGGTTTGACCGCTTGAATATGAGCGGGAGTACGGCCCAGCATGGCCTTGGCAGGCCCGCCCACTGCCACGACTTGCCCTGTTTTCTGATTGACAGCGACCACCGACGGTTCGTTCAATACCACACCCTGTCCTCGCAAATAGACCAGCGTATTGGTCGTGCCTAAATCTATCCCCACATCATGCGATAGCCAATTGTAAATTTTTTCTTTATTCATTTTGAATTTACAATTTTCTGTAATTTGTTATTTGGCGCTTCTCTAATGATGAGGTGTCCCTTCTTCCATTAGAAATTTTTTAATCCCCTCTTCCCCTCTTTAGAGGGGAAGTGCCGAGGTTTCCGAGGCGATGGGGTGTTCATTAAAGAGGAAGTGCCGACTGTGTCCCGCCGTAGCTTCTTAGCGAAGGGGGAGGTTTCCAAGGCGATGGGGTGTCTTCTCTTATTCGTATTCATCCCCGACGCTTCGGTCGGGACTCCGACCGAAGCGTCGGAGTAGTACCATTCGTACTGTGTCCCTCCGAAGTTTCTTAGCGAAGGGGGATATTGGTATCGATCATTAGCATCGCACTAGAGTAGTTCTTACGCGTTGTTTAAAAACTCCGCCAACGCCAATCTTTTTATTTCACCGCTTGTCCTATCTTTCGTCTCAACAATTTTTTGGCTCTCTGTTTTTTCGCTTACCACAACCCTCATAGGGATACCAATGAGATCGCTTTCCATAAATTTCTCTCCCGCTCGGAGGTCCCTGTCATCGTATAGAACTTCAACTCCCCTGTCGACTAGCTTTTTATATATTTCTTCGGCATAGTTTGTGACTTTTTGATCTTTGCCGATAAGCGCGACCAGATGAACTGAAAATGGGGCTATTTCCTTGGGCCATATTAAGCCGTTTTTATCGGATTTTACCTCGGCCACAGCGCCCATCAATCTGCTCACACCTATGCCGTAACTGCCCATAACGACGGGGCAATCTCTGCCATCTTTATCTTTATACATGAGGCCGAGCGGGACGGAATAAAAAGTGCCTAATTTATAAATATTGGCAATTTCTATTGATTTTTCTTCCACCAGATCTTCTTTTGTCACACCCAGTCTATTTAAAGCTTCGTCATTATAAATTTCCTTATTAATCGCTATTTTTTTCTGCTTATGAAGATAAATCGTGTCTTCGCCCGATGATGTTAGTGTCTGAAATTCGTGGGAATATTGAGTGCCGAAAGTCCCTCCGCTGGCCAGCGTCAAAAAAGTCATATCGCCTATTTCAATCCTGTTAAATATCCGATTGTAGGCAAGTATCATTTTTTCATAAAATTCGCCAAGCTCCTCCTCGTTTTTGGAAAAAGAATAAAGGTCCTTCATGGGAAACTCGCGTCCTCTGAAAAGCCCGCTCTTGGCCCTGAGCTCATTTCTAAATTTTGTCTGAAATTGATAAGCGTAGAAAGGCAAATTTTGGTAGGAAGAAACATATTCTTTCATCATTGAAGCGATTGCCGGCTCATGAGTATATGCCAGCCCCAGCTCTACATCATTCTTAAGTTTGGTCTTGAACCAATTATCAACCGCTTCATCCGACCATCTGCCAGTCTTTTCCCACGCTTCTTTTTCCTGAAGAGCAGTCAATAACAATTCCTGTCCGCCGACAGCGTCCATCTCCTCACGAATTATTTTCTGAATTTTATTGAGCACCCTGAAACCGAGAGGCAAATAGGAGTACACTCCGGCCATCTCCTTGTGGATATATCCGGCGCGTATCAAAAGAGAAGCGTTTACTGATATCTCATCGCGAGGAGCCTCCTTTCTGCTTTTTGTAAATAATATTGACTGTCTCATTTTATTTTAGTTTTTAGAAGGCCTTAGAGAATGTTCATAATCTAACCGTAATATTATTAGTAAATTTTAAGTGTGGCACCGCAGGGCGTCCCCCCTCTTCCCCTCTTTAGAGGGGAAGTGCCGAGTCTACGAGGCGATGGGGTGTCTTCTCTTCTTCATCTTCCTCTTTTTCGAATTTGTAATTTGGTACTTAGTGCTTATCTAAAGATGGGGTGTTCCCCATTCGTATCTATCCCCGACGCTTCGGTCGGGGCTCCGACCGAAGCGTCGGAGTCGTTAAGCGGTATTGCTATCAAACGCGTATACACCCCTAGAAAAGCCGAATAATATCTCTATACGTTACCACCAACATTAAAAGAAGCAAAAGGGCAAAGCCGACAGAATTAACGAGATGCATCACCTTGGGGTTGACAGGTCTTCTTATTACGGCTTCAATGAGCACAAATAGGAGTCTGCCTCCATCCAAAGCCGGAAAAGGTATGAGGTTCAAAACCGCTAGATTGAGAGAAATAAAGGCGGTAAAAGACATGAGATAAACTATTCCAAGTTTGGACGCGTCACCGACAAGACCGGCGATCCCCACCGGACCGGTAACATCCGACAATTTCGCCTGACCTGTAACGGCGCTAGCGATAAAATCAGCCACTCCTACGGTTATAGCTTTTAAGAGCCCGCCCGTAAGCTTGGCGCCTTCATAGAAAGCAAGATGAGGAGGAAGAGTCATAATTCCCACCATGTCCATTGATATGCCGAGAGCCGGTTTACCCTCAACTATGCCAAATTCGGGCATAGCGGATATCACCTCCTCAACATCTCCCCTTTTGACCCTCGCCTCTATTTCAGTATCCGGATGTGAAGAAATAAAACTCTGCACTTCCTCCACAGTTATTTGATCGCCTTGCAATTCTTGCGAACCAGCGGACAAAGAAATTATAGCGTCCCCCCCTTTGAGGCCCGCATCAGCCGCCGGACTTTCCGGCAAAACCTGTGTTATCACAAGCCGCGGATCCCGAACTCGGGAACTATTGGTCTCGTCAACGGAAGTGGGAAGACCCGTCATAAAACCGATTGAGATGATGATCCAGGCGAAAATAATATTGAAAGTGATGCCCGCAACGAGCACAGCCGCCTGTACAGCCCTATTTTTACGTGAAAAACTCTGGCTTTTATCATTCTCATCCGCGGATTTGTCGTCCATCGGATTTTCGCCGAAAATCTTGACAAAACCACCGAAAGGTATGGCGTTCAACGAATAAACCGTTTCTCCGACTTTTTTTGACCAGAGACGCGGAGGAAATCCGAGCCCGAATTCATCCACTCGTATGCCGGATTTCTTCGCAACCAAAAAATGCCCGAGCTCATGGACAAAAATCAACACCGCTAAAATAATTATAAATATTATGACAGACACCTTTTTTTGAAATTTCTAATATCTAATTTCTAATTTCCAATTTGCCTCTATAGGATTTACGCAATTCGGTTTATTTAAACTATTTCCCCATCTGTCATTCCCACTTTCTTTTGTCATTCCCGCGAAGGCGGGAATCCAGATTCAAATGCGGCCTGGATTCCCGCCTTCGCGGGAATGACATCAAACGCGTAAGTTCTATAGAAATTGGATATTGGAAATTGGGAATTGGTAATTCTACTCCAGAATTTCTTTCTCCTTCTTTTTCATTACCTCCTCCAACTTGCCGTTAATTTCGTCTACCAGTTTCTGAAGCTCCGACTTGGCTTTCTTGATATCATCTTCGGCCATTTCGCCTTCCTTTTCTTTCTGTTGAAAATCTTTTATGATTCTTTCGCGCTCATTTCTAATAGTGATTTTCGCTTGTTCCATCTTCTCCTTGACGGTTTTGGCAAGCATTGTACGCCTCTCTCCCGTCAGCGGAGGGAAAGTCACACGAAGATATGTGTCATCGACCCTGGGCGACAGCCCAAGATTTGACACAATGATAGCTTTTTCTACGGCTTTAATTTGGGACGAATCCCACGGCACAATACGCAAGGTCTTGGCGTCTTCCACGGTAACAGAGGCAACTTGATTGAGTTGCATTTGCGTGCCGTATGAATCCACCTTAACGGCATCCAGCACTGCGGGAACCGCTTGGCCGGTGCGAATATTTGAATATTCCTTCCTAAGCCAGTCTTCCGTATGCGCGCTTTTTTCTTTAAAACCGGAAAAGTTATACATAATCAAATTATACACTATTGATCTATTGGGACAAAGAAAAGAAATGTAACCGCTCACACCCCGATGGCTGTCATTCCCGCGAAGGCGGGAATCCAGAGTATGCAGATAAAAGCCTGGATTCCCGCCTTCGCGGGAATGACAAAAAGCGCGGGAGTGACAGAAGCAAAAAAAATTGTAGTTATGCAGATTACTCGGCCTCGTGAGCGGTTATAAGAAAACCACTTAAACAACGAGCGCCAAGTATTCCAAAATCATTTTAGCGCTGGCTCCGCGGTCAAAAAGATAACGCTTCATTTTGAGCACTTCCGCTATGGCCTCCGCTTTTTTTGACACATCAGAACTTTTTGAGTCCATACGTCCTCTCAAACATGCCTCCATATCAGCGATGAAATCTATCACGGCTCGCTTATCCTCAATTTCCGCTACTCTCCCCGCCATTCGCAATCTCTCCGGAATATCAGCCCGAACAAATTCCTCCGCGCTTCCCGCGGCATAGCGACGACCATCTTCGGCTTCCCCTTTCATCATCCTAACCACTTCCATTCGTGATCGCAATGTCGGCAATAATATTTGCGACGTCGGAAGAATAAGAAAGAAATGGCAACCTTCAGTCGGTTCCTCAAAAATCTTCAGCAATGAATTCTGCGCTTCTTTATTTATGAATGACGCGGCAATAACAAAAATTTTTTTTGTTCCAGAGAAGGACATGTACTGGCTCATCGCCTTAATGACCCTGCTTTCATCTATGCCCAAAGATTGGAATTCCTCAAGATGGAAATCCGGATTGCCGGTTGTGGCAAATTTCAATTTTTTTTCCAGCATGTTCAAAAGCTCGGGCAAAACCGCCTCTTTTTTTCCCTCAATACAATACGCATGGTGCATTTTTTCCGTATCAAACATATATTCGCTCTAATTTAAATAATTCTAGAGCCCTCCTCTTCCCCTCTCTTGCTCCGCCGAAGCTCGCTTCGAGCGAAGGGGAGTTAGAGGGAAAGTGACTACTATCTTTTAGCCACAATGCTTTTTTTATATGTGTCCAAATGTTCCAGAGCGATCCCAGTTCCCTTTGCCACGCAAAAAATGGCCTCATCCGCCAGACTTGCTTTGACTCCCGTTCTTCTGAATACAAGCTCCGGAAAATTCCTCAACTCGGAGGAACCTCCGGTCATAATAATACCGGAGTCAATGATATCCGCGGAAAGCTCGGGAGGGGTTTCCTGCAAGACGTCTTTAATGGCTTTTATCATGTCTTTCAGCTCTTTGCTTATGGCTTTTACGATTTCGTTCGTTTTTACTTCCGCGGTACGCGGCAGACCTGTCACAAAATCCCTGCCCTTAATGATCATTGATATCTCTTCCTCTACCGGTACCGCCGAACCGATGTTTATTTTAATATCTTCAGCCATTTTGTCTCCTATGGAAAGATTGAATGTCTTCTTTATGTAATCCGCAATGGCTGAGTCTATGCTATTACCCGCGCATTTAACCGAAATAGAAGACACAATGCCACCGAGAGAGATTACAGCCACGTCCGTGGTACCACCCCCGATGTCCACGATCATATTGCCTTTGGCCTCATGTATTGGTATACCGGCTCCGATTGCCGCGAGTATCGGTTCTTTCACCACATAGGCGTTTTTCGCTCCGGCGTTTATTGCGGCCTCCACTACCGCCCTCTTTTCCGTGGAAGTAACGCCGGCAGGCACGGATACCATAACATCGGGCTTCCACAAATTCCACGATCCCAAGGCCTTTCTCATGTAGTACCTCAGCATGGCCTCTGTAACTCTATAATCAGCGATGACGCCATCCTTCATTGGCCTGTAAGCCGTAATGTTGTCAGGTGTTTTACCGATCATGTTTTTCGCCTCTATTCCCACGGCCATTATTTTATTATCTAGTTCGGAAACCGCCACAACTGATGGCTCATTCAGAACTATACCCTTATCAGGCACATACACCAAGGTGTTGGCGGTGCCAAGGTCAATACCCAATTTTTTTGAAAATATTCCCATTTCCCATAGTATAAGGGCAGGACAATAAAATACAACTGTATGAAAAAGCACGAAAAATTAAAAAAGACTTGCGTGAAGCAAGTCCAATTTGAGGGTTAAACAGCCACCCACAGTTGATATCAAACGAATTCAGGTCAAAGACCAAAGTATCCAAGAGGACACAATATCCAAAACCTGAGAGCTGCCCGCTACACTGTAGCGGGCTTGCGGACACCACCCAACCACCAGTTGCTGCTCCAGCGGCTGTCGTAGCGGTGAACGCCGACTCCGCGCTCATCGTGCCAACGGTCGAAGACCGCGCAACAGAACTTTCCGTCAGCATCTTGCCATTGAACACCGTTCGGGTGTTCGTCGCCCAACGATAGATCATCAATGTTGACCTGGATCTGCGCACGGGGGTGTGGTACCAGACCGTGAGATTCTAGCATAGCTGCGTATTCCGTCACCGGAAGATCGCGCTTGATCGGAAAAAGGTAAAAGTCACCCTCATCCGCTCCATGTTTGGGCATCGTTGCAAGCACGTCGCCATCGACATACTCTTTATGGCCGAGTACCTTGATCATCTGCGCCGGAGTCAGGGTCGGGTCGATCTTAAAATGACGAACGACCATCTCACGCCGACGCTCAACACGACTGCGCACGGCTTCGAACATTTCCTGCGCCAATGCATCGCCCTCGTCTTCAAGGACAAGCTGGACAACGTCTTTGGAAAGTGACGATTTGTTTTTCCGACACTTCTCGGAGAAACGGTCTGCCACTCTGCCGATTTGCTCGGCAGTGATGTGTTCTATCTCGATGGGGGCAACTTTCGTTGGCGTCATCATAATTTAATTTTCCACCATTGTTTACTAGCTGTGCTAACCAGATGTAGTTTCGCCACAGCAGAGAAAAGCCTAATTTTAAGCCCCTTTCCGCTATGGCGAATGCAAACTCTCCCAAGTTTTAAAAGAACTTTACGTATTATGTTTTACACTCAATTAGCGTTTCTGTCAAATTTACTCAATAGTAACCGCTTACTACTGATCCTCACAAATCCCCTTTAATACATCCTTGCTTCGTGATACGCTTAAGACATGAGCAACGTACACC
>MHSK01000018.1 GCA_001821295.1 Candidatus Taylorbacteria bacterium RIFCSPLOWO2_12_FULL_43_20
GTCTGCTATTTGATTTACCACGCACTACGCTTGCCACACCGTGGCGGGGCAGTGCTTCATCCACCCCAGGCGGATGGCATTTGGTTTTAGCTTCCGTGGTTGACATCGCACATTCCTCCCCGTGTTTGTCTTGTTCAGCGGGAGGGTTTCCTCGGGTGCGGGACAAACATGTTATACCACCTTTTGTCGCAATTGCGACAAAAGGTGGTGATTATAATTATAGAATGGGTTAGGACTAAAGTTTTCTACCTTTGGGTCTTGACGTCTGGGCTAGTGAGCTATACTATACTCTTAACTCTTACTCGTTCGTTGTGAGCGAGCATGTTGTAACCGAAGGGTTACGAGGAGCGTAAGCGACGTAGGGGAGTAGAGCAGTCTGGCAGCTCGCGAGGCCCATAACCTCGAGGTCGTGGGTTCAAATCCCACCTCCCCAAAAAATCACCCGACCCCTTTTGGGGTGGGGTGATTTTGTGTCAGAAGTTAGATGGGATTTGAACGGGCAGGAGCGAGCGACGAGTAATTTCGGAAGAAATTACAAGTCTGGCGAGTGCCGATGAATCCGAGCAAGCGCAGGATTTAGCGCTGCCCAGGGAGACGAATCGAGGCGGATTGCTGCCGACGAGGTGAGGAGAGACATCCCACCTCCCTAACCAAAAGTTCCTGATTCGGCTTGTCCTGGTCGGAAGTTTTTTGCTAGTTCAATGGGTATTTCATGTTGCGACCAGCCGGTCATTAGGACGCTTCATAAGCAACAGCACGAAAGAGACAGTTTAGCGGATCAGTCGCTTGAGGTAGCAGGTATTGCTATTTTGCATTTAAAGCCGCATAATCAAACAAGAATTAAGGTTATAAGTTTGTTAGATATGTCAATATGAAGACAGAGAAATTTGTACTAATCGATTCAAACATTTATATTAGTCTCTGTTTTTTTGATCTCGATATCACCAATGTTGGTGTTTTGGAAAAGCTTGGGGAGTTATTGGATCAAAAAAAGTTTTACTTACTTTTGCCTGAGGTGGTGGAACTTGAGTTCGAAAGAAAATTTAATGAAAAAATTAGTTTTATAGAAACTGCGATTAAACAGCTCATTGAAACTATTAACAAAAGTAAGGATATTGGTAGCAATAAAGCAAAACAAAATTTAATAAAGTCGATCAAAGATAGCAGGTCAGTCACGCTTTCGGATATACAAAAGATTAAAGAAGAAGTCAATGGAATCTTTTTAAATAAAAATACAATTCGTGACGGACTTAAACTTACACCCGAAATTCTTGTTGATGGTTATAAAACATTTTTAAAAAGGGAAAAACCATACAAAAATGTTATAGACGAAAAAAGAAAGTACGACAATATTCAACCCGATACGTTAATTATTGCTTCGGCGGTGAACTATCTTGCTACTTTTGATAAATATAAGCTGTATTTTAGTACCGGTAATCCTGAAGATTTTTGTGAAGATTCAAGCGTGAAAGATAAGAGTAAGTTGGAACTATCTGTAAACATAAAAAGTCAATTTGAACACATTAGATATTATTATGACCCACTGGAAATGTTGAACGAGAATTTTGGTGCTTCTTACACAAAAAAAATAATAGATGAATTCGAAGTCAAGAGAAAACAGGATAGCAATTATTTAAGTGCTTCATTGATATCTACTTTTGCTGTTCCACCAGGAGGTGACTTGATTATTGATTCGGCACAAATAAACGCCCTCAATTCTCTTAGAGTTGGGGGTATTCCGGGCACGATATCCTCATATAACATACGTAATGGTCTTACTGGCTTAAATGTTGGGCTTAATACACATCAGTGCAGTAAATGTGGCAACGTATTTCAACAACCTGACAATCTTATAAATGCAACTTCAATGCGTAGTGGTTTCCAATGTCCTGTGTGTGGCAATTTTGATATAATCTAAGTAGTTTTTATTATTGGGTTAGTACATACGTTCTAATA
Source organism: Candidatus Taylorbacteria bacterium RIFCSPLOWO2_12_FULL_43_20 (assembly GCA_001821295.1). Lineage (GTDB taxonomy): Bacteria > Patescibacteriota > Minisyncoccia > Phycocordibacterales > HO2-43-120 > HO2-43-120. Next base: position 1,957 of record MHSK01000018.1, read on the forward strand.
TTGTCTCATCAGGTCAACCAAGCAAATTCCAGGCAAATGGACCCGTCTGCCTCCATTTGAGTTTCCGCCATAGGCGGATCTGCCTTTGGCATGACAAGCCCCGGTTGCCCACAGATGACAAGAACGCCCCGGCGGGGTTGTTTTTGTTTTGTGTTAAGAGCTATAATTTCATAATCTAATATGAATAACGGAAAACCACAATTGTATTTTTTACTAGCCATCCTTGTAGGAACTTTTGTTCTAGCTTTTTTCATCTTTCGTCCATTTCTCTACGCGCTTATCTTGGCAATGGTGTTCGCAACCGTATTTGCCCCATTCCACAAAAAGGCGTTCATTATTACGCGAGGGAGGAGTGCCCTGGCGGCGCTTCTCACCACCATCTCCGTTCTCATCGTCGTTATTGCGCCTCTCGCATTTTTAAGCGTACAAATTTTTCAGGAAGCAACACAGCTTTACTTGTCTCTCCTCAATAATGGCGGCGCAACCGATTTTTCTCGCGGTGTGGGTGATACCATGCAGAGCCTCACAAAATTTTCCCCTGTGCCGATAGAATTCTCCGTTGATGTTAACCAGTACTTAAAGCTGGGATTAAGCTGGCTACTCCAGCATCTGGGGCCGCTCTTTGCGAATGTTGCAAAAGCAATGGTGGGTGTCTTTATATTCCTCGTCGCTTTGTATTATTTGTTTAAGGATGGCCACAAACTCAAAGAGGTTGTCGTCGCTTTAAGCCCCCTGCAAGATATTCATGACGAAACGATTTTTAATAAACTTGCCTTGGCGATTAATTCGGTCCTCAAAGGGAGCCTTGCGGTGGGGCTCGTTCAAGGCATATTAACCGCAGTCGGGTTTGCTATTTTCGGAGTTCCCAACGCGGCGCTTTGGGGTAGCGTTGCGGCCATAGCCGCCTTAATCCCCGGCATTGGAACAGCTCTGGTGCTCCTACCTGCAATTCTCTACCTATACTTCAGCGGAGAAACGTTTTTTTCCGCCGGCCTTCTTCTTTGGGGAGTGACGGCAGTAGGTCTCGTTGACAACTTTTTGGGGCCGAAACTTGTTGAACGAGGAACACAGCTCCACCCATTTCTTATTCTTCTTTCTATCTTGGGCGGTATTGGTTTTTTCGGGCCTCTCGGATTCTTACTGGGGCCGCTCGTTTTAAGCCTGCTCTTCGCTCTCCTCGAGATTTATTTTGCGATTAAGAAAGAACACGAAGGTCGATAATACTTATCGCAGCATAGATGATATAATGCAATTAATATAACTATGTCTGACAAAGTCAAAAGAATTATCTTTATTATTGTTATTGTCTTGCTTCTCTTGGCTTTTGTTTTGCCTTTAGCGGTCGGTTATTAAAATTATGAAAAGGATGCTTAGTTTTTTTGATAAATTGGAAGATAATATTCGCGCCGCCTTTAGCAGACGTCCCATTATTTACGCTTTTGTTGGCGGCGCCGCGGTAGTACTTTTCTGGCGAGGCGTGTGGATGGTTGCGGATACTATTCCGTTTTTAACAGGCCCCGTTTCTGTTTTCGTAAGTGTTGCAATCTTGCTTGCTATGGGGCTTTTTGTATCGTTTTTTATTGGTGACAACATTATTATTTCGGGACTTAAAAAAGAAAAAAGGCTGGATGAAAAAATCGCCTCGGAAGTAAAGACAGAGCTCGATATGTTAAATGACATACAAAAGCGGCTCGATGATATCGAGAAAGAGTTGAAAACATTCAGGGCAGAAATGAGAAAAGATATCGTCCCGCCTGCGTAAATTTTGATCTATCCAAGAGATACTGCTATCATTATTTAACTCTTCGATATAATTTAGGGTTATTCTGAGCCTGTCGAAAGATAACATTATGACTATTCCAAAGTATCTTACGCGAATCTCCTTTACTGGGCTTTTTGTCGTTTTCATACTTTTTTCAAGTATTATTGGCTTTGTTACTGATTGGTGGTGGTTTTCCGAGATTGGCCACACACAAATCTTTATTAAATCTCTGGTCGCTAAAATAGCGTTGTTTTCGTCAGTGGGAATTTTTGCCGCTATTTTTTTACTCACTAACTTCTTTTTAGCAATTCGTTCAAAAATCTCTTGGATAGCGGTTTTGCCGGAGGCGCTCATCGGTCGGTCAGTGGATTTGGACAACCACCTGATTAAAAAATTAGCCGTTGTTCTTAGCTTGGTCATTGCGCTCTTTTTCGGATTTACGGCGGCGGCCGGCTGGCAAGATATCCTGAAATTCATTGCAGGCTCGACTTTTGGTGCGACGGATCCTATTTTTAATAAAGACATTGGATTTTATGTCTTCTCTCTCCCCGTCTTTTATTTAGGTTTAGGCTTAATAAAATTTCTCGTGCTGGTAGCGCTTGTCGGCTCCGCGATTATATATTTTTTGCGTGGCAACCTCTATGTCGCAAACCTGCGATCGTTTAGGCAAATGCAGATAGAACGCGCGGCAAGAATCCACCTTGGTATATTGCTCGCCATTTTTCTGGCAACCATTGTCGCCGGGATATATCTTTCCCGTTTTACTCTACTCACGAGTCAAAGCGGTTTAGTGTTTGGCGCGACATACACAGACGCAACCGTGAGAATATTCATGCTGTGGATTTCAATGACTGCGGCAGTGTTCGCGGCAGTTTTAGCTGCCTTTTGGGCATGGAAAGGAAAGTTATCGCCACTCGTCGGAGCGGTTTCTTTGTATGTTGTCGTGGGATTCGTCGGAGCGGTGATCCCGTCCCTTGTTCAAAAGCTCGTAGTTGCTCCCAATGAGCTCGTGAAAGAAATGCCGTTTATTAAGCACAATATTGCCGCTACCCGTCAGGGATTTGCGCTTGATACCATAGAGGAGCGGGAAATTTCGGGAGACAAGCCTATCACTGCGGCTGATATTACGAACAATAATCTCACGGTCAAAAATGTACGGCTGTGGGACAGGAAACCCCTTTTATCAACGTTTTCCCAGATACAAGAAATCAGAACCTATTACGAATTTGCCGAAGTTGATAACGATCGCTATATCATAGATGGAGAGATTCGCCAGATCATGCTCTCTCCACGGGAGTTGGCTTCAGAGAGTCTCCCGAATAAAAACTGGATTAATGAACGGCTGACATTTACACATGGTTACGGTGTGGCAGCCGGACCGGTGAATCAAGTTACTCCCGAAGGCCTGCCGGTTTTATTTGTTAAGGATTTACCGCCCAAATCGGATGTGAAAGAGCTCGAAATTTCGCGCCCTGAAATCTACTTTGGCGAACTTTCAAACGACTATGTCATCACCAAAACAAAGTCCCGTGAGTTTGACTACCCCAAGGGCGAAGAAAATGTCTACGCAACATATGAAGGTAAGGGCGGAGTGGAAATAAACTCGTTATTAAAGCGCATCTTTTACGCGGTGAAATTTCAATCCCTTAAACTGCTTTTGTCCAATGACATAACCAGCGAGAGCCGTATTCTGTATTACCGCACCATTGCCGAAAGGGTCGCCAAGATCGCGCCGTTTTTGACCTTTGACCGAGACCCATATATTGTCATTGCCGATGGCAAGGTGTATTGGATTGCCGATGCTTATACCACGAGCGACCGTTATCCTTATTCCCAGCCGTTGTTGTTGAATGGCAAGAGTGTAAATTATGTGAGAAACTCGGTAAAAGTGGTGGTTGATGCGTATAATGGCAGTGTCGTTTTCTATCAAGCGGATGCAGGGGACCCTATTTTAAAAACATACGCCACGATTTTCCCAGGAACATTCCGGCCGCTTTCGGAAATGCCAGAGAGCCTGGTTTCTCATTTACGCTATCCTGAAGATATTTTTACCTTGCAGACTGCCGCGTATTCGGTCTACCATATGGATGATCCGCAGATTTTTTACAACAAAGAAGATCAGTGGGAAATTCCGGCCATTCCATCAGAAGGAGAGGGGGCGTCCCGGCCAGGCGCAATTCCGCCGATGCAACCACGGCACATTATTATGAAGTTGCCGGGAGAACAAAAAGAAGAATATGTTTTGATGTTGCCTTTTACTCCCCGCGCAAAAGACAACCTGTCCGCCTGGATGGTCGCCCGTAACGATGGAGAAAGCTACGGAAAGTTGTTGGTCTATCGTTTCCCCAAAGACAAGCTCGTGTTTGGACCTAAACAAATTATAGGCAGAATTAACCAAGACTCCGAGATTAGTCAGCAGATATCGCTTTGGAGCCAGGGCGGGTCGCAAGTAATCCAAGGCCCGCTTTTAGTTATTCCGATTGAGGAATCGCTCTTGTATGTACGCCCGCTCTATCTCAAGGCTGAAGCTGGAAAAATTCCCGAGTTAAAACGGGTGGTTGTGGCGTATGAAAATAAAATTGCCATGGAGGAGACGCTGGAAGAGGGGTTATCAAAAATCTTTGGAATAGGTGCGGCAGGGAAATCGCAACAGGGCGCGGCAACAAAAACACCATCCTCAAACGGACCACCCGCAAAAGACGTTGAGGAGCGCATACAAAGAGCGGCGTCCGCGTATGAAGAGGCATTGCGAGCGCAACGCGAAGGCGACTGGACACGCTACGGCGAGGCAATAAGGCGACTGGGAGATATTCTGAAATAATAAAACAGTGAACATCATGCACGTCTTGAATG
>MHSK01000019.1 GCA_001821295.1 Candidatus Taylorbacteria bacterium RIFCSPLOWO2_12_FULL_43_20
TGGCAATACGGGCACGCTTACCAACATGAGCCGCTCTTCTTCCCCCGTGTCCGGCAAAATCGGGCAGGGACTTAATTTTGATGGTGGGGATGATTATATTATCGTGAATTCCAATCCCATCAGCAGTTATGCTTCACCCAGTTCTGTCTGCGCTTGGGTTAACCCAGCCGACCTATCTCCTTCGGGAGGAACTTACCGAACCGTCTTGAATTTTTCAGCCGATGCCAATAATTACTTAAGAATCGCCGTCCAGAGCAGTGGCAATCTCACTATCGCTTACACCGCCGGAGGAACTTCATATGGGCAAGGCGCCATTGGCAGTCCGATAAAAATCAATCTTTGGAAATATGTTTGTTCCGTGTTTGATGGTTCAGCGCTGTCGGTATACATAAACGGCGTATCGGAAGCTGATTTAGCCGACTCCGCTTCCAACGGCTCGGTGAATCGCATCGGTGTCCTCGGCGGAATTGGTTTTTGGAGCGGGTTGATTGATGATGTGAGGGTGTATAACCGCGCGCTGTCTGTTGACGAGATTATTCAGTTATATAATCTGGGAAGATGATAATAATGGAAAATGAAAAAATCAAAGTTAAAAATGCCAGATAATTATAATAATGAAATGAAAATTTTCCATTTTGCCGCGCCCCGTAGTGAGCTTTGCTCTACTACTAGGGATATTTACATTTTAATTTCCAATAACCCAAAAGGAAATATGTTAAAATCAAAAGTAAATTATAAATAACAAATTAGATTTAAACCTATCAATGCAACCCATCAAGACATCTCACGGCATAGCAATATTAGGAACCTGTTTTCTCATCACTTTGCTTTTTATCAATTGGGCAGGAAGACAGATCGATTCTTACGTTTTATCTGTCCCTATTTCACCCTCGAGTCAAATGGCCGCCATCTCTGGATCTGGCTCAGGACTTGTGGCACATTATACGTTTGATGATGGGACGGCCAGTGATTCTTCTGGAAACGGCAATAACGGCACTGTGAACGGGGCTACTGCTGTGGTGGGGAAGGTGGGGAGTGGGGCGATGAGCTTTGACGGGGTGGATGATATTATTGAGGTTACACAGTCATCAAGCATTAATGATCCTCTCGCACTTACAGTATCTGTCTGGGCGAAACAATCCACATTAAAGACAAATGGGTATTATATTTCAAAAGCAGATAATTCTTCTGGTGGGCACGGGTGGTCATTTGGCAGTGGTAATGTCGCAAACTCTAGTTTGAGTTTTGTGGTTCATGGATTTACGACTACTGATTTATCTTCAATTTCGGCCAGCGGAGTCATCACAACTAACTCATGGAATCATTACGTGGTCACTTGGGATGGTTCCAATACTGCCGCGAATGTTCGTATGTATAAAAATGGCGTGGAAGTGTCATACGCTACTCAAACAAATGGCGGTTCTGCTACCCCGCAATCTGATTCTGCAAGGAATATTAAATTCGCTCGTGAAAGCGGCACAGGCTCGACCTTCTTTAACGTAAATATGGACGACGTCCGCGTCTACAACCGCGCGCTTACTCAAGCCGAAATTATTGAGCTTTACGCTCTCGGCTCTGGGGGAGAAATGACTTCGCCATCACCAGCAGAAGACACCCAAGCTCCCTCCACGCCAGCTAATCTATCCGCCACATCAATCTCTTCCTCACAAATCAATCTCTCATGGACTGCAAGCATTGACAATATCGGCGTCACTGGCTATCGCATATACAGAAACGGCTCTCAGCTCACCACAACTGCCAACACTTCATACTCTGATACAGGACTTACACCAAACACTACCTATACCTATACTGTTCAAGCCTATGATGCGGCAAACAACCCTTCTTCTCAATCATTACAAGTACAAGCAATCACACAGGCATCAACTACAGTTCCACCTCCAGGATCTTCTCCAACAGGAATCGGCAACTGGTATGTAGATAGCGATGTTGCAGTGTCTGGTGATGGCAGATCTTGGGCAGGAGCGTGGAAGCGATTTGCTGACATCGATTGGGTGAACATTCAACCCGGTCATACGATTTGGGTGAGCGGGGGCACCTATACAGAAGAGGTGCGTGTTCAAAGATCCGGCACTGCCGCAAATCCTATCCGTCTCAAGGCTTCACAGGAAGCGGGACATAACAACAAGGTAATAATCAACGGCTCGTTAGGAGCGTACGGGTACAATTATATTATTTTTGATGGAGCCAAAAGTGATACTGCTGCCAAACCCACGACGACATTTGAGGTCAAAACACTCGTCCCAGCCAATACTAATTGGCAAGTCAAAGGTTTTGTACTCAATACCACGGGTGGTGGTGATGGAGTGACTATTCGCTGGATGGAAATAGGGCCGAATTTTCCACAACCTGAGAGCGGGGATGCCGGAGATGATAAATACGGCTTCTATTCCAATGTAGGATATCATTCTAGAATAATGGAGTATACATGGATGCATGGAATTGGAGATACAGGTATAAAGCAAGGTGATCTTACCTGGTCTGGCATGCCACCCTTCGATTCCTTCATTGTGCGTTGGAGTTATTTTGCTGATATCGGCAACGATATGATAGAAGGTCAGCCAGGTATGACGATGCACAATAATTTTTTTGATAGACAGACCAGAAATCCCGGTGCTCACGCTGATGGTTTGGCCGGGCCTATGGGACACACACGATTCTACAATAATATCCTAGTTGATATTTGGGATCAGGTTATCTATCTGAAAATATGGGAGGGCAACCCGAATAATCATGGAGATGTCTATATTTACGGTAATCTTATCTATATGGATAAGCTGGCGTCGCCGGCGAAGGGGGACGGTGTGCAAACTGCGATGTCTTTGGGTTGGGAGACCGGTCGCCCAAATGTTCCAGCGGATAATGAACTGAAAAATTTGGTAGTAGCTAATAATACGTTTATCGCCAGGGGAACGATGACGCCTGGAGATCTGCGTAATATGTTTGACTTCGTGAATGCCTATGCTGGATCAAATACGGTACATGTGCGCAATATGGTTGCCAAAAATAATATCTTCTATAATTCGCCGACTTCGGGTACAGGACTGAAGGGGCCTAGCACGGGGTTCGAATATTCTGAAACGGATATTCAGTATAATAACAACGTGGTCTGGTCAAGTGTGACAGCCGGGAAGAAAATTACTTACCGAGGTGTGACATATGACAATGCTGAACTTTTCAATAACGCTACTATATACAACTCCAACACCAGCGCACAGCCTTCGTTTATGAGCGTTGCCGGCAAAGACTTCCGCTTGTCTTCATCTGATACTGCTGCAAAAAATAAAGGCGCCAATCTTTTAGGAATAGCTCCTGATATCGATAAAGACCTTATGGGTAACATCCGCGGTCAAGATGGTGCCTGGGATATCGGCGCCTTCGAGGAAACGACTGCGCCTGTTCTTCCGTGGGCTGGATTGGTGGCACACTGGAATTTCAATAATGATGATTTTACCACGTCGCGAACTGATGCCCACAGAACCATTCCGTTTATGGATGGTTCCGGCGCGGGCACCATCGCGGACTGCCAAAGCGCGTTCGCACTCAACGGCACTGCATACAACCAGTGTCCCGCTATCGCGACTGGACCCGACGGATCCCGCGCGGCTCAATTTGCACGCGTCTCAAATACGTGCGACATCGCGGGGGACTATCTCGGTGTCGCCAGAAATTCCTCGATCAACAGTTTGACACAAGGGACGATCTCTCTGTGGATTTCAAATGCAAGCAACGCAAGTGCGGATCTTCTGTATCGCGTGTTGGATACATTAAAGACAAGAACACCTCATACCTGGGTGCTTCATCGTGATGGCGATCCGTACTATACGTTCACAGTCAATGATGACAGCGGAGCTGAAATCGACGTCTTTACTTTTCCTGGGAATAATTCCTCTGCGAATAGCTGGAATCTCTACACCATCACGTGGGATGGTTCGGCTATAAAAGGATATTACAATGGCATGCTTTTTGGCGAGCGCTCCATGTCCGACATATCTTCACTCGAGCTCTCAAGTTATCTGGCAATCGGCGCATTGATGCATGGCGATCCTCGCAATACTCTCGATGGCGGCAACTGCGTCAATCAATACGGCGGCACTCCCGGCTTGAGCTATGTTTTTCCCAATGCCGGATTCTTCTTGGGCAAGCTTGATGATGTCCGTATATACAGTAGAGCCCTTTCCGTATCAGAAGTAGCCGGACTGGCTTCCATAGCTACTGCTCCGTCAACCCAATTCATTCTCGCCACACAGAAGTCCGGTACAGGAACAGGTTCCATTGTCGGAGGAGGTATCAGTTGTGGCAAACATTGCGCTGAAAGCTTTGCATCAAACAGTGCCATTACCCTCACAGTTACGCCGTCTATCGACTCTGTTTTCAGTGGTTGGTCAGGCGCATGTACCGGTACTGGTATATGTACAGTTGCTATGAACAGCCACAAATCTGTTACAGCTATATTTACCCGTGCATATGACGTGGTGGCATCATTTGCAGCGCCAAGCGGCGTCATTACCTCACCATTCATAGTGAGCAACGGCACCATATATCAACCACAACAGAATACGTCTACTGCGCCTGTTTTGAGTGGAGGAAAAGCAGCATATTCTTTCACTGCGCCTGAGGCCGGTGAGTACATTGTCGCTATGAAAATCAATGCTCCATCACAGAACGCCAACTCACTATTCGTCAACTTTGATGCTGAACCGACAGGAGATACGATGGCCTGGCATGTGACTACGACCGGAGGATTCGAACAACGCTTTGTCTCCTGGGGAGGCAGCACCAGCGGGAACAATCCGTCCAAGATCTTCACGCTCTCCGCCGGACAACACACCCTCATCATCCGTGGCAGGGAAGCGTTAGTTAATATCTATTCGGTTGTTATTCTCAAAAAAGGTGTAGTTGCGACAGTAAACTCCACCCCCACAGTCTCCGCCGGCTCAGATAAGTCAGTAGCCCTACCGCAGTCGGTCTCCCTCCAAGG
>MHSK01000020.1 GCA_001821295.1 Candidatus Taylorbacteria bacterium RIFCSPLOWO2_12_FULL_43_20
AAAAAAGTTGTTCACCGGTGCAAAATTTACTAGAAGTGATATCCTATGAATACTGATTTCGGTAACACCTATTTATTATCGAACAAGGTACCTTGACGGTACATTCAACATTGAAGTCCACCAGTCCCACGTACCAATTCTTGTTATTTTTTTGAAGACACCTTCCCCACTCTCATGCAAGGCGTACCCGACATGACTCTCGAGAAAAATATCCTAAGACCATGACGCGGAAGCCGTAACCGCCACGTAACACATGATTTCGAAATAAGTATAGCAGGATACATTTTAATATAAAAAAATTGACCCCCAATCCGCCGAAGCAGACCGAGGGTCAAAGGATCCAAGGGACAGAGGATCATGCTTGCGCCGGAGCCGAAGGTTCCAAGGATTCGAGAACAGAATTGCGAGAGAACACCTGGAAGCCATCAACCCACCTGCGCGGGTTCTCGACGGAGTACGCACGGACGACCCAGCCGTCGCCGCGCCAGCGCACGTTGACCGTGCGAAGAGCACCCTTCTGGTCCCGGATGTAGAAGATGTTAGCGTAGCCGTTGTTCAGGAGAACCCCGTCTTCGCCATTCTTCTGTTTCTCCATGAGGGAGAACATCTCCGAGAGAGTGGTTTCAGCTTTCGCTTCGCCACCAAGTTCGGTGATGATGGGATCATCCACTGAGGACTGCCGCAACTTGCAGTAGCGGAGCGTCTGTTCGCTGATCGGGTCTTCGGTCTTGCCGTCGCCAGACAGGAACAATGCAGTGAAGTCGTACCAGACTGCCGAGATCTTCACCGGAGCGTTGCGCTTGATGTTGACCACGAACTTGTCTTTGGCGACAAACTTGCTGGTGGTTGCCAGCACCTTGACCGTCGAGACGAGCTTGAGGATCGAGGGTGTGGATTTCGGCGGTTCGACAATGGCAGTCGGCTGAGGAAGAAGGAGGCATCCGGCCAGGTTCTTTTTCAAACCCTTTTGGTTGTTGATCCATCCTTCGGCCGTCGTCTGATCAATCTCGCCCGGACGAGGAGCTTGGCACAAAAGCGCGGCTTGGAATTCGATATACCATCCCGGGATTTCAGTTAAGGCTGTACTCATGATGAGCTGTTCCTTTCTTGTTTCATTTTCCTCTAATCCGAGGAGGAACTATGAGCCGTAGTGGTCATAGCCAGGAAAGGCCTACCTTTAAGCCTCTTTTGGCTATGACCATGCAAGTATCTATCAAGGTTCATTTACTGATGCAAGTATATCATACTAGTATCTATGTTGTCAAGTACCTTGACGGAACTGAGAACACCCCTTGAAATAAGGGTATTTTGAAAGAAAAAATCGCTGGGTGCCGTCGTAGAGGAGAGCTCGACCATCGTCGTTCCGGTTCGCGTTGAGCAAGTTAGGATCGCCGTCGGAAATGCACGAGACCTCATCTGTACCACTGCCCCTCGAATACTCTCAGAGCTGTATCGAATCCGGCATCTCATTCAGCAGAATGACCTACTGGGTTAATGCCTTAAAATCTCGTGCCAAGTATCTTCGTTTTTTAAACAGCTGCATGCACCACCCTATCCGAAACCGTAACCGTGGACACTCTCGATGCATGGATACTGGGTTCGGTAGCGAGAAGCCTTGACCGCCCGCATATTCACCTACTGCCGGCACAAGTATCTTATTTTTATGAAAAAATTAGCCCCGCTCCAACTTTGTTCTCCGTAGCTTCATGCGTAGGAGAACGAATCGGAACAGGGCTACCACCTTCGCTAAAGCTTCGGTGGTCAAGAAGGACTAAGTTTCTAAGGACCGAAGTCCAAAGTGTCTTAGTTTTGAGGACCAACTTGCGACACGACGAACGCGAACCCGTCCTCACGAAACCACCCGTAGCCAGGCCCGTCGACGCAGCACGCGTTCAACCAGCGACCACCGTCGTACCGGTCCGCGCCGAGCAAGCTAGGACCGCCGCCGGAATCCTTGATGGGTTCGTGCATGGCAACGATCCACCAGAGACCCAACGCTTCGATCTCCTTATCCGAGAAGTTCTCGCGGATAAGGCAGGCGACCTCGGCGTTGGACTTCGTCAGTTTGCGCTTGTCGGCCTCGGCACGAATCTTTTTCGTGATCCGATCGTTGTCCGCGAAGAGCATACCCTTGAGGATGGCGATCTCGGTGGTGACACCGGAGGTCGGCTTGAAATCCGGCGAGCGGAGGACGCTTTTGGCGTAGTCGCTCAAACGGAAGCCCTTGCCCTCGAGACGCTCGATCCACTGGGGACCGGTCGTGCCGTCGGAGGTGACGCTGAAGTAGATGACGCCGTCTTGTTCACGCCAGTTGCGAGTCGGTTCGGAAACCGTCAGCTTGTCCTGGAGGAACTTGATTGCGCCGTCATGGCCGCCGAGTTTCTTGACGATGGCGTTCAGTTGGCCGGCCGTAAGGTCGACAGATGCGAATTCAGTACTCATGGTTTTGTCTCCTTGCCCTTAGTTGGGCATTTTCATTTTCCTCTAATCCGAGGAGGAACTATGAGCCGTAGTGGTCATAGCCAGGAAAGGCCTACCTTTAAGCCTCTTTTGGCTATGACCACATCGCAAGTTGGTATCAAAGAACTATTTAACTATTATACACCCATATTGTATACTTGTCAATGCCGCTCACCGTAACCCCTCACACCTTCAAATACTCTAAAAAGAAATTTGATTGAAATCGTTGTTTCAGCGACATCAAAATAGAAAGCAATATAGCCAGATTATCAGCCGTTCTTTTGGTTAAGGATCCGAAAGAAATCCTTCGTTTCAACACAAGATGACGCAATGATCTCTCAGCTTGGTTGTTGGTCAGTGGTATTCTGGAATCAGAAAGACAAGTCAGATATTTGGGGATGTTTTTTGCGAGGGTTGTTTTCATGCGAATCAATTTTTTCGGATCAAGCTGTTTGATTTTTGAGAGTTCCTTCAGTCTTAAAGAGAAATCATCGTATCGTTTAATTCTTCTGTCATTTTTTAAATCGTCGTAAATCAAACAGAGCTTTTGGTATTCAGCCTTGCAATGAAGCCTGGTTTTTTCATCAAGCTCGCCCGACTTTGCCAAATCTCTAAATTTTCGTAGCAGATGAGCCCAACACAATTGATGTTTGTTCAGTTTCCGGTATGCTCCGTAATCATCAGACACCACAAAACCGTTGAAGTTTTCTCCGACCAAATGATCCATATTTCCTTTGCCTCTTGATTCTCCAATTAGAAAAACATTTTCCTTAGATTCTCCGCCGCTCATGACCCATGAGTAGGTTGCGCTTCCATCAACGAAAAGTTTCCAACTGGTTTCGTCCAAATGAATTACCGGCTCTCCCCGTATTTTCACTTTTAATTGCTCGTAAAAAGGTCGCAATTTAATTGCTTCTCGGTTTAATATTTTTGCAATTTCTCCTTCAGAAATGTGAATTTGGTATGTATCTTTTAAAATATTTTGGATTTGAGTAAAAGAAAGCCTGCACATGATGGACAGGTAGCAGGTGTATTTTTGGATATTTAAGCCGAGAATTACCTTTGATGTTGGCAATGGAATACTCGTCTGCCACTTTTTGCAACTGAGACAGTATGCTTTTCCAACCACATGTTTTCTAACAATCTTTTTAGCAGGTATTGGTATATCTTCTTCGAAAAAAAGGACAGTCTTCTTTTGTGTTACTTCTTCTCCGCAAGAGCATTGATTGAGTGGATGAAATTTGACTTCAGTTACTTCACTCTCTTTAGGTATTGGTCTTTTGTATGAATCACTTGATCTGGGTATTTTCTCTTTCGGGGGAGTCAAATCATCGTCGTCAACTTCTTTCTTCTTTTTCTTGCCAAAAACCATTGTTTGGAGTTCCTCAATCTGGAGCTTAAAGTCTTCAAGAATAATCTTGAGTTCATCATTCATTTTCTTAAGTAAAGCATTTTCCTTTCTTAATTCCTTTATTAGTTTGAATTACGAAACTCCTCCACCTCCACATTTGATACAATAACAAAGGCGCCATCTTAAAGCGCCGTTGTCATGAAAACTTCGATCCAGATTTACTCCAATATGGTAGCAAAGGTGAAGTTCTTCTTCAAACAATTACATCTTAACATATCCAAAAGCACCGGTCGAAAATTAGCAATCTCTCCGGAGGAAACAATCGCTCTCTCGCTCTTCAAGCAGAAACAGAACATTGAAACAAAGAAATCAGTCTGGGAGATATTTAACCCGAAATGCAGCTACAAGACCTTGGTCGTCAACATGAACAGGTGGACGATCTGGACGCTTCTCATTCTCCAATCAATTTTCCGTTGGAATCAAAAACACGCACACATTGTCAAACACACTGACTCCACCGACATTCCCGTCTGTCTGACGAAAAACGGAAAGCGCCACCGGACGATGAGCGGACTCTCGACGTGGGCACATGGTCCAAAAGGCTGGTATTATGGCCTTAAAATGAGCATTACCACTGATTTGAAACGGAATATGCTCGCCGTCCGATTCGGAAGTGGAAGTGGAAATGACAGAGAAACATTCAAGACAATGAACAAAGATCTGCTGGGAATCTTCGTGGCGGACGCCTGCTACATCTCGAAAGATCTAGAGAAAGAATTCTACATTGAAAACAAGAGAATCCTGTTTGCCAAACCGAGAGCCAACATGAAAAGAATCGCAGCTGAATGGCAGACCGCTCTCTACAATACCCGCATGCAGATCGAGCTTAACTTCAGAAGTCTTAAGATGTTCTACGGACTGGAGACTTCACTCCCCAGATCAATTGATGGATACCTTGCAAATTATACTCACTCGCTTCTAGCCTATGTGCTTGGCTAGAGAAATTGTTTGATGAAAAATCAGCTTTTGTCGAGAAACGCAGTCAACTGCGGTTGTTTGGTGTGTATTGAAAGTTATATGGTTGAGGAGTTTCGTAATTCAAAGTATTGTAACAAGCACAGCACGTGCTAGTGGCAATATAATGTTTGTCTGATGTGTACCCCTTTTAGTAGACACTTTAGA
>MHSK01000021.1 GCA_001821295.1 Candidatus Taylorbacteria bacterium RIFCSPLOWO2_12_FULL_43_20
GAGATTAAGCCTTTAATTTGTCCGACAGACATATTATGGCTTACCCGAAGGGGTTTTTCTAATTTACGAAAATTTTAGTGGGACAGTAGTGACTTTTCCCCAGATTATCAACATGTTTATAAACTTTTCACAAGTTTGCCGATTTAAAGAAGAGTATATAATAAAAAATACTAAAACATGTTAATCCAATTAAAAAATGGTTGAAGACAAAAAATTATGGGACAGGGTTCTTGTGGAGATGGAGCTTGGTATGTCAAAAGCGAACTTTACCACATGGCTCAAAGATACTTGTATCATCAAGCAAGAGGACGGTGTGGTGTATCTTAGTGTCCCCAATGCCTTTGTCAAAGACTGGCTAACCAACAAATTTCATAAACCCATACTGAAAGCGTTGAGAGATTTCGGTGAAAATATTAGATCTGTTGAGTATATAGTGACAAAAGAGCTTAAAAAGAAGGATGAGGGCCTTAAAAAGCTTGCCGCCTTTAACAATGAACTGCCGCTTAGCGAGCATTACATAAACAAAGAAGATAACCTGAACCAACGCTACACTTTTGACTCTTTTGTAATAGGGCCATTCAATGAAATTGCCTACGCGGCGGCCCAAGCTGTCATAAAAAAGCCGGGTACCGCTTACAACCCTTTGTTTATTTACGGAAATACCGGCCATGGCAAAACTCACCTCATACAATCCATTGGGAATTACATCAAAAATCACTATCCCTCCAAAAAAGTACACTATGTCACATCAGAAAAATACGTTGTTGATTATGTCGGTTCAATGCAAACAAACAAAATCAACCAGTTTAAGGATAAATATAAGAAATACGACGTGTTAATAATGGACGATATTCAGTTTCTTTCCAATAAAGAAAAAAGTCAGGAAGAATTGTTCCATTTATTCAACAACCTATACGAAGACAATAAACAAATCGTCTTTTCATCCGACAAACATCCCAACTTCATACCTAACCTTGAAGACCGCCTGAAGTCGCGATTCAGCCAGGGTATGATAGTGGATATCCCCGCCCCAGACCATGAGTCCAGGGCTGCCATCTTGAAGACAAAGGCCCGTCAAAACAATTTTCATTTGGAAGAGGATATAATTCACTTGTTGGCTTCCGAACTGGAAAGTAATATAAGGGAACTTGAAGGAATATTGAATGCTGTCATCTGTCAGTCGCAAGTAAAAGGGAAGGACCTCTCGGTCATGGAAATAAAAAACATAATAAAAGCAAGTGTGAAGCCAAAAAAAACGGTTTCCGCGAATGATATCATCAAAGTGGTGGCAAACTATTACAACATTGAAGAAGATGTCATATACAACAAAACAAGAAGAAAGGAAGTGGTGAGGCCGCGCCAAATAGCTATGTATATACTGCGCGAAGACTGCAACGTCTCTTATCCATCAATCGGCCAGAAACTCGGGGGACGAGACCACACCACCGTTATCCACTCTTGTGAGAAGATTAAAGACGGCCTAAAGAACGACACATCGCTTATGGAAGACATAACTCAAATAAGATCAATGCTGTAATATGATGAGGTGTGTACACCTATAGCTGTCATTCCCGCGAAAGCGGGAATCTAGAGTATACGGACAGAACCCTGGATTCCCGCTTTCGCGGGAATGACAAACGGTGGAATGGTTGTGGAAAAGATACTAACAAATTGTTTATAAACCGAGTCATGTAAATAGTGGTTTGAATTTATCAACAAAACGCCAAACTAAAATACAAAATATCCACAATTAAAATCAGAAAAAAACAAGATAGTATATAACAACTCAGCACTTATACACATATCCACATCCATAATAATAAAACTAATAAATATTTATATATAAATTAATTATGAAAATTGAATGCGTGGGGGAAAAGTTAATACAAGCGATTTCCAAATGTGAGAAAACAAGCATGAAGCACCCAACCCTGCCTGTTTTGAAATGCATTCTTTTTGAGGCAGAAGACGGGGTTTTAACATTAAAATCTACTAATCTTGATCTTGGTATAAGAGTATCCTTGCCTGTAAAAGTGTCTAAAGGAGGCGTTGTTGCCGTACCCGGTTCGGTTGTGGGAAGTTATATCAATAACCTAAGCAGGGCCAAGAGTATTGTTTTGGAGACCGAGGGAGAGAATTTAAAAATCTCCTCCAAGGATTGCTCCGCTTTGATTAAATGCTTTCCTCATGAGGATTTTCCAAACATCCCGCTTGTAGAGGGTGGTGTTAATTTGAAGATAAACGCCAAAGATTTTGTTAATGGTATGAGGTCTGTTTGGTACAGCGCTGCGGTGTCCAGTATGAAGCCGGAGCTTTCAAGTGTTTATATTTATTCCGAAGATGATGTTTTGATATTTGTCGCCACCGACTCTTTCAGATTGGCGGAAAAGAGAGTCAAGGTGAAAAAAATAACCGAACCAGTGAATTTAATGATACCTTTTAAAAATGTTTTGGAAATTATCAGAGTTTTGGATGAAATTGACGATGACGCCAGTGTCAGCTTCAACAAAAATCAAATTTCCTTTGCTTTTGAAGAAATATATTTAACATCGCGAATTGTGGAGGGCAACTTTCCGGATTATAAGCAAATAATTCCAAAAGAGTACAAAACAGAAGCTGTTGTGTTGAAATATGACTTTGTTAATTCCTTAAAACTGGCGAATGTTTTCTCAGATAAATTCAATCAAATTAATATAAACATTAAACCGGGCGATAGAATATTGAGTTTGACGACATGTAATTCCGATGTGGGGGAGAATGTCACCGCGCTTGACGGCGCTCTTAGCGGTGAAGATCAGGATGTAAACTTCAATTACAAATACATAGCTGACTGTTTCCAATCAATAAACTCAGACAGTATTTCCTTGCAGTTTAACGACAAATCAAAACCCATGGTGGTAAAAGGTGTGAACGACAGGTCTTTTATGTATTTGGTAATGCCGATGAATCGTTGATAGTAGATACCGCTTAACAAAAAGCGCACACGAATGGGGAGGATAAGAAGCTTCGCTAGCTTCCTTAGCCTCATTAGCTTGTTAAAGGAAGAGGTAGAGGGAGAAGAAATTTCTAATGGAATAGGACTTACATGTTTGATGTCATTCCCACGAAGGTGGGAATCCAGAGTACGCAGATAGACCCCTAGATTCCCGCCTTCGCGGGAATGACAGAAAAAAGCGGGAATGACAGATAGAGAGTGGTTTGAAAAAGGTAAAATTCGTAAGTCCTAATATAAAACCTTTAATGCAATGTTCAACATCTCAACGTTTTTGGATAAGTTCAAAACTCTAGGCATGGCCGATATTGCCGCCAAAGAAGCTATGGTGCAAGCTGCACAAAAATGCGCGGGGGTGATTCTGCAAAAGGAAAAAATAGATTACAAAGGAGGAATTATGTATATTAAGACAGATTCATCCCAAAAAAACCAAATGTATATAAAAAAAGATTCAATAATAAATTACTTGGAGTCGGATTTTAATGTGCGCATTAAGGACATAAGGTAAACTATTACCGTTACAAATTAATTTCCTCTGCATACACCATGGATTTTCATCAATCTGAAAGCCATAAATTCACAACATGCTATAGTATCATGAATTACAAAACTCTTTATCTTGGCCGGACTTTAGCGGAACATTGCGTAAGACAATGTGTGCCCTCCTCTTCCCCTCTTTAGAGGGGAAGTGCCGAGGTTTCCGAGGCGATGGGGTGCTCCCTATTTCGTTGGAGATTTTCGCAAAAGCTCTGCCTTCGACGAGTTTTGTAATTCAAAGTATAGTACGTTTTAACTTGTAACGGCACTAGCTAGATGTGAACAAGAGAGTTGTTGCGACACATTCAAGTATTTTAATTTTATATGAGAATAATCGCCATAGATCCGGGTTATGAAAAAGTTGGAATAGCGGTATTGGAAAAAAGAAAAAATGAAAACGTATTGCTGTACTCCGGCTGTTTTAAAACCCCGTCCAAACAAGAATTTCACAAACGACTTGTGTCAATCGGAGAGGAGGTGAAGAGGATTATTGATGTTTATAACCCGGAAATTTTAGCTATAGAAACACTTTTTTTTAACAATAACCAGAAAACCGCCATGAGGGTATCTGAGGCTAGGGGGGTAATTGTAGTGAGCTGCGCGGCCGCCGGACTTCGGGTTTTGGAATACACTCCCTTACAGGTAAAGATTGCCGTTACTAGCCACGGCAGAAGTGGGAAGGCGCAAATGACGGCCATGGTTAAGCGGCTTTTGGTGATGGAAGACAAAATCGCGGAAGATGATGAGTATGATGCCATTAGCGTGGGGCTTACTTGTCTTGCTCACGATTCCTCGTATGGCCGTATAGAATAGTACTTACGCAGTCGGCGCATTTCTTCTCTGCAAGCTCCGTTTGCTCCCGCAATGTATAAGCATACATTTTGGTCGCAATCCTCGCTTGCGCCTCGAACTGCATCCAACTGCGGAAGTCCTATAGACTTTGAATTACGAAACTCTTTTCTCGGCAGGGCTTTTGCGGAACACGGGTATTTTTTTGCTAAAAAATCCCTATGCTCAGCCCGTCGGCTTCCGCAATGTTCCGCAAAAGCCCTGCCTTCGACGAGTTTCGTAATTCACGATATAGAAGTATTAACCATGGTTTGCCACAGGTTTCGTTATCCACAGTTTTTCTTGGTAAAAATTTGCAAAAAAATATATATCTGATAATAATATTTCATTCGTGCTGGGCGCAACGGCGTTTACGCGCGAAATTAATTATAAATTTACTCAAACTATCATGACGAATGTTCCTTTAGGTGAAGAGGAATTGAGTGAGCTAGAAGACGTTGAGGAGGAGGGTTTTGATATGGACAGCGACGAGACAGAAGAGAGTTGGTAGGTATCTGCTTACAAGGTCAAGTAATCTGCTAAACGTAACACTTTTTTTCTTCTGTCATTCCCGCGAATGCGGGAACCCAGATTCAAATATGTCCTAGATTCCCGCCTTCGCGGGAATGATACCCCTCAGAGTGTGAGCAGTTACGCCGGTAGGAGTGCGCGACACTATTGTTGTGTGTGTTTTAATTTTATCCTTATAAATCTTTTTTTACCTACTCTTAAACAGTGGTCGGTTGTTATTTTTACACTGGGATCAGTCAACTTCTCTTTGGTTTCTATATTTGTTATGGCGCCTTCGCTTATAAGTCGTCTGAACTCGCCTTTTGATTTAACCAAAGAGCATTCCACCAGCAGATCCGCCAGCGAACTGTTTTTCTCGGCCGTTATTTCGGGGATGTTTTCCGGTATTTGTTCCATCTCAAAAACGTTTTTGAAACAACTTTCCGCTTCCTTGGCTTTTTCTTCACCGTAATAAATCGCTGTTATTTCTTTCGCCAATCTCATTTTTATGTTTTTCGGGCTGACGGATCCGCTTTCCATGTTTTTCTTTATATCTTTTATGTCCGCCTCCGGGGTGTAAGTGCACAAAATGAAGTAATTGATTATAGAAGAGTCAGGAATAGACATAATTTTTCCATACATATCCTCCGGTTTGTCGGTTATCGCGACGTAGTTGTTTAAACTCTTGCTCATTTTTTCCTTACCATCCAACCCTTCAAGTATTTTGATGGACATTACGGCCTGAGATGGTTTTTTGTTGATTTTCATTATGTCTCTGCCAAGGAGCATGTTGAAGGTTTGGTCTGTCCCTCCTATTTCCATGTCGCAGTTTCCATAAATGCTGGATATCATGTAAGAGTCTATGCCTTGAAGTACTGGATAAAGAAGCTCGTGAACGAATAATTCTTCATGTTTTTTCAATCTATCTTGGAACATGTCTCTTTGCATCAAGCGAGATAGGGAAACGTGTTTTAATGTCCACAACAGTCCTTTTAAAGTCACGGAATAAACCTCCTTCTTTTTGAGGTGGGTTTTTTGCATGCGTGTTTTTTCATATAAGATTGCTTTACCAACGAACGATCTCGGATTGACCAGTGTTGTATTGAGAAGCATGTAAGGTACTTGTTTGGCCTCAAGGTCGGTAATGCCATAATACCACTCGGAATTTCTGATCCATGAGAACACTTTTTCGTCTGTTTTTAATATTTTTCCGACTTGGTCAATGTAAGTCTTTGCGTTACGGTCAACTTCTTTTTGTTCGGTTTCTGGCCTAACCTTACTCTTGCCGGTCGGATCTCCTATTTGGGCGGTGTAATCGCCTATAAGGAAAAGCACTTTGCAGCCCAAATCCTGAAACTTTCTGAGTTTTCGCAAAATAACCGCGTGGCCCAAGTGTATGTCTGGACGGTTTGGATCCACACCAATTTTAATGATAATGTCTTCAGTGTATTCGCCTCGCGCTTTTTTTAAGCATTTATCTTTGAACTTATTATCGGGATCAAAAAACTCTGCTACGCCTCGGCCGAACAGGTCGTTAACATCAAATTCATCAACATTTGTTTCCATATTGTGTAATTTACCATAAAAAGCGCCGTGTTTCCATGTTAATAATTTTATGTAATAGAAACTTGGACCACTCCGTGATAATATCTATTCTGACATGAATAAGTTTTATTTATCATCTGCTAAAAAAAGAATAGTCAAGGACGTGGTTATAATTTCTTTAGCGCTCGGCGCTTTGTTTTTCGGTTCCTTGGTCTTGTGGGCCACAACGTTTGAGCTGCCCGATTTGAACGCTTTTGAGCAGAGAAAGGTGGCGGAGTCAACAAAGATTTACGACAGAACAGGCAAAGTACTCCTGTACAGCGTGCACGAAAACATCAAAAGGACGGTAGTTCCTAACGAAGAAATGTCAAAAAACATAAAAAATGCCACAGTGGCTATTGAAGATGCCGAATTTTACCAGCATCGCGGCATAAAACCAAAATCCATTGTTCGAGCTGTATTTGCCAACTTGAAAAGTGGGAAGTTTAGTCAGGGGGGGTCCACAATAACTCAACAGGTGATAAAAAACACCTTTCTAACTTCCGAAAAAACCATATCACGAAAGGTAAAGGAGTGGGTATTGGCGCTGAGATTGGAGCGGGTGGCCACGAAAGAGCTTATACTCACCACGTACTTAAACGAAGCGCCGTACGGCGGTAATCTTTACGGAGTTGAGGAAGCAAGCCAGGCGTATTTTGGAAAAACCGCCAATGACTTAACGGTGGCCGAGGCGGCGTATCTGGCTGCTTTGCCGCAAGCTCCGACTTACTATTCTCCATATGGCAATCACAAACAGGACCTCATAGCCAGAAAAAATCTCGTGCTTAACCAAATGAAAGAAAATAATTTTATTAGCGAAGAAGAATACAAAGAAGCTGTGGCGGAGAAGGTCAATTTCAGACTCAGGGAAGAAAGAGGAATAAAAGCGCCTCATTTTGTAATTTTTGTCAGGGAGCGTCTTGTTGAGAAATACGGAGAAAGAGCCGTGGAGGAAAACGGATATAAAGTGATAACCACTTTGGATTACGAATTGCAGAAAAAGACGGAGGAGCTGACTCGGGAATACGCTCTTAAAAACAAGAAACAGTACGATGCTGAGAATGCCGGCGTGGTTATTATGGACCCGAAGACCGGACAAGTGCTCGGCATGGTCGGGTCAAGAGGGTATTTTGATGAGGAAATAGACGGCAATTTCAACGTTACCTTGGCGCATCGTCAGCCGGGTTCAACCTTCAAGCCTATAGTTTATGCTCAAGCTTTTAAAAAAGGGTTTGTTCCCGAGACGGTCGTGTTTGATGTGAAGACGCAGTTTTCATCCAACTGCTCACCATCCAATCTGACTAGTTCCGGAGGTTGTTATTCTCCGGACAATTACGACGAAAAATACAGAGGACCTATTTCATTGCGAAACGCGCTTGCTCAGTCAGTAAACATCGCGTCTGTCAAAGTGCTTCACTTAGCCGGTCTTAACGACTCATTGCGGCTGGCGAAAGATTTGGGTATAGAAAGTTTGGCAACCGCCTCAACTTACGGTTTGACTTTAGTTTTGGGAGGTGGGGAAGCGGCCCTCATTGACATGACGAGCGCTTACGCGGTATTTGCAAATGAAGGGCGTCGCAATCCGTACGAAGTAATTTTGAAGGTGGAGGATAGAGCGGGCAATGTTGTTGAAGAGTTTGAAAAGAAAGAAACACCCGTCCTACCCAAAGATATCGCGCTCACCGTTTCTGATATTCTTTCAGACAATGTCGCGAGGACCCCGCTTTACGGGCCAAATTCACTTTTGTATTTTCCGGGAAAGGACGTCGCGGTAAAAACTGGAACCACCAATGATTACAAAGACGCGTGGACCATAGGGTATACCCCCACTGTGGTTGTGGGCGCGTGGGTGGGCAACAATGACAACAGGCCCATGGATAAAAAACTATCGGGTCTTTTGGTTGTCCCTCTTTGGCATGCGGTAATGGAAGAGGCGCTAAAAACCGTACCGGAGGAAAAATTCAGCCGGCCGAGGGCTGTTGACACGTCTCGCTACAAACCTATGGTAAACGGCAATTGGCAGGGATATGTTGAAACAGCCAATTCCGGTTTCCCTCAAGTTCACAGTATTTTACATTATGTTGATGTCAACGATCCTTTGGGTCCCGCTCCTTCCAATCCGGCGCGAGACTCTCAATATGAGCGCTGGGAATACGCAGTAAGGTCTTGGTCAGGCCGCGCGGGCGGTAGCGGTACTCGTGATTATGGTTTGCCCTCCGGCGATCAGGAGATTTTCGACACTGTGGAGAGGAAAAACTACAGGATTACAATCAATAGGCCGAAAGATGGCAGAAAATACGCGCTGGACGAAATAATCAGGGTCAGGTTGGATTACCCATCCAAGTTTTCTCCAATAAAAGCAGATTTTTTCAATAATGGCGTTTATCTGGGATCCAGCGTTGAAGAACCGTTCAATTTTTCTTTTATACCATCACCCGGATTGAATGTTTTCAGGGCCGTTCTTTTGGATGCGGAAGGAAATCTTGGGGAGGATGTAAGTGAGTTTAGTGCAGAATGATTAAGGTGTATAGCGTGATAATTTATTCCGCGTTGGTGAACACGTCCTGCACTTCCTCATTGCTTTCAAGCTCTTCCACCAAAGTGTCCAGCTTTCTCAAGTCTTCGTCCGAGAGAGAAACGGTGGAGGTGGGGAACCATTCTTCGCCTTTTTTTTCAAAAGACCACGTAACTGATCCCATGCTTCCCAAGGACGCTCCGTGCTTGGATAAAATAAATTTTATTTCTTGCGCCGCTTTGTTGCGGTTGTGTGTCAGCGCCTCTATGATAATGGCCGCTCCTCCCGGGCCGTATGATTCGTAAACAACCCGCTCCATTGCTGTTGTTTTGTCCGATATCGCTCTTTTTATCGCCTTGTCAATATTGTCGTTGGGCATGTTTGCCGCTTTTGCTCTGTCTATGGCTGTTTTGAGAGAGGGTGAGTTCAAATCACCTCCTGATTTTTTGGCCTCCTCGGAGATTAATTTAGCAAACTTTCCAAAGATTTTACTCTTTTCCGCGTCGGTTTTGCCTTTTTGGCGTTTAATTTGTGTCCATTTGTTGTGGCCGGCCATATGTGTTAATTTACATTCTAACAAATTTTAGTTCTCTAATGTTTAGTGTATTACGAAACTCTTTTCTCGGCAGGGCTTTTGCGGAACACGGGTATTTTTTTGCTAAAAAATCCCTATGCTCGCCCGTCGGCTTCCGCAATGTTCCGCAAAAGCCCTGCCTGCGACGAGTTTTGTAATTCAAAATATATTACCCAAGAAGTTTTTCCTGGAGATCGGAAGGAGAGGGAATGTCGAGGTGTTCGTAGCCGGTTTTTGTAATGACTCGGCCGCGGGGCGTTCTGTCAATCAGCCCTATTTGCAGCAAGTATGGCTCATTGAATTCTTCTATGGTTGCTTGCTCTTCCGATAGCGAGGCGGATAAAGTGTTTAGTCCGACGGGTCCACCAGAAAATTTGGTCGCGATACAGCGCAGTATTTCTCGATCAGAATTGGTAAGACCAAGCTTGTCTACACCAAGAAGAGACAGTGCTTCGTGTACCGCTGTTTTTGAAAGCTTGCTCTTTTTGACTTGAGCATAATCCCGAGATCGTTTCAAGAGGTAATTGGCGGTGCGCGGCGTAAATCTGCTTCTTGCAGCTATCTCTTTCGCCGCCTCTTCCTCAATTTCTACCCCCAGTATGACTGCGGAGCGGTTTATTATCTCTTCTATTTCCTCATTGGAATAAAATTCCAGACGAAATACCCCTCCGGAAAAACGCGATTGCAACGGTTTGGATAAGCCGGCAATGCGGGTAGTCGCGGCAATAAGGGTAAACGCGGGCAATTCCAACTGAATTGTTCTCGCGGACGGACCTTTGCCAATTATTATGTCCAATGAGCCGGATTCCATTGCCGGGTAAAGCACTTCCTCAATGGTCTTGTTGAGCCGGTGTATCTCATCAATGAAAAGAATGTCACCTGAGGCAAGATTTGTGAGCACGGATGCCAAATCACCCACTTTTTCAATGGCGGGGCCGGAGGTTATTTTTATTTGTGATCCGGTTTCTTTGGCGATTAAATGTGCCAATGTTGTTTTGCCGAGCCCGGGAGGGCCGTAAAAAAGTATATGTTCCGGGGGGTGTTTTCGCTCCTCAGCGGCGTCAAGAAGAATTTTCAGATTTTGTTTAATACTGTTTTGGCCAATATAATCGTCCCACCTCGAAGGGCGGAGCGTCTGGTCTAGATATACATCGTTTTCGGGTACATTGCTATCGTTTGTTGCGCGAGTTTTGTCTTCCATGTTGGTAAGTATACAATATTTTTTACTCTATAGGACTTAGTCCTACTCTAGTAAATTCGGATCGAGAGACAACAGTATCAGGATTTATATAATTCGGTGTATTTAAACGATTTTCTATCTGTCATTCCCGCGAAGGCGGGAATCTAGGGTTCTATCTGAATACTGGGGATCCCCACTCCCTGTCTTCGCGAGGACAAGTTTCGCGGGAACGACGCTACTCAGGGTTGTGAGCTGGTACAAGTTCAAGCATTGACACAATATAATGTTTATGCTAAGATGCAATAGTAAAACAAAGGCCCTTTTTTAAGAGCGGTTCAGAATATAAATCTCTAAGCAATGACGCGCTTAGGCGCGTAGTAACTTGCATTCGAGGACGTCCTGGTCTCGGCTGTGGCTATCCTTTGAGCAACGTTTAACTTTTGATGTCGCAGTTGAAAGTATTGCTTAGAGATTTATATCCTGATAGAACTAGGTTCTACCTGATTCAAAGGACATTGTTGCCATATTACCCCTATCTTTACATAAATCAATTGATAAGCGGGGGATAACGTTTTGGAATTTTATAGTAGATACCGCTTAACGACTCCGACGCTTCGGTCGGAGTCCCGACCGAAGCGTCGGGGATGGGGAACGGTTTGCGGTGCCGCTCTTAAAATTTATATATACTCCTCAAAGTCTATGACACGCTTGATTTCATCAAGAGAGGTGATTCCCAACAAGACTTTGATGACACCATCCTGGTGCATGTCTATTATGCCCTGGTGGGCGGAAGCTTCTTTGATTTCTTTATCACTTGGATAATTGACCACAATCTCTTCAATTTTGGAATCAATCAGTATTCCTTCGTAAATGCCGGTTCTGCCTTTGTAGCCGGTATTGTTGCATTGCTCGCATCCTGCGGATACCCACATTTTATGAACCGCCGGTAAAGATGACTTGTCTTGCATACTTGCGGTTATTTTATCAATCAAAACTTTATCATCGCCTGCTATCTCGGACTCTTTTTTACAGTGCTCGCAAAGTTTTCTCACCAGTCTTTGAGCCAAAACTATATTGATGGCGGAGCCGAAAATCTTAGGGTTTATGCCAAGGTCTGCAAGGCGCGGAAAAGCGCCCGTTGCGTTGTTGGTGTGAAGCGTTGAAAATACAAGGTGTCCAGTTAAAGCGGAATTGATGGCGATTTCCGCCGTTTCTCCGTCTCTGATTTCGCCGATCATTATTACGTCGGGATCTTGCCTAAGTGCCGATCTTAGTCCGGATAGAAAAGTATAACCGCTATCGGCGTCTGTCTGCGTTTGCACAATGCCAGGCAGGTGATATTCAATGGGATCTTCTATGGTAATGATCTTTACTCCGGGCAGGTGTATTTTCTTCAAGAAAGCGTAAAGAGTGGTTGTTTTTCCAGAACCTGTCGGGCCAGTGGTGAGTATCATGCCGTTGGGTTTGGATATCTGCTTCAAAATAACGTTCAGTAATTTTTCATTAATACCAAGGTCTTCCAACGGCACAGAAATACTCTCTGGATTCAAAACTCGGAGCACTATTGATTCGTTATAAGCTCCCGGCAAAGTGGATGTGCGTATTTCAATGTCTGTGTCGTTGATTTTGACGGAAAATCTGCCGTCTTGAGCTATGTGCCTGACGTTTAATTTCAAACCTGAAAGAAGTTTTACTCTGGATAAAATCAAAGTATATGTCTGCTTGTCAAAAGTTAAGACGTTGTTCAGCACTCCGTCCAACCGGAAGCGCAAAGTCACATATTCTTCTTCCGGTTCAATGTGTATATCTGATGCTTCAGTGGATATCGCGCCGGCAATTATTATTTCCAGTATTCTGGTCGTTTTATATCCCTTATGTTGACCCAAAAGATCCTGGATGTATTTTTTTATTTGTTCTTTTGTTTTGACTTTGGCTAAGAGCTCGGTAATTTCGTCGTTGGCGATTTCCAGCGCGCCCGATTTTGTTTCTTCCGCGAATGAAAGGTCTTTGTATTTTTCCCAAGCGTTTTTCAGTCCTTCCATTGAACAGACGTATTGCGTGACGGCGTACCCTTTGCTTTCCAGCGTGGCAACGGCTCTTTCTGTTTCATCATTCTTTGGAGCCACGACGGCCAGGTCCAAATTTTTATCAACAACGTTAAACGCGGCCATTTTACCCTCACGCGCAAGCTTTTCAGGCACGATTCTCAAGGCATCCATGTTGATCGGAACCATGCCAAGATTTACGTATTCCAAGCCCTCTCTTTTTGCCACCAGCTCCGCCAGTTCCTCCTCCTCACGGCTTCTAGACTCCGATAGTTTTTTATTTTGTTTATCCTCATCAAACTGTATCATGCTTAAAGTATAGAACAGATGACGGGAATTTTCTAATTTTTTATTACTTTAATATTTTTGCCAGAAATTCTCGCTTTTGGCCGCTAAGTGGATGACGTTTTTCGCTCGTTCCACCACTGTTTGCCTATCATTATTTTTATTCGGTTTCAGATATATGAATTTTGTGCCTCGCACGTAGCATCCTTTGACTGTGCCATACTCCCCGGCAAACGACGCGTCAACTCGAGCGTCTCCGGACATACAGTTTTTCTCTCCAATGTCTTTTACATATTTGCAAACCATGGCGTATGAACTGGGATCTGATCTTTTGATATATCTCAGAGCTTCTTTTATTGTTGATCTGTTGCCGGAGAGAGGTTGTTGGTGAATTTTGATCCTGCAAAAACTGAGCGGATCAAAATAAGAAAAAATGTTGAGAGAAAAATATAAAAATACCGCTAAACTTATTAGAGCAATAAAGATTTTTTTTGAGAAAAATTTATTCATGGGAGTTATTTTTCCACCTCAACCAAAGCGCGGAGCGCGTCGTGGTGGGCGCTATAACATTCCGGCTCTTCCATAGGCCGTCCTTCTTTCGTCTGTATGTCATGGCAAGTCTCGTGCACGATAACCGCCGCGGTCCACCCTATGAACTCTTTGTGCGAAGTGCTTAAGTATATTTCGCCTGATTTTCCATAATGACATCCTCCTTGCCACCCTCCGCAAGATGGCGCTGAAACAATTTTGTCTATATTTTCACAAATCTTTGAGTAACCCTCAGAGTATCCAAATTTCAAAGCGCGAAGGGAGTCTTTAACATTCTTAGTGTTCCATTCAAAAATGGACGGTCTTATTGAGATGTCGCACCGATAATATTTATCAGTATAGTGAAAATAATATTTGTTTATAAAAAAAATCAGGGCAAAAATAACCCCGTATTTTATGATAGTTTTTCCCTGAATGGTCATTGGTACATTATAAATGAAATAATATGCTCAGCAATTTTTTTCTTAGGTATTGACAATGACGCAAATACTTGTTATGCTAGAAAAAGAGTGCAGAGTGGAAAAATGGAACCGTGGGAAAAGCGGTTCACAACGGAAAGGATGTTCAATGAAAAAGAGTTTTACAATCGTGTGGGACAAATACAGGATGAAGATCATTATAACGGTTGCGGTTTTGTTGGTTATTACAACTGTCGTTATTTCGTTATGTTTCATACCGGACGGGAAAGACGCGGCGTTTGAAAATGCGCCGAAGCTGTCTTCGTCTCCACCGGGATTTGAGACGGCAACATCAACAGTTGACCAAACACAGTCGGTGCCTCAAAGCCGGACAAGCACGCCGGTGTTTGTCCCGAGCAGGGAAACACTGCCGCAGTCATCAACAGCTGCGCCGGCAGAGGCCGTGCCGGAACTTCCGAAGCTGCCACCGGCTCCGCCGCCTATGGTTTTGGAGCCACCTCCACGGTCCGAACGAGCGGGTGAAGAACCAGCGAGAGTTGAGACTGATTCTGTTTCGCCGCCTCCTCAAATTCTCCCACCTCCTTCTATAGAACCGGTTACGGGGAGTAGTAGGGAAAGGGATGAGCCGGAGTCTCGTTCTGTCCAACCTGCGGTTGAAACAGAAGATGCCCCTCGCCCTTCGGACGGCAAGTTGAGGATACATCCTCTGCTGGCCTGCGTAAGCGGCGATACATCCGTAATCTCAACGGAGGGTTTACCGGTGGAAAAAAGGGGGCAGAAAGTCACTGTCACCGTAAAAGGCGGGGGCAAGTCGCCCTTACCGATTGTGGTACAGCAGAGCGGTGGAAAAGAACCGCAGGACGTTAGGGTTAACATTGACCTCACGGCAATGGATGAACCGCCGCCCGTTGTGATAACAAACACTGTTGTCACGAACGAAGTTACGATAACAAACATTGTCGTACTGACGAATGCTGTTCCAGCTATTCCACCGCCTCCGCCTTCCGTTTGCTCAACGCAAACGGTTTCCAAGACGATGTTGCACGGTGTTCCCGTGTACATTGTTGAGGAACTGTGGACCGATCCGGCTGATTACGTATACGACCAAGGTGTGTATACGAAAACCGTGGAGCATCCTGAACCGGGTACCGTAAGGTATCCTGGAGGAGTACACCCGGATGATGAGGTGGGGAAATGGTCCCCAGTAAACCCGTTTGGTTACACAGTTGGGAAGCAGGGATTGATACCTCCACCGGACAATCTGTATATGGGCGAAACCGCCCATGAGTACAAACAGCTCCAGAGAGAAGTCGCTATAGCCGTGCACAAAAATATCGTGCGGCGACTGGAGCAGCGGCATGGACACGGCTCAGATCCGCGGTATCCCAATCGCACATACTACAGACGCCAAACCCACAACGTGCACTGGCGTCGGTAACAGCTCCCGAGAGTCCTTTTTGGACCTCGGGGCTTTTTTATGTAGAGCTTCGGCGGAGCAAGAGAGGGGAAGAGGGGGGTCACCCGTCGACTTCAGCAATGTTCCGCAAAAAACCTCACTCGACGAGTTTTGTAATACAAAGTAGAGTAATATGATGCGAGCAGAAACAATTGTAAGAAATAACGAAGAGATGAGAAGGTTTGCCGGAGAGTTTTTGTCGTCTCTGGATCAAAGCGCGGAAAGAGCAACTGTGATTTGCTTGAACGGAGAGCTTGGGTCCGGCAAAACAACGTTTGTGAAAGCTTGCGCGAAAATTTTAGGCGTGGCAGAAAATGTAATTAGCCCGACGTTTCTCATACTTAAAACCTTCGCGACTAAACATAAAAAATATAAACTTTTACATCACATTGACGCCTACCGGCTCATCAGCGAAAAAGAGCTTGAGGCATTGGGTTGGCGAGAAATGCTTGATGACTCGCGCAATTTGATATTCGTAGAATGGGCGAGCGAGGTACGGAAAATAATGCCGGAAGAATCCATAGAGCTTAATTTCAAATTTATTGATGAAGAGACAAGAAGCATTGAAGAAATTTCTCCTTCGAGTTCCTCAGGATGGTGAAGCACTTGAACCATAATTTCTAATGGGAGAGGAGGAAGGAGAAGTTTATTGGTGAACTGGTGAACGAGTCCTTACCCAATGTTTCAATGGGGAGTATAATACTGGCAAAGCTATGGTGAGTGAAAAATCAAAAAAAAGACTGGTGCTCTTTGACGCTCACGCGATATTACATAGGGCGTACCACGCTTTGCCGGAGTTCGCGTCCTCCAAAGGTGAGCCGACGGGCGGCCTTTACGGTCTTTGCGCAATGATTTTGAAAATTATTGAAGAGTTAAAACCGGACTATTTGGCTGCCTGTTTTGACAGGCCGGAGAAGACATACAGGCACGAGGCGTATGATGGTTATAAAGCGGGAAGAAAAAAGGCCGATGACGCGTTAGTCAGCCAGATCATACGTTCAAGGGACGTGTTTGGCGCTTTCGGAATACCTATGTATGAAAAAGCCGGATATGAAGCGGATGATCTTCTCGGCACCATAGTAAAACAGTTGGAGGATGATAAAAACACAGAAATTGTAATTGCTTCGGGAGACATGGATACACTCCAGCTGGTAAAAGGAAAAAAGACCCGCGTCTATACTCTGAAGAAAGGCATCAGCGACACGATTTTATACGACGAGGATAAGGTCAAAGAAAGGTATGGATTTGCTCCGAAGCTCTTACCGGACTACAAAGGCCTGAGAGGCGATCCGTCCGACAATATTATTGGAGTAAAAGGTATCGGCGACAAGACCGCGACATCGCTCGTAAAAGAATTCGGAACTCTGGAGAATATTTACAAAGAAATAAAGAAATCGGATGAGAAATTCAAGGCGATAGGTATTACGCCAAGGGTTATTGAATTGCTGAAAGAAGGCGAAGATGAAGCGAGGTTTTCCAAAATTTTGGCGGAAATAAAAAAAGACGTGCCTGTTACGTTTGATCTTCCGCAAGAGTTTAGAAAAGCCATAGATATTTCAAAAGCCGCGGAGTTGTTTTCCGAGCTTGAATTCAGGACTATGAAAGAGCGGGTGGTGAAAGTGTTCGGCTTGCGTGAAATAAAAAAAGAAGAGGCGCCGGCAAGCAGGGAAGAGGTAAATCCCCGCGAATTAAAAAAGATATCCATAGCATTATGGCTTTTGGATTCCAATCTCTCCAACCCGAACATGGAAGATGTTTTAAGATATGCCAGGACGACGGAGTTTAAAAAAGCCGGCGAAACGATATTGGCGGATATAAAAAAGAACAATCTGTCTTTCGTCTATGAAGAAATAGAGTTGCCTCTTATAGACGTGGTGGAAAAAATGGACAAGAGGGGGGTCTTGATAGATAAAGATCGTCTGAAGGATTTGTCAGTCAAATATCACGAAGAGTTGGATCGTCTGGAAAAAGAAATATTCTCGCTTTCAGGCAACAAGTTTAACATCAACTCGCCAAAACAGCTGGCGGAAATTCTTTTTGACAAGATGGGATTGGAGACGAAGGGTTTGAAGAAAACAGAAGGTGGATCAAGGTCTACGAGGGAATCGGAGCTCGTTAAATTGGAATCAAGATACCCTATCATTCGCATTTTGCTTTCCTACAGAGAACTCCAAAAACTCCTGTCCACGTATATAGATAATATTCCCGCGCTTCTGGATGATAAAAATCGTTTGCATACCACACTGCTTCAAGCAGGCACGACCACGGGTCGCATGGCTTCGCAGAACCCCAATCTTCAAAACATACCGATAAAAAATCCTCTTGGTAGAGAGATAAGAAAATCTTTTATCGCGGACAAAGGATATAAAATAGTGACGTTTGATTATTCCCAAATAGAACTCCGCATTGCCGCTTTTCTTTCAAAAGACGAGCGTTTGCTGGAAATATTTAAAAAAGGCGAAGACGTTCACACCGCCGTGGCCTCGGAAGTCTTCGGTGTCCCTCTCGATGGCGTGGATAAAGAAATGAGAAGAAGGGCTAAGGTTATTAATTTCGGCATAATGTACGGAATGGGTGTCAACGCCCTAAGGACAAATCTCGCGGCGGATAATCGTGACGGCGCCGACACTATAGGTCGAGCTGAAGCTCAGAAGTTTTACGACGATTATTTCAATAAATTCAGATCACTCGCGGATTATTTGGATAAGGTAAAAAAAGAAACGGCGGAGCGCGGATACACGGAGACTCTGTTCGGAAGGCGAAGATATTTTGAAGGGCTAAGGTCTTCTATTCCATACATAAGGGCGGCCGCGGAACGTATGGCGATAAACGCTCCGATACAAGGAACGGAAGCGGATATTATAAAGCTGGCGATGGTAAGGGTGGACGAGTACGTGCGCGATCGGATCGCCGGCGATGGCGTCCACCCTTTGTTACAGGTTCACGACGAACTCGTGTACGAAATAAAAGAAGATCTTGTTTCTAAAGTTGTTCCTCGCATTAAACATATTATGGAGAACGTGGTGGGTATGGATAAGACCGAAGGTGTTGCCATAATAACCGAAGCGTATGCAGGCGACAATTGGGGAGAGCTTAAAAAACTGGATTTAAAATGATTTACTTATTGCATGGAGAAAACAAGGAGGCAGCTGGCAAGAAGGCGCGCGAGATAATTGACGGCCTTATTCAAAGAAAGCCGGACGCGGCCTTTTTCAAAATAAACGAAGACAACTGGAGCGAGGCGGCGATGGACGAATATGTCTCCGGGATGGGACTTTTTTCGGCGAAGTATATCGTGCTTTTGGACTCTTTGTTGGGAAATAGGGAAATCAAAGATATCATTGTCAGCAAAGTAAAAAAAATTAATGAGTCTGAAAATGTATTTGTAATACTGGACGGAGCGTTGGATAAAACAACATTAAGCAAGCTGTCTAAAAACTCCCATAAAGTTCAGGAATTTCAATCCCGCGTTGCAAAAAAGAAGAATACCGCATTCAATATTTTTACGTTATCTGACGCGCTGGGACGCAGGGACAAGAAAACATTATGGGTGCTTTTCACTCGGGCGAAAAAGGAAGGGTTTGAAGATGAGCAGATTCATGGCACTTTATTCTGGGCGATCAAGAATATGATCGTCGCAAGTTCTTCCGCAAACGCTAAGGATGCCGGTATGAACCCTTTCGTTTTCAGCAAAGCCAAGGATTTCGTTATAAACTACAGTCCTTTGGAATTGAAACGGACCGCAAAAAAACTGGTGGTTATTTATCATGAATCTAGAAGGGGAAAGCGCGATCTACGATCCGCGATAGAGAGATTTATTTTAGAGATTTAGCCATCAAGGTTAAACCTTGATATTTGTAAATAACCAGATTTTGCTTGCTATTGTGGGGATTTTATCATAAAATGTTTTCTTAATAAGTGTTTTGGTGAAAGTTCAATTTTTGCGCCCATAGCTCAGTTGGTAGAGCACCTGCCTTTTAAGCAGAGGGTCGCAGGTTCGATTCCTGCTGGGCGCACCGACCAAGAAAGTTCTCTGCTGAACTTTCGAGCTGGAATCGAAAAGTTTGAGTATGTCGCGCGGAGCTTTGCGAGTACGACGCGAAAACTGTACTGTTCATGTAATGAAAGATTCCTGCTGGGCGCACCGACCAAGAAAGTTCTCTAAGGATTTAGCGATACCGTTTTGGATAAAAATATTTTAAACACCCGTGCTATAATAATTGTGAAAAGTTGGTCTACTTTTTCACTTAAATCTAACTTATTAATTATGAAACAACTTGATCCAAGAGCAGTCTGGTTATTCTTTATTGGTTTTGTTTTGCGTTGGTTCCTGGTAATTATCTTTTTAAGTATTTGGGGTTCTGCATTCTTGGGAGGTCTTTCCGACACTCTAGATGAAGGTGGTGAATTATCGTTTGCTTTTCTCAACTGGTTGTGGGTTATTATTCCGTCTTTTCTCATTTTGTGTTTCGTCTGGGCAAAACTTACTTATCACTTTTACCGCTATGAACTCACCGATGCCGGTTTCCGCAAGGAGCTTGGAGTTATCTATAAAAAGTATGTAACTATTCCTTACGACCGGATTCAGAATGTTGATATCTATCGCGGCATCTTGGCTCGCGTATTTGGATTATCTGACCTTAATATCCAAACAGCCGGAATGAGTGCGACGGTTGGACGTTATGGAGTATCTGGCGGTGGCTCTGAAGGAAGGTTGCCGGCACTTTCTAAAGAAGATGCCGAGCGACTGCGTGATGAACTTATCCAACGAGCGCGCCAAAACAAGAATCAAGGACTTTAATTTTTTAAAGAATTTGCCGACGAAGAGCAAAATCATATGTGATTTTGTGAGTTTGCTTTTGTCAAACTAAAAACTGGAAATTATCATTGATTCGTCATACTTCGACTTGGTTCGGCTATACTCACCACAAGTCGCTCAGTACAAGGAGTCTTGTTTTCAGAATCTTTTCTCGGGGATTTCCTTGTTGCCTGCCATGGCGAAATGCGGTCCGACTAATTCAAGAATACTGTACAACATACGGAAACTTACTATCATATTTTAAATTTTTTATGTCATCCGGAGCGTCAGCGTCGAAGGAACTTTCACTTATCCTCCACAACATAAGGAGCGCGCATAATGTCGGTTCAATTTTCAGGACGGCGGACGCCGCGGGTGTATTTCATATCTATCTGGCAGGCTATACGCCGGCGCCCGTTGACCGGTTTAATAGAGAAAATTCTAAAATATCAAAGGTGGCGCTGGGAGCAGAAAAGAACGTTCCTTGGTCGTGTCATGAAAAGACAGAAGGACTGATCGCGGAGCTCGAAAAGGAAGGATATTTCATTATCGCGCTAGAACAGGATAAAAACTCTAAAGATTATAAAAAAGTTACGCTAAAAAGGAAAAATGTTTTAATTTTGGGCGAGGAAACGAGCGGCATAGAAAGAAATATATTGGATAGTTGCGATCTTATCGCTGAGATTCCAATGATAGGAGCGAAGGAGTCATTGAACGTCTCGGTCGCCGCGGGTATCGCGGTATTTAGGATGATTGATGGTTAGTAGCTGTTAGCTTGCTGGTATAAAACACAAATCAACGACTCCGACGCTTCGGTCGGAGCCCCGACCGAAGCGTCGGGGATGAAGACGAATGCTACAAATGGGGAAGCTTGACTGACATGAACAATGTTCAAGCTATGGAACATAGTTGACAGGAAGAGGGAGAAATCCTCCGGCCAAAGGCCACCTCCTTTGCCCCTTCGCTAAAGCTACGGCGGCACGCGGTATGAAAGGAGGAAGAAGAGAAGAGTGGAAGAGGAAGAGGGGAGAAATCATCCAGCCTCCAGCCGTCGCATTACGAATGAATCATATGATTAATCAGGTGATTAATCATATGATTTTAAATTTATCCGGCATGCGTGGATGGGCTCTTAGCCGCGCGCTGAGGTATCTGCTCACAAGGCCGAGTAACCCGCTAACTGTAACACTTTTCTCCTTCCGTCATTCCCGCGAAGGCGGGAATCCAGATTCAAATTCGGCCTAGATTCCCGCTTTCGCGGGAATGACACCTATCAGGGTGTGAGTGGTTACGCGCTGAGGAATATTTCAGGAATATTTGATCTGATGAGTGTCGCAAAAGTGAGCTGTTCGGCCATTCATTTTGGCTGACTGGATAACACCTTTGCAATTTTTCAATTTGCATTTTGTACCGCGCAGGCGGTAGACATTATGTTTGTTTTGAAATCGGCCCCGCTCGCCATTCACGTTGCGATAATCGGACATGGAGTCCCCGCCAAAATCAATTCCCTTCTTTAAGACTTTGATCAAACAGCTGAATAGGTTCTTGAGTTTGTTGTCCGGTATGTTTATTGAAAGAGAAGTCGGGTGTATACCCGCCAGCCACAATGATTCGTCGGAGTAAATGTTTCCCACTCCGGCGATTATACTTTGATCCATTAGTACTTGCTTAATCTTGCCTGATCTCCTATTTTTTAAACGAGATGTAAATTCTTTAAGGTTGAAATCCCGTGACAACGGATCCGGGCCTATGTGTTTCAAGTCGGCTGACTGCAGTAATCCTTTCGTATTTTCTATAGTAATTCGCGCGAACTTTCTCATATCGGAAAAGGCCAGGTGTTTTCCATTAGAAAGAGTAAAGATGACATGAATGAACCTGTTGAAAGGGTCTTTTAAAAAGCTATTTTCCGCCGGTGTCCATGCGGATCCGGTTTTTTTGTATTTGCCGTAAAGGAGATGCCCTGTCATCTTCATGTGGACGACTATTGATTTGCCGCCGGAAAGGTCAATAATCACATTTTTGCCGATTCTTCTTGAGCCGATTACCTTGTTATTGATGGAGAGTTCCTTGAATTTTTTGAAATATTCACGGTCCTTTATGTTGGATTTGCCGATATGAAACTCAGAGTAATAATCCGTCCACACGTCTTTAATTGCGAGGCCTTTGATGTGGTCGTTAAGACCTTTGACTGTAGTTTCTACTTCAGGTAATTCAGGCATGAGGAATTTATAATCGCCTTAACTCGTCTCTCGCCGTCTTTTCATCGCTCCATGGCGTTTTTGTCCCCCCTGGCCCCATTATGTAAGGGTCCGTTCCTTTGCCAGTAAGCAGGACGACTTTCTTTGGCCCGGGAGAGTTTTTTTGCGATGACGCGATTTGAAAGGCGCGGCGTATTGCCGCCTTTCTATCCATGATTATTTCCGGTTCGATTTTTTTAATACCCTGTAGCATGTCTTTGATAATGTCGCGCGGGTTCTCGTCGTACGGATCTTCGTTTGTAAGAATAATATAGTCGCAGTATTTATCGGCTATTTGGGCCATTACAGGACGCTTCCATGTATCCCTCCCTCCTCCAGTGTTGCCCAAAACGCATATTTTACTTTTATGAGAGAAAGTTTGATAAAGTTTTTCCAAGGAGTCAGATGTATGAGCGTAGTCAACTATTACCTCAAAATCTTGCCCCTCATCAATATTTTGAGCTCTACCTTTAATTATACTCAGTCTTTCCACCGCTCTCTTTATTGTCGCGGGCGAGATTCCGAGTGTTTCGGCGAAAGACGCGGCGGAAAGAATATTGTACACATTGAAAACACCTTTCAATTTAGAGTGGATAGTTTCACCTCGAAACATCATATCAATACCGTCGGCGTGCGTGCGGTACAGTTTCGCTTCTTCTAAAGAATATTGAACCTTTTCTTCCGCCTGTATACTTAAAAACTTCGGCGATTCATTGTCGTCGGCGTTTACCGCTATGGTGCGAGGTCTCTTTTTAGAATTTTCCAGCTCTTTCGCAATGTTTAATTTTGCCTGCAAGTATTTTTCGTACGATCCGTGGGATTCAATATGCTCAGGTGAGATATTTGTAAAGATCAAAGAATTTAAGTCTACGAATTTATTTCTAAACTGTTTTGACGCTTCGGATGTTATTTCCACTATGGCGTACTCACATCGCTCGTTTACCGCCTTCCTCAGGAATTTTTGCAGAAACATTCGCCCCGGCAATGTCATTTTGCGCAAATTGTTTTTTGAATTACCGCCTATCTTGAATCTAATGGTGCTGGCAAGCGCCGTCTTGCGGCCGGATTCTTCCAAAATAGCGTTAACTATCTCCGCCGTGGAACTTTTTCCTTTTGTGCCGGTTATTGCGATTATGTTTATCTTACGCGAAGGAAACCGGTATATACAGGCGGCCAAGAAAGCCAAAATATAATGATAAGCCGGCTGAAGCGCGCCGTACAAATTTGCCGGTATTATTTTTTTCATTCTGTACAATAACCTGTCCATAATGTTACTTTCCCAAAATTTTCAGCGCGTTTTTGACAATCTCTCCCGTTCCCGAAAGGTTTTTATCAATCTTTTTTAACGCCTCTCTGGATTGTTTATCGCTATATCCCAGAGATTTTAACGCCTCCAAAGCGTCGTTTTCATCTCGCATGTTTTCGCTTCTGTCCCAGCTTTCCTCAGAAGGCGAGAGCTTGTCCTTAAGCTCCAGAACTATTTTTTCCGCCCTCTTTAGTCCCATACCGGATGATTTGGACAGCAGGTGCGGGTCACCACTTCTAATAGCTGATGACAAGCTTGAGATCGGAGAGAGATTGAGAACTGTCAAGGCGGTTTTCGGGCCTATTCCGGAGACGGTTAGAAGAAGCTCGAAGAAATCCAGCTCGGTTTTGTCAAAAAAGCCATAAAGATCTTCCGAATCTTCCCGGACCGCGTGATGTGTCCACAAGGTGATGGAATCCGGAGACACGCCTTTAATCTTTTCCAAGACGTCACTACTGGAAAAGATCTTATATCCGATTGAATTTACCTCAACAATTATATGGTCAGTGTCTTTCCATACGACACGGCCTGTTATGCGGCTAATCATAATATTTTTAGTATATATTAAGGAGCCAGAAGTATAAAGGACCGTGGAGGAGACCGGGAGGAGCTTTTAGCTGTCAGCTATTAGCTATTAGCTTGGAGAAAGACACCCCATCATTATTAAAAGCACGAAGCACTGGTTCGACAAGCTCACCATCCTGAGGAACTCGAAGGAGAAATTCCAAATTCGAAAAAATAGTAAATTCAAAAAGGAAGAAAAAAGAAGAAGAGATGAACACGTAGATACCACTTAACGACTCCGACGCTTCGGTCGGAGCCCCGACCGAAGCGTCGGGGATAGATACGAATGGGGAATACCCCCCCTCGGAAACCCTCCCCCTTCGCTCTAAGAAGAGCTACGGCGGGACACAGTCGGCACTTCCCCTCATACGAGGGGAAGGGGAGGGCGAGGGTTTGAGATTTTGTAAAAATTGAGCTTGTTGTGCTATGTTTATAGAAGTATGAAAGTCATAAATGGAACACTGGTTTCGCTTCATAGTGATCCTTTATTCATTGAGCGCGACGTTGATCAGGGTCAACCAGCCGTTCTTCCAAGGTGGACGGAAAAAACTCTTGATGTTCTGGTTTGTGCGACAAGCGTCGAGTCGTCGGATTCTGATCTGGCGTATCCTGACTTCGGTCGATTCACAAGCTAACCACGCCCCGCGTGGTTGTTTTTTATGAATTTCTCTGTTAATATAAAAAAATCAAAATAATTTAAAAAAAATGGCAATAACATCATCGGCAAAAAAAGCGATAAGAAGTTCGGCTAGAAAGAAAAAATTTAACGATGCCAGGAAGGCGGCTTATAAGAACGCTATCAAAAAAGTCAGAAAGCTGGCTATTGGCAAGAAATTTGATGATGCGCGCGATTCGCTTAAGGAAGCGTACAAAGCTATAGATAAGGCGGCGAAGACAAAACTCATCAAAAAAAACGCGGCTTCAAGAATGAAGTCCAGGATTTCTAAGTTTGTTGGTAAGTCGGCCAAATAGTTGAGTGAAAATCCGTAGGAGTCAGACTCCTACGGATTTTTCATGGTTATTAATATTTTTTTGTGATGGGGCGGTTGCTCCGCTTGCCGGTTTGTCTTGAGTAAGTCTTATAATCTAAATATGCTCCCAGTAGGAATCGAACCTACATTTTAACTTCCGCAAAGTCATGTCCTATCCACTCCGACGCTCGCTGCGAGGTCGGAGCCCCGACTGAAACGTCGGGGTTGAACATGTTCATTTCCCCCCGTTAGGAATCGAACCTAAATTTTGAGATCCGCAATCTCATGTCCTATCCGTTGAACGACGGGGAGTTTCTATGATAATACAGAAAAAAAGCGAAATTCCAAACATTCTAAAATATTATTGCCCGAGAAACATTTGCTTTTAAAATCCCAAGTATTCCATCAGCCGCGTAAATATCGGCTCATGATGCTCTTCTTCCGGCAGATAATAATCCAATACTTCTCTTAAATATTCCGCCGGAATTCCCTCCACTGGGATTATGATATAAGGTACGAGTTTTTTTTGTGATTTTACTATCAGCCGAGACCTCTCATCGTCAAACTCTTCAATCCAAAAGGAATCAAGGGCGGTGTATGGATAGAAGTTTTCTCCGACATATATACCCCGACCGTCTATTTTACATTTGCTTACTCTGGGTTTTCTGTGGCCGAACAGTGTTATGGAAAATCCGGATAGAATAAGCAGAATGCCTAGTAGAACATTGCCGAAAACGATCGCTGTTACCGTAAGCGAAATGGTAATTATCCAGAGAGACCAGTACCAGTCAGCCGACCTTTTCACATGTTCATATTCCGGAGCTTCCCATGTAACGGCTCGAAGTTCTATTTGTTCGTGTTCTTCATTCATAGTTTTTTTCACCTATAACTTCGTATTTTTTATCTCTTAATATAACGATGGCAAGAATAAACATTAATGTTGTTACGACTGCGGAGATGACGCAATATAAGCAGATAGAGCCGAGAATAAAAATTTGTATATAAACAAGAATAATTGAAAATAAAAAACCTACTCCGGTAATGGCCGCGGCTATTTTCAAAGCGAGTTTACTGCCTGTATCAAAAACATATACGCCTAAAATAATCAAAGTTAGATAATACAAGGCGCCCAAAAGCGCAACCGGTACAGGTCCTATTTGAGAATACACGCTTGTGGTTACGGTATCGCATCCGTTGAATATGGAACAGGCGATAGGCGTGCCAATGAAGTGCTTAACCGTAAGATAAGTAGCGTCAACAAATCCGGCCACGCCAAGCAGTGCGAATAGTCCAGATAGCACTTTGAGTCGGCGTTTGGTTGGGATCATGGTTTAATTGTTTACGGCGCCTTCAATTGATTCCGCGATAGAACGCCTAAAGTCTTCAAAACTTTTTGGCGATAGCTTCGTATTATTGAGGTAGAAAGTCGGTGTTCCTTTAACTCCGTATTTCACGCCGCTAGTGTAATCCTCGCTAATTTTATCGCCGATTTGCCTAGATTCATAATCATTGTCGTATTTTTCCATATTCAGCCCCAATTCTTCCGCGTATCGCCTGAAAATTTCTTTCCCGTTCGGCTTGGCTGCCCACTCTTTTTGATTGGTGTATATAAGATCGTGCATTTCAAAAAATTTACCCTGCAGGCCGGCTGCCTCCGCGGCGCGCGCCGACGGACGAGCGTTGATGTGCTGTTGAAGTGGAAAATGTCGGTATACGAATCTGATTTTATCGCCATACTCTTCTTCCAATTGTTTTATGACAGGATGATACTGCGCGCAAGCCGGACACTCAAAATCGGCGTACTCAATAAGAGTTGTCGTGGCTTCCGGGTTGCCTTTCACCCAATCTTTGGCGGTAACAGACTCCGCGATCGTGACATCCCCATCAGACCCGCCTTTTCCCACAACCATCACCATGGCGACTATCACCGCAATTATCAAAATAATTACAGAAAGCCACAGCAAGAATCTGTTTCTTGTTTCTTTATTCATGCCTTTTTCCAATCGTTCGGCCCTCTCCTTTCTTTTTTGTTCCCGTTCTTCGGCGGTCAAGTTTTGGTTGTCTTCCATGCTATGATTATATAATAGATGACGCTTAACGAAAAGCAGTTGATACGTAACTCCTCACAAGACCGAGTAATGGCCACACCACAGCCTTCTTTTCTTCTGTCATTCCCGTGAAAACGGGAATCCAGATCAAAATATGGCCTAGATTCCCGCCTTCGCGGGAATGACACCACTCGGTCTTGTGAGCAGTTACGTTGATACCACATGACGAAAAGTGCACACGAATGGGGAGAAGCTTTTAGCTGTCAGTTTGTAGTAAAAAACTCAAATCAACGACTCCGACGCTTCGGTCGGAGCTCCGACCGAAGCGTCGGGGATGAATACGAATGGGAAAGAAGAAAAAAACATCCGATCGAGAGTCGGCGAGGTGATGAGGTGTTTCCCATTCGTGTGCGCTTTTCGTTAAGTTGTTAAGCGGTATCTACTATAATTTAGCAACGATCGTGGTATATTACATTTTTTAAAAATGAAAGTTTGGTATACTATTCTAATAATAGCTGAGCGTGACAAAAGAATGATTAGCGTCTCGTTAATAAATTAAAATGATCACGCGAATTTTCTCACTGACCCTTGCTTCTGTTTTTGTAACATTGTTTTTTGCATCTGTTTTAGTTTTCGCCCAAACGCTTCCGGAAGGAAGGATTGAATCCGGGGGAGGTAATAATATTGGTGATGCGTGTAACGTTGATGACTTATGGAATTACGGTCTTGTTCAGGGATATTCTTGTCTGACGGAAGCATATTGCACAGGAAACAACGGAAAACTGCGATCAGCGGCCGTAAACGCCAGGGTTTGCGAACTTGGCGGATGCAATACCGATAGCGACGCAGATGGTTATGTTTACTGTCCTCGTTCCATCAAGGCGACAGTAATTCCGCCGGAAGACGCTTTTCCAGCGCTTGGCGTAGACTGCAATGACGGCAATCCGAAATCATGGGAAGATAGCTACCACAAGAGAGTTGAGGATATATTAGCCGTGTCTGTGGACTTTGCCAAAGATTATGTTGACAGCATAGCTCCGAGGACAATAACCATTGAAGAAAGATGGGATTCAAATTCTCAAAGGTGGATATATGATCCTTATGATATGGTGTTGCCGGGAAGAAACTTTACCCCTCGCGCGCCATACAGTCCGTTTGACGACACAGAGATCAAAGTATATTTTGACCCATCCAATCCCGATAGCGAAGCGTGTCCGGGCACAGTGTGGGACGTGAGAGATGAACTGGACGACATGTCTTTCCCAACTCTGTCATTCATGGATGGAGATACACCTTTCTATACTTTCCAAATTGAAAACGGTGATCGGCCGAAGACACGCTCTGTATTGCCGACAGATCCCGTTTATCCCGGTTTAGGCGCGAAAAAGTCAAAAGAAAGCGATGAAAACGCT
Organism: Candidatus Taylorbacteria bacterium RIFCSPLOWO2_12_FULL_43_20; assembly: GCA_001821295.1. GTDB lineage: Bacteria > Patescibacteriota > Minisyncoccia > Phycocordibacterales > HO2-43-120 > HO2-43-120. The sequence continues at coordinate 28,811 of MHSK01000021.1, forward strand.
TTGATCTACAGTGTTATTTTAAGAGGTTCCAAAGGGTGGATTTCTGATGATGAACAGGCGATGGAGCGACTTATTTCGGTGATAGACAGGGATGGGCGCGTCAAAATGCGTTTTGAACAAAACGGCGCGACAAAAGATTTCACTTTAGACGCCACCACGCTACATTGGTATTGGGGAGATAGGAACAACGCGAATGTTATTGTCGGTATGAGAGGGGAGTCAAGCGGAATGACGGCATCAGATCTTCTCGGCACGATTGATGGTTTCCGTTCGCAGGCGGTTAATAAAATACAACCGTTTGAGAAATATCAAGACAAATTTTCTTATGTTATTGATTTAGCGAACCATGATGACACAGAATTTATAAGAATATTGAATGACCCGACCTCTAGAATCGTACTTTCTCTCAAAGGTAATTCCAGGTATCTGTTCCCGGATCTAGATGCAATGTCCAGTTATAAGTTTACATCTATAAAATTTTTATTCTCAAATTTTTATAAACCTAATGATATAGGTTGGCCACCTTATGCAATATCAGGTGGGCTTGGTTGGGGTATTTTTATTGACAGCAAAGATAATAATGAAGTTTTACCCTTAATAATGGCACATGAATACGCGCATTCTTTTGCAGGTCTCTTTGACGAGTATGTTCAAAAAAATAGAGAGACAATAGAATCCAGGAAACTCCCCTCATTTTTGCTTAATCCTACAAATTGCAGTATTGATAGGTTAAAAGATTTTAGTTATCAAGATATATCATATGATTTTGGAAAACCATGGGGGTGTAGTGTTCTAAAAGTAGAAATTACAGATGTTCTGGGGCAAAAGGAATTCCATGATGTTTTAAGGTCTTCTGTTGAAAGTATAATGGGGTTGCCCGGAGGAGGAGATAGAAGCAAATTTAACACAGTAAGCTGTGGTTACGTTTTAAAAAACTTACTTAGACAAAATTCCGCCCACTCATATTTCCCCGTATGCGAAGCTGAATTCGGAAACCAGCTTGCAATTTAACATAAACTCAAATGAATCCTGATGAAACACAAACAAACAATAGGATGAGACCAGCCAAAGAAAAATGGATCATTGGCGCGCTGATCGTCTTAATCATTACGGCTGCATTTAACGTAGCCCGCCTCTCCGGCTTTTCTTTTGACGTCCGCGACTTCGCGGCCAGCATCGGTCTGGCAACGGATGAAAACATCCCATATCAAGGAGCATGCTATTCTGAAGTGACTCTTACTGAAACGAAGCAGGACAATGACAAAATATCCTTCACACTGGCAGGAGTAAAGTCTTTCTTTGGCAAATACGACACGCTGGTTCCCACGTATTACCCCGAAGACGGCGCTCTCTACATCGTGGAAACCGTTGATTCCAGAGGAACGGTACTGGGACAATATGAATTGAGTTCCGGAAGATATCTGAACGCCGAAACATTCGGAGAGAAGCCGGAAGGCAAGATGATAGAATTCCAATCTGCTCCGACTAAAATCGTCCTTCCCCACAATCCCAAGATATCCAAACTACGCGTAACTGAAGGATCAGGAGGAACCGGAATCTTGTCCGAGATTCCCTTTACCAGCTCTACCGGCTGTTCTCCTAGCGTGGAGCTAAGAGTTAATGGCAATCTGAACCCCGATCCCGTCCTCTACAACACAAAAATGAAGCTTTCATACGAAGCCAAGGGAGCGGAGATACGCTATTGCCGACCGGCCGGCCATCACGTGCCTCTGGACAACGGCAAGGTTTGGACACGCCTGGGCAATATTTATGGAAACTACAATGAATACAAATTGATAGCCAAACATGATACGAAAGGATATTCTGATCCTCTCCTTTTTGAAATCGTCTGCTACGCGACAGATGGCCAACAAGCCAGAGACACCGTTACGGTATCAGTAGTCAAGCCCAAGCCGATACTTGCCGCCAATGTCAAATTGTTGAGCATAGAAAGCGTATCGTGGCCGGACAAGGTCTTTTCCGCAGGCGACACAGTGAGAGTAACGATGTATATCAAGAACAATAGCGGAGAAATATACTCCGGCGTCATCTCCGCGTATGACGAGACAAGATGGGGAACGGAGCAGAAGTACACGTTTGAAGCCGGACAGACCAAAAGGATCATTCTTACCTTCACTGCAAGGAAAGAGAATACTGGCACAACCAGACACAACTTCGTAATTTCAGCCGACGGGTATGACCGAATATCAGGAGTTATTTCCACGAAAGAAACGGCAACGGCCTTGCCTTCTCCAACACCCTCCTATACTCCTTATACTCCAAAATCTTTCAACACCTACACTCCTCAACCTAGCTATTCCGCAAGTCCCACGCCAACGTATACGCCTACTCCGACCCCGACCGTATCTTCTTCACCGACTCCGACGCCAACTCAAACATCGACACCTTCGCCAAGCTCTAGCTCCAGTCCTAGTTACAGTCCCACGCCAACGTCGTAGGTGATAATGAGAAAAATACTAAAATATATTCTAATCCTTCTCGCGGTATTTGTTGCTGTTTTTATATTGGCCAATTTTTTAATAAAGCCATCTAACGACAGAGACTGGGCGCCTGATCAACAGATTTTACCGCACGCTGACACAGAGGGTAGTTTGATCACCATACATAATATTAGAAACTTTTCATATACTTCCGCGACGAGCTACACGGCTGAATATTACGACAAAACTTTTGATACGGACAAAATTAAAAGAGTTTGGTATGTGGTAGAGCCGTTTTCCGGCGTGCCTGGATCGGCGCACACTTTTTTAAGTTTTGAGTTTGAAAATGATGAGTATGTTTCAATATCTGCTGAAATAAGAAAAGAAAAAGGCGAATCATTCCATCCTTTGCGCGGCATGTTAAGACAGTACGAACTCATGTATGTAATCGCGGACGAGAAAGATGTCATAAAGTTGAGGTCCAATTACAGGAAAGATTTGGTATATGTATACCCGATAAAAACTACGCCGGAAAAGGCGCGCGTGTTGTTCGTGGGTATGATAGAGCGAGCCAACAATTTGCGCGAGAAGCCGGAGTTTTACAACACGCTCACCAACACATGCACGACCAATATTGTGGCTCATGTTAATGAAATAGTTCCGAAAAGAGTGCCGTTTTTCAATTTAAGAATTTTGTTTCCCGCCAATTCCGACAAGCTGGCATACGACCTCGGACTTATAGACACCGACCTTTCTTTTGAAGAGGCGAGAAAAAAGTTTTTTATAAACGATCGGGCATTGAAGTACGCGGATGATCCGGAATTTTCCAAAAAAATTAGAAGGTAGAAGCAGTTGTTAGTCGTTAGTCAATGGTTGTTAGTAATAACAGATACCAATATACGACTCCGACGCTTCGGTCGGAGCCCCGACCGAAGCGTCGGGGATGAAGACGAATGCCACGAATGGGGGAAACAGAAGCTTTGGTAGCTTCCTCGTAGCTTGCTCACAAATTTTAAATTTTATAATTTTAATTTTTAAAATAATTTCAAAGTTTTTAATTATAACTAAAAGACAGGGGAGAAGAATTATTAATTTCCAATTACCAATTACCAATTTCCAATCTAAAGAGGGAGGGGGACAAGAAATTTCTCCTTCGAGTTCCTCAGGATGGTGAAGCAATTGAACCATAATTTCTAATATCTAATTTCTTGAGAGAGTTTTAAAATAAATTGAAGATTTTGGCGATGAAGAGAGTATAAAGGGCAAGGTAGAAAGCTCCTTCCCAGACGTAGATTCTTCGGGATATTCCCGAGATTACGAAGAGAAGAGTGGCAAATGCCATTGCGGGAACGCCGATGGCAAAAGTTCGGCTATCTACAACCAGATTACCGAAAAGCCCGGGAATTCCTATAACAACCAGAGAGTTGAACACATTAGAGCCGAATATGTTGCCGAGCGCCACATCAGATTTTTTCGCGAATACGGCTTTGGCAGACACGAAAAGTTCCGGCAAGGATGTGCCTATTGCCACCGCGGTGATGGCTATTATACCCGTCGCAATGTTGAGCGCCAAAGATAGGTGTATCAACGCCTCAACCAAATATTTCGCGCCAAGAACAAGAGCAGATATGCCGATGGCCAAGAGTACGAAATCATTTATGGAAAGCGTGGGGCGCAATCGTATTTCTGCCGCGTCTTCTTTGATAGGAGCTGGTGCGAGTTGTTCCGGCGAAATTTCGCTTAGTTCGCCGGAGTGCCCTGTCTCTTTGTGCGTGATCGTGTAAAGCAAGTAAACTCCGTATGTTATAAGCACCAAAAGTGATTCGCCAAAAGTGACTTGCTTATCCCAGATAATACCGAGGAGCAGTACCGTGCTGATTGAAAGCAGAGGCAAGTCTAAATCTATCAGACTTTTGCTGACTATAAGTTTCCTGCCGATTATTGCTGATGTGCCGACTATTAGTAAAATGTTGGCGATGTTTGAGCCAATAACGTTTGCCGCGGCCACATCCGTCAACCCTTGTATCGTGGCGGCGAGAGATGATATGAGTTCAGGAAAAGACGTACCCATAGCCACAATGGTTACGCCCACTATAAAAGGAGAAAGACCGAAAGATAAACCGATTTTCTCCGCGCTTTGCACTAGCCAGTCCGACCCCTTCACAAGAGCGACGAGTGAAAGGATGAAGACGATTACCCAGAATAAAATCATAAGTGATATTATGGCACAGCTCGCAAAATTTATAAAATTTCAGACTCTGTCAGAGTTAGTAGTGGGAAAAGAAAAAAGCTCGGTTTAAACCGAGCTTTTTTCTTAGTCCAAAATTATGTTTGAGGCGTTCAGATTATTTAATTCGCCCATGGCGATAAGTTTGTCAATCAGTTTTTGCAATTTGTCGACATCGATTTCTGTAGATTTATTGTAAACCGGAGTAATCATACCTTGTATCGATTCAGTATTATAACCGCTGTGTTTGGCCATTATTGTTAAAGATTCGGAGGGGTTGTTTCGAATAAATTCAATAGCTTTATCTGTAGCTCTAACCATCTTCTGTACGGTTTCGGGATTGTTTTTTACCAGTTTGTTTGAAACTACACTTGCGGTCAGCGAAGAACCAAAATGACGCAATGGCTCATTGTAAATTATTTTTCCTACTCCTTTGTTCACCGCAAAACTACAAGCCGGCTCTACGGTAAACAGAGCGTCTACCTGCTTAGAGTCCAACGAGGATATTTGCAGACTTGGCTCTAGCTCGATGATTGTAACTTCATCACTTGATAATTTAACAGTTTCCAGGGCTGAGTTTATCCATAATTTGGAAAATGAGCCCGGTAGCGTGGCGATTTTTGCTCCGTACAATTCAGTGAGACTGCCGATATTTGAATTTCTTTCGACCACGACGCAGGTTATGGAAGTGTTTTCGTTTACTTCCAGGGTGTTGAATAATTTTAAAGAGTTTGGAGATTTCTCTTCGATGCTTAATATCGTCGGTATATTTGCACCACCAATGGAAGCGTCTATATTGCCAGACACAATCGCACTTAACATCTGATTGGTCGACTCCACGAGTGAAAGTTTTATGTCGAGACCTTCCTCTTCGTAAAAACCTTTCTCAATTCCGATAAACAAAGGCATGTAAGCTACGTGTTTTTTGTAGCCGATGTTTATAGTGAGCGGCTCGCTCTCAGGCTTGTCTAACCGTGATATCAATATCATTCCAGTGATAACTCCAACTATTATAACTATATATACGATATATTTTCTCATAAAATTTTTTTACTAAATAATTTTTCACTGTTTCCAATGAAAAAATCTTTTTTCTAAAAAGATGAAACATTGGTTGAGAGAAAAGCCGATGATACCTAGGAGTATAATTACCGCATATATAACTTCCGTATCGAATGAATATTGGCTGTGGATTAAAAGTGTGCCTAAACCTGTGTTGGTTCCAACCATCATTTCGGTCACTATTACCAAGATTATTGTCAGAGATAAGGCGATCCTTAGACCGTTGAAAATATATGGTCCGGCTTCAGGCAGAGTAATTTTTCTGAGCGTTTCGATTCCAGACAGTTTATATAGTTTTGCCATTTTTACTCTTTTTTCACTTGAGTGAAGTACGCCGTATTTTGTACTGACAAGTACAATTGGTAAGCCTATGAAAATAGCTACCAGCAGGCGTGAAGTTTCTGATATCCCAAAAAAAAGAATAAAAACCGGAAAGAGTGTGATTGAGGGGATGGATCTCAAGAAATCGACAAAAGATTCTGTCAGTTTATCTAGTAGTAAATATCGGCCTAGAAGGATCCCTAACGATATGCCTACAATGGCTGATATTGTGAAAGATGCTAATACTCGTGCTGTTGTGGAAAATATGGCAAACAGATACTCGTATTTGGTTATTATGTCCAGCAAGCTTTTAAATGTGGAAAAGGGCGAAGGTATTATTAGGTGATCATGAATTCCCGCGGTGAAAACAACTTGCCACAAAACAAGCACAAACAAAAAGAAGGTAATGCTTAACAAGGGTTTATTTTTCATAAAACGTGTTTAGTATGTCCTTTTTTATGACAAGAAATTTATCTGAGGATAAGAAACTTATATTTTTATCCTTGGTCTCTACCTTTAAATCGATAATTTTTTTTATTTTTGTCGGCTTATCGGAAAAAATCATAACTTTTTGTGATAGGAATATAGCCTCTTCAATGTCATGAGAGATTAAAATTACGGTAGGCTTATACTTGGTCCATATATCAAGAAGGCTTTGCTGAATTCTTATGGAGATGTCAAAATCTAATGATTTGAAAGGCTCGTCCAATAAAAGCACTTCAGAATTGTGTGCCAAAGCCCGGATCATTAATGTGGCCTGTTTCATTCCTCCGGAAAGACTGCCGGGAAACTTTTTTCTACTACTTTCAAGTTTAAAATTTACAAGCAGGTTGTTTATGATGACTTTATCGATTTGGTGTAACTTTTCCGGAAACGCTATATTTTCTTCTACGGTAAGCCAGGGTAACAACATCTCATCCGAATTCTGACCGACGTAAGCGATATTTTTAGCATTAACAGCCACAGAGCCGTGATCAGGGGAAGAGAAGCCGCTCAATATGTTCATAAGTGTGCTTTTGCCGCATCCGTTAGGGCCAATTATGGATACAAAATCTCCTTTTCGAATGGAAAAAGTAAGGTTGTCTATTACTGGCGTTGACTCCCCAAAAGCTTTCTTTAGGTTTTTACTTGTAATTATTGGGCTGATACATACATTTACCATATCACAATATATTATAGATTTTAACAAATATAACAATAAATTCGGCTTTTTTACAACATATTTGACTTTAGCCCTGTTTAAAGCCATGATATGTGATATAAATGCCGACTATTTTTTCGGCATGTTAAAAAACATTCACACAAATGCACATAAAAGTCGTTTTAAGACAGCTTGGTCTCAATGAAAGACACGCGGCAATTTACTTGGCGTGTCTTGAGTTGGGATCCGCGTCAGTGCAAAAAATTAGTGAAAAATCTGGCCTGGCACGTTCTACCTGTGAATTTGCGCTAAAGTCATTGGTGGAGAAAGGTTTTGTGACATCTTTTAAAAAGAAAAATGTAAAAAATTTTAGCCCTGAAGATCCTAAAAAACTCGTATCCCTAGCAAAAGAAAGAGTTAAGCTGCTAGAGGAGGCTTTGCCGCAGTTTACGGTACGTTATTTTAAAGGGGGAAGTCTTCCCATGGTGCGTTTATATCAAAGCGAAATTGGTGTAAAAAATATACTTCAAGAGATTTTGGATGAAGCCACTGAATTGGTGAGTTTAGGTTCAATTGATGATATTTATGCAGTGCTCGGTCATTTTTTCCCCAAGTTTACCGCTGAAAGAGTTAAGCGAAAAATAAGACTTAGAACTATTTTGCGGCGCTCAGTATTGGCAGAAAAAAGACAAGAGACGGGGGCTCAAGAGTTGCGCGAGGTCCGTATAATTTCAGAAGAGTATGATGTTACTAGCGTTACTTTTATTTGGAACAATAAAGTAGCTATGTGTTCTTTGAGAGATGGTGTTGTTGCGTTTGTTATTGAAAGCAAAGAGCTTGCTACAATACAAAAAACCATGTTTGAACTTATTTGGAATACTTTAGGTGGTACAAAATTAAGCGTTGAAAATAATGGGTAGACTTCTTGCTAAGGAACAAAAGGCTCACACGTTCGTGTGAGCCTTTTAAAATGGCTTAAAATATGAGGTGGAACTCACGATGCGCGCTCGACTTGTTTCCTCGGTGCAGGTTTGATATACGGTTTGATAGGCCAAAGTATTAAGGATCCGATGGTTGATAAAATAACCACAGTAAAAATAAGCGTAGGAAACCCCTGCGTGGTTGCTAAGAATCCTCCGATGGATGCTAAGGCGGCGCTAGTCAGGTCAGTAAGTGTAAAGTACACACCCCATTCAGTGCCCTCTTTTTCTTTATCTATGTGTCGGGTAAATATGGCCATGTAAGTGGGAAACGTGAATGCTGTGAACAGACCAAGTATGAATTGAATAAGGTAGAGTTGAAGGGGAGTATTTATAACAAGATAGAAAAGTGGCAAAAGAGAAATAATAAATGTGCAGATAAACATGAGCCAAAAGTCATCTTTTTCTCCGCGTATTTTGTCGATCATGTGTGCTATGGGAATCTGAAAGACGCTTTTTGTAAAAAGAAAAATACCAGCCGCAAGACCGGCTACCGCCGCGTTGCCTCCCTGAATGAAATCTTCAATGAATAATGCGAATATGGGGCCAAGTAAACCGGCGGCGCCGATAAAAACCGTGTCCGAAATTATTAAAAGACGAATGACGGGATTCATGTCTTTCAAAAAATAATGATTTGGCGGTATTGATCTTTTGAACATATTATTGGAGTAAAATAGCTGCTGATTACTTAGAGCTCATCCACTATCTAATGATGTCTTGCTTTATATCTAGCGGCTAGATGGCGGATGGGCTCTTAATACAAGTTTAGCTAATTTTTTTAAGCTTGCCTATAATTTGTTTGAACGCGCTTTGTTAATCCTTGCATATAATTATCTTTGAGAATTCTGTATTGGGCGTAGTCGTCCGGATATTTTTTGTAAAGTTCTTTTTTGATGTTTGAATATTTTTCTACTTCCTCGGGATTTGAACGGAGGTAGTTTCTGAGGTTCAACATTTCGGCGTTGTGCGGGTGGCTGGCTGGAAAGAAATGGATGTTTGCAATGAGAGATGTCTTTCATTAGTCTAAACAAACGAGAATTTGCCATGACAAATTGACCTGCATACACAAAACCAGCTTGTTCCATATCTTTAATATGTATATCTATCGACTCAAGTTGGTCCAAAATTACTAAGATATCTATACATGGTTTTCCGGACATTCCCGGCACAGAGGTGCTTCCGATATGTTCTACTTGCACATTGCCAAATATTGAACGTAAAGTTGAGGCAAATTTCTCAAATTGCACAGGCCAATCAGGATCATAGGCAACGATGTTATATTTTCTGTCTTTATAAGGATGTTTTGCAGTTTTGTTCATGAAATAATGGATGATGGTTGCTCTTCCTCGCCTTTTCTCAAGACTCTGTGCTCGACTATATGCATTGCCACATCAGCAAATGTTTTAAGTAAAAGGAAAGCAATTAGGGCGGTGAAAAATGAGCTGGAAATTATAGTTAGGTGCATCGGAATTATTCTAAGGTACGGGTAGAACATTAATGAACCAATATTTTGTTTTTCAGTGTCTTTTGGTTTGTTATAAAAATAGGAAAAAAGATGATTAATGAAAAAAAGCATGGCGGTCACGACGATAAATTTTAGTCCGACAGAATCTGAAACACTTCCTCGTGTTTCAGCAAATTTTCCGGTTAAAAGGAAAAAGAAATAGCCGGCGTGGAAAAGTCCGTAGTGAAACAAAAAGAAAAAAGCAGTAAAAATTTTTGTCCCCTGCGTCGGCTCAGCGGGTCGGCCGTTTATTTTGAAACCTTTAGTGGAAAATTCTTTCAACTGAAGGATCCGAATAAAATTAAAAAAACCGATAATGATACTTTGCGACCAGTATACCCACATTAGTGTCGACAAATTCCAATTCTCTGTTATCGCAAAGAAAATTACCGCGATATTTGAAAAAATTAAAAACCATAAAGACGGGTCAGAGAATATGTTTTTTGGAGAATGGTTTGTGAACATGCTTACTTTATGGCGATTACCTCAATTTCAATATCGCAACCTTCTTTAACGGTTTTGTTTATTTCAACAAGGGTCGACGCTGGTCTTGCTTTATAAAAGTATTCGTTACGAATAGCTGAAATTTCTTTAAATTTTGAAATATCCGTAACGTAAATTACCGCCTTGACCACATCATGAATAGAGGCGCCGCCCTCAGCAAGAATTTTTTTAATGTTTTCAAACACAAAACGTGTTTGGGCTTGGATGTCATTTGGCGCAACAGCGTTACCATTTTTGTCCATGGCAATTTGTCCTGTGATGAAAAACATCTCTTTGTCGCCAATGGGGACTTTTATACCGTGAGAATATGAACCAAGGATTTCGGTAAAATCTTTTGGATTAAGTACTTTTTTCATAAGTCTGGGTTTCCATTTAGCTAATGCGGTGGCGATGTCCCGAAGTTAGAACCGAAGCGGCTTGATTTCAGGAGCGTTGATAAAATCGTACGTGATTTAAGGCGAATCTACAAAGAAAATTCTGCTTTGTTTGATATTCCAGCTTTTGCTCTGAAGGTTTACTAAGTGCATCTAAAATCTGCTCGACCTTCTTATTCGTGACTTTAGAGCCCTCAAGACGAACTGATGCGTCAGTAGAAACTATGAGAGTCGCGCGACGAAGCTCCGCCAGACGTTCTGATGAGATACTCATATTCTTTTTTGCGACTTTAGATTTTGTCATAAATATAACTAAAATATTCTAACTCCAAAGCGGAAAGGTTTTTGTAAGTGAATTTATTTCGCCCGAAGGACCGTAAAAGATTGCTCCGAGGTATTCAAAATCCTTTTCATCTTTTTTAGAAATCCATTCTGAAAGCTCATCATCGTGAGAGGTATCAAGCATCTCTCTGGGAAAATCTAATACTGTGACACTTTTTATTTTTCGGGAGGTTTCGATTGCTTCTCTGATAGAGGTAATATCTCCTTTCTTGATTATAAATCCATATCGAGCGATACCATTATGATCAATGCTTGATGCGTCTTTCAAGACTGCACGCCCCATTAATTCGTTATCTTTGTTAGCCCCAAGTCCAACAGCCAAATGCCCGACAACATTCATGGCTTGCCATGTTTCCAAGCTATCGCTAACTACACAGACTATTTTTCTTTCTTTATATTCGTAACTCATATTTGTCGGCTCGAATCCCTTCACCAACTTCGCCACAGGCTTCGTCGGTCCAAGAGGGTTCTTACATTTTATCAGTTTTCAGTTTTGAAATGTAGCGCAAAACAAGGATATCTTAACACTCACTTTCAAAACTATTGGCGGTGTCGATGTCCGGAAGTTGAACCGAAAACATGGCTCAAATTCAGGGATCTTGATAAAAACATACGTGAATTACGGGCTATGCTCAAGCAACACCCTCAATGGTTTGAAGTACCGAAACTCAAATCAGATAAGGGGCGGAATTTCGTGGATTATTCAGTTAAGTGAGGCTGTTTTAGTAACTTTGCGCAATTGAGTTATCAAATACATGCTCATATCTTTCAGGTGAGCTAAATCCATGTTCATTGAAGTCGTCCAGCAAATCTTTAAGTGGAAACAGATTTCCACCATCTTTTCTTTTAACGATACACCTGCCACCATGTTTATTGCCAAAAGGATGCCTTTGAGGACTGACAACATTTTCTTGAAGCAGAGACTTGAAAAATATCTTTACATTAAAATAAGTGATAACTTTCCTGTGGATCAATTCCAGATAATTTTTACTGTTATCTTGTATACCAAAATACTCTCCATGAACTAATCGGTGTCTCAATCCAGAATTTGGCTGTTCTTTTGTGCCAAATAATTCCTTGACAAGATCTTCTCCTAAAATACGGGTAATTAGAACCCAATCTTTTTGACCATCTTTCTTCACTAATGCTTCAAGCGCAGAAAACATCAGAAGTAATTTTGCTGAATATCCTGAAGCATT
>MHSK01000022.1 GCA_001821295.1 Candidatus Taylorbacteria bacterium RIFCSPLOWO2_12_FULL_43_20
TTGACGCCAAATTAAAAGACAAAAAATCCACAATTCAAAGGTCGAAATTACAACTAATTAACTGTCAACTATGTTCCATAGCTTGAACAGCATACATTTAAGAAGCTTCTCAGCTTCTAGCTTCATTAGCTTGTTCGGGGAGAGAAGAAGAGAAAACACCCCATGTTTAGATAAGCACGAAGCACTGGTTCGACCCCTTCGACTTCGCTCAGGGTAAAAGGCTCACCATCCTGAGGAACTCGAAGGAGAAATCCCAAATTCGAAAAAACAATACCAATATCCCCCTTCGCTACCCACTCCGCTCCTCCTTCTCCAAAGGCTACGGAAGGACAAGTACCTACTTCGCTAAAGCTACGAAGGTCAAGGAAAGCTACGCGGGTCAAGAAGAGCTTCGGCGGCACACAGTACGAATTGATACGAATGATACGACTCCGACGCTTCGGTCGGAGCCCCGACCGAAGCGTCGGGGATGAATACGAATGGGAAAGAAAAGAAGACACCCCATCCCTCGTACCCCTACGCTCGAAGCGAGCTTCGGCGGAGCAAGGGAGGGGAAGAGGGGAGGGGGACAGGAAATTTCTCCTTCGAGTTCCTCAGGATGGTGAAGCAATTGAACCATAATTTCTAATATCTCCCTCGACAAAGCTCGGGACAGGTAATTTCTAATGGAATATAATAGGAGAAGAGAGAAAGTGGGTTTCGGAGATTTACGAGATTACCTTGTCTATGATTCCGTACTTCTTCGCCTCTTCCGAACTCATAAAGAAATTGCGGTCTACATCTTTCTCAATTTGAGAAAGCGGTTTTCCGGTATTTTTTGCCAATAAAGCGTTCAAATTCTCACGTAATTTTAAGATATGTCTGGCTGTTATCTCAATATCCGACGCTTGTCCTTCTGCGCCTCCAAGTGGCTGGTGGATCATAATTTCGGCGTTGGGAAGAGCCATCCTCTTACCTTTTGCTCCCGCCGACAAAATAACAGCACCCATGGAAGCGGCAATACCAACGCACACGGTAGATACGTCGTTTTTGATGTGATTCATTGTATCCACAATGGCTAGACCTGCGTATATTACTCCTCCGGGAGAATTGATATAGAGGGATATTTCTTTTTTCGGGTCCTCGGATTGCAGAAAAAGCAACTGAGCTATGACTATGTTGGCGGTGTGGTCATCTATGGGTCCGGCCAGAAAAATAATATTTTCTCTTAAAAGACGGGAGTAAATATCATAAGCCCTTTCCCCGAACTGCGATTTTTCAATAACGGTTGGAATTAACATGATAGGTTTTTAAACATAAATGTAATGGTACCAATATAGCATATTTTGTTCGATTTTCAATCACTATAAATAAAGCACGAAGCACTGGTTCGACCCCTTCGACTTCGCTCAGGGTAAAAGGCTCACCATCCTGAGGAACTCGAAGGAGAAATCCCAAATTCGAAAAAATTATAAATTCAAAATGAGACAAAATAAGAAAATAGAGGAGGGGAATAAATCCTCCGGCCACCTCCTTTAAGAAAAGAGGAATGGAATCAAAATAGGGATAACTGTTACCAGTAAAATATTCCTGTTATACTGGGGTCGTGCTAGGATAAACAAAATTGACATCTCACTAAGAAAAGGACACCCCGTCGCCTCGCAGACTCCCCCTTCGCACAACGCTTCGGCGGGACACGGTCGGCACTTCCCCTCTAACTCCCCTTCGCTCGAAGCGAGCTTCGGCGGAGCAAGAGAGGGGAAGAGGGGAGCCACACATTTAGAATACTTAAATCAATTTTTTTACGCAATGCCGAAAAAAGCTATCACTTTAATCGTCGCGTTAGCGGCCATACTTTTCATGGCAAGCGCGGCTTTTGTGGCAACTCGTCAAGAATTCTCCGCCGTGGACAAATCAATATCGGCCCTTCCTGACTTAAGACCACCAGCCGATACCGACACGGACGGTGATGGACTTTTGGATTGGGAAGAGGTGCTATGGAATACCGACCCGACAAATAAAGACAGTGACGGCGACGGCACAGACGACGGCGCTGAAATTAGAGCCAACAGAAACCCGGCAGTAAAGGGTCCTGGTGACAACATTCAGGAAACAAGCGCCGAAGAACAAAACGTAGAGACGGACACCGCGCCGATCGACACACTCGCGCCCACAGATAAACTCGGCAGAGAATTATTCATTCAATATCTGACTCTCAAGCAGTCAGGAGTGGTTTTTGATGAAGAAAACATAAATAAATTTATTACGGAATTGGTAAAATCAAATACCGAGACAATGGAATACGAAGTTTACGCCGAGCAAGACATCCGTATCGGCGCGAGCGGTGATGACGTGGCAAAGAAGCGATACGGCAATGAACTGGCCGGCGCCATAAGCAAAAATTCCGCAAAAACCGAAAACGAATTGATAATATTCAGCAGATTTGGCGAAACAGGCAATAAAGAATTTCTTTCGGGCTTAAATCCTATAATAAGCTCGTACAAAGCCATAATTCGTGACACACTCGCCCTCTCTGTGCCGCTAGACGCGAAAGAAAAACACTTGAATTATCTCAACGCTTTAAGCATCGTGGAGTCATCATTGGAAAACATGTCGGAAGCTACCAATGATCCTTTTATTATTTATCTCGCGTTTGAAAGGCATCTTGACGCCGCAAATATTCTCAAAGAAAGTTTAGCCGATTTGAAATCATATTTCACCGCGGCAAAAATAGAGTTTTCAACGGATGAAGCTGGATATAGATTTACTCATGGGCTATAATTATTAGCATGAGGTTAGGTCTCAACGTTTGTTTCCACGCGTAGGGAAAAGCGTTGAAAATTATATTCAATATCTTGAAGACCAGTAAGAAACTATTCTTAAAACTGACGTCTCTGCTCCTGATTATTATTATATTCGGAGGAGTGTTATTCGCGCCTTATCGCGTAGAAAAAGCCGAAGCCGTCACTGCGGGCCTGGTCGGATGCGTATCTGGAATTTTGAGTGAGCTGGGAATAAAAAATGTAGGATCAAAAGTAACTTCTGAAGTGAGAAATTTCGCCAGCGACAGAGTTCCTGTTTCAGAAAAAGACATCCTGGAGCAAACCACCATCATAGCCGACAAGCAGACCAATTTGGAAAACAAAGAGTTCAATCTGGACAGCTGTGTAAAAGGTATAGCCCAAGAAGTCATTCACCAGATCACGTCCAGTATTATTGACTGGATAAACAACGGGTTTGAAGGCAGTCCGACTTTTATTTCCAACCCTGAGGCATTTTTCGGAGACATCGCGGACCAGACATTGGGTCTATTCATTGAAGGAGCCGGTCTGGACTTTTTATGTACACCGTTCAAGCTGGATA
This sequence comes from Candidatus Taylorbacteria bacterium RIFCSPLOWO2_12_FULL_43_20, assembly GCA_001821295.1. Taxonomy (GTDB): domain Bacteria; phylum Patescibacteriota; class Minisyncoccia; order Phycocordibacterales; family HO2-43-120; genus HO2-43-120. The sequence continues at coordinate 3,343 of MHSK01000022.1, forward strand.
TACAGTTCGGACTGCGATCAATTTACCGCCGCGACGCCAGAGTTTACTGTACACCGTCAAGAATCGCCCAGGTGCAGGGTTTTACGGATAAGGATTTCAAAGATATTGGCTGGGATGGGTGGCTGGAGCTCACCACCAGAAACGAGAACAATTACTATGGCTCGTGGGTAACAGCCAACAACGACCTAAACGCGGCCATGAACTACCGAATCAATAAGCAAATACAGGAACTGACGTGGGGAAGCGGATTCATGTCAATCAAAGATGAAGAAACGGGGGAAATCAACACACCCGGCTCAATTATCGTAAGGCAAGCTGACCGCGCGCTCGGCAGTAACCTGGAAGAGCTGCAGCTCGCCAAGGAGTTTGATGACATAATCTACGCTCTTATAAATCAACTGACTAATCAACTGATTACAAAAGGGCTGAGAAATTAGTAATATAGGACATGCGCATTTGGTGTCATTCCCGCGAAGGCGGGAATCCAGAGTATGTAGATAATATCCTGGATTCCCGCCTTCGCGGGAATGACAGAAGAAAGCGGGGGTGACAGATAGAGAACGATTGAGGATAAAATGGGTAAGTCCTATAAAAAATTAAATGGCTAATATCAGATATAAAATAATATTCCTATTGTTCCTTGCCATAACCTTTGTCCTTCCTGTTTCTTTTGGTTTTCTTAACACAACGGTTTATGGACAAGGAGGTCCGATGTACAGCAACCCTGAAACACGCAGGATTGACGCAAGAAATATAACACCCGAACGCTATGCTGAGCTTAAAGCAACGGACCCGGATAAGTTGACCACTGAAGAAAAAGGTCAGTTGGAGAGATATGACTGGCAGGCAAAACAAGAAGAATTGGTAAAACTGCAAGATGAAGAAAGAGCTAGACGTGGAGGGTGCTCTTTGGCCCCTTGGGCATTTCGCCTTGACGCTTGTGTTCAATCTTTTCTTCAAATGACTGGCAATCTTATACTATCAGCCATGGCGGCAGTGCTCTGGCTTGCCGGACTTTTCCTCAACCTGACCATGGACCTCACACTGATCAATATGAGCACTACTATGGCCACGATCACCGGTATCAACAACGCGTGGACGGCAATTCGCGACCTCGCCAACATGTTCTTCATTTTCATATTGCTCTACATCGCGATAAGCACCATTCTCGGATTGGCAAGCGGACAGACGAAAAAACTCCTGGCAAACGTCATCATCGCCGCGCTCCTCATAAACTTCAGCATGTTTATCACCAAGGTTATCGTTGACGCGTCAAATATTTTGACTTTCACCGTATACAAAGAAATACCCGACATCGGCAATTCATTCACCGGCGGCGGACAAACACGCCTGAGCTACGGCTTATCGGGAACCATAATGAACAACCTCAAACTTCAGTCAATTTATGACATTACCGCGGCCAGCGAAGGCAGCGCCGGCAACCAATGGCTGAACATTAACGCAAGCATGCTTCCGTTCATTCTTGCCACTTTCGGCGGCTCGGTATTCATCCTCATAACCGCTTTCGTATTTCTGGTCACAGCCATAATGTTGGCGATCAGATTCGTTATCATTATTTTCCTTCTCATCCTTTCTCCGCTCGCCTTTGCCAGCATGATACTTCCTCAACTCTCTTCTTATTCACGAAAATGGTGGGAAACCCTTACCGGTCAAGCCATTTTCGCTCCGGCGCTTATGATAATGATATGGGTAACATTGATGGTCTCCTCAAATTTGAAGTTCATCCCTGAGATTAAAGCGAGCACATTCGCCCAAAATGCCGCTCTGAACGCAAACGTCAGTTTGGGTATTATTCTCAACTTCGTAATTCTCATCACCATGATGATCGCCTCTCTTATAATCGCCAAGAAGGTGGGGGAGAAGGGAGGCCACGGCCTGATGCAGTACGCGGATAAGTTCCAAGGCATGATAGGAAGAAGCGCCGTCCGGGGTGTAAAGATCCCTCCCACAATATTCGGCAGGAGTACCGGCAAATTTGCGGGGGAATACGGTTTGCGAAAACTTGATGAGAAATTTGGTGAAACGAAATTCGGCAATACCGGCATAGGGAGCACTTTAAGGGAAAAAACATCCGGCGCGCTTGTGTCATCTAAATTCGGCGGCACGATGAGCGCCCAAGAAGCATATAAAGAAAGCAAGGATTTGGAAACCACTAGACATGAAATAACCAGAAAAAATGAGGCTTTGAAAATTATACAAGACCCCACATCCACAAAGGAACAAAAACAAGACGCAATAGCTCAAATGACTACAAAAGGATTTCTTGATCTTCCAAAAGAGTTTTATAAAGATAAGGAATTTATGGAAAATGCCTCGGAAGAAAAATTTACGGCGCTTTTAAAGGACGAGCGGCTCACAGAATTGGAAAAAATTGAAGCGCGTCAGGCACGTTATTCAGGAGTGAAAGAGGCCTCAGGGCGCCTTGATAAAGAGATAAAAAAATATGAGGCAGAATTATCTGCAGGAAGAGATCCGGGCAACCGACCCTCTATGAGTTCAATAGATGGGGGCAAGTACAAGCATTATTACAGAGCCATAAGAAAGCTTTCACCAAATGAGACAAACAACATCAGAGATGTGTATCCAGATCTCTTGCATTCAAAAGCATTTATAGGCACAACATTGCAGTCCACCGAAGACAGGAATCGAGACAACGAAGGACTAGGCAGAGTGTACAGGGATGAAACGATGCGCGATTTGAAACGACATGACATTATTACAGCAAATGATTTGTGGGACGGTATAGATCCGGGATTACCTGAAGATGAAAAAATAAAAAGACGAAATATAGCTAAATCCTTAGCGAAACGTGGAGTAGGTACAGAAGACGCAGCCACAGTTGACCCAAGCTACGCGGGATTATTTGATATCGCAAAATACAGACAACTTGGAGAAAAAGAATTAAAAAAATCCTTTGCCGGAAAATCTGGACCGGAATTAAACAAAGGCCGTTTTTCAAGCATGATATCCCGAGCTGGCACAATAAGATTTATCAGTTCGGCAACTATTCCTGAGTTTGGAGCAAACAAACGAGACTCTGGAGACACTGAATACATTGTAAGTCAAATGCTTATAGCGGAAGAGCGAGATAGACTTGACCCGGGTAAAGGACACCTATCACCTCAAAACCAGACCGCTCTTGAACGTTTGAGACAACAACAAGATACCGACAAGAGTATAATTGATATAGGATTTACCACGACCGATCCGAAAACAGGAGCTGTTTTGAAATTAAAACCTTAAAATTCATCAATGGATTATTTTGAACAAGAAACCAAATTAACCGCGCTATTTAAGTCGCTGCCCACCGAGCTTAGAAAAAATCGCGTTTTTAACGTGATCAGTATTACCATGGAGCTAAGCTCAATGTACGAATTAACCCTAGAAGAGATGGGGAAAATCTGGGAAGAGTTATATAAGATTTTTACGGGTAAAAGTAACACATCATCGTTCTCTGAAAAAATCAAACAATGCCTGGATGAAGAACATTACGATAACTTAAGAAATATTACAGATTATTTATTAGATCAGGTTATCTTACCCATAAAAACGGCTCTGGGCGAGCACTTTCCTTTACCGGAGGTTCCTGAGGAAAAGACCGAGGCGCCCGCAGTTGTTGCTGAAGCGGCCAAGGCGCCGGATCAACCCGTGGAAGAAACACCGGCCGTGAATACTACTCCGCAACAAACGATTCCAAAAACAACAGAGGATCCCGTCCCGGAGACGACTGCGCCAGCACAAGAGGAAATTCCGGCAAAAAAACCTGAGGTGAAAACAACCGAGCCGGATCCGAATATTAAAACATATTACAACCCCACCGCCGCCATACACGCCGAGCTTGAAATAAGACCTGAAACATTACCGGAAATTCTGCCGGAAGAAAAAAAACATGAGACGCCAGGTCAAACACACACGGAGCCGATCGCAACAGCTCCCCAAGAGAAAGCGGAGTCGGAGATCAATATTGCCGAAAAGGAAGAGAATGTAGACAAACCCGATCTTCAGATGCAAAAAGAGCAAGAACCGGCATCTCCAAAAGCACCGACCGAAACCGAAACGTTTGAAACAAAAAATGACGATAACAACACAGCTACGGAGACCGAACAGAAAATTGAAGTGAAGAAAATCCCCGACCCAAAAACCATTATAGAGCACAATATGGGTCAATCCTCCGCGCCAGAACGAAAAGATACGCAAACCGCTCAAACATCCGACAGCGCCAACCACGAGACAAAAAAATACGAGAAGGATCCGTATAGGGAAAGCGTGTAATCGATGCCAATATACAAATGAATACTAATTATACAAATAAAAATAAACTAGGACTTACGCGTTTGATGTCATTCCCGCGAAGGCGGGAATCCAGGGTCTTATATGCATACTCTGGATTCCCGCCTTCGCGGGAATGACAGATAGAGAATGGTTGGAAAAAGCTAGAATGCGTAGGTCATATAAGCTCATTTACCCTGAATTTACTTGCAGTATTGGTATAATTAGAATGAATCCCCGACGCTTCGGTCGGGACTCCGACCGAAGCGTCGGAGTAGTATATTAGCATCGCTAAACCCATGAGATTCCAGGTTCCACAATTTATAAATATAGAAGACAAGGTAATAGGACCCCTTACTATAAAACAGTTCGTCTACCTCGCGGGGGGGGCGGGTATGTCTTATTTAATTTATATTCTTTTGCCTTTTTTTATAGCCGTAATTTTGATAGTGATAATCGGCGCTCTTTCTCTGGCGTTGGCTTTTTATAAAATAAACAACAAGCCCTTTGTTTTTTTTCTTGAGAACACGGTAAGGTATTTCTTCGGAGGCAAGCTTTACATTTGGCAGAAGAAAGAAAAAAAACCCGTGGCAAAACAGAAAACGCAAGAAGAGGACTCGCTTCTTTATGTGCCAAAACTTTCTGACAGCAAACTCAAAGACCTTACGTGGAGCTTGGACGTTAAAGAACAGGCAAATCCGGGAACAGTGGAAACAATGAAGGAAAAATAGTCCAACTATTTTTAATTTCCAATTACCAATATAGAAGCACAAAATCTCGTCTGTCATTCCCGCGAAGGTGGGAATCCAGAATTTTCATAAATGATAAATTATTTTGTGTACATTTTGGCTTCAAAGCGCAACGGCACCTTATATATAGGTGTAACTAATAATTTAATACGGAGAGTTTTTGAACACAAGAATGGCTTAATTGAAGGTTTTACAAAAAAAACAACCTGAACAATCTAGTATATTATGATGTTACGACCGATATAAATGGAGCACTGCAGAGGGAAAAGCAACTAAAGAAATGGAACAGACGGTGGAAACTAAACCTAATAGAGTCTGAAAATCCGGAGTGGAAAGATTTGAGTGGGGATTTATAGTCTGGATTCCCGCCTTCGCGGGAATGACAAAAAAATAAGAGTGATATTGTGATAGATTTATTTGGAACTACAATTTTTTTGAATTTAGAATTTTTTGGAATTTCGTGCTTCGAATTTCGTGCTTACTAATGTTATACTATTCTCATGCAAGTGAACAAAGCGAGAGCGACTCAAGATTTTATTCCCATCAAAGAGATTCGTGACAATGTAGTCATACTCAAAGACGGGAGCATGCGAGCGATCATAATGACATCTTCATTGAATTTCGCTCTCAAGTCAGCCGAGAATCAAGAGGCGATCATATATCAATTCCAAACATTTCTCAATTCCCTTGATTTTTCCGCGCAAATATACATGGAATCAAGGCGTCTTGACATACGGCCTTATATCGCGCTCCTGGAAGAAAGATACAAGGTCCAGCAAGGAGATCTGCTAAAACTGCAAACCCGAGAGTATATTGATTTCGTAAAAAGATTTACCGATGAGACCAACATCATGACAAAAACGTTCTTCGTCGTGGTGCCTTATGCTTCTTCTTCCTTTCAGGGTAAAGATGTTTTAAAAAACAAGTTTTTGCTGAAAAAAGGCAGCGCTGAAGATGTTAAACAACAGATGGACAATTTCGAAGAGAAGCGTTCGCAATTGGAACAGAGAGTTAGCGTGGTTGTGCAAGGATTGACGCGATGCGGACTTAGGGTGGTACAGCTCGGTACCGAGGAAATAGTTGAGCTTTTTTACAAGATTTTCAATCCGGGAGAAACGGAAAAACCTCTTCAGGTAAATCAATAATCAAAATTCGATATCGCCAGGACAATTGTTCAATCAGGCAGACACGAATCTGTCATTCCCGCGAGTCCCTTGTCATTCCCGCGAAAGCGGGAATCCAGATTGAGAATTATGTTCCTAGATTCCCGCTTTCGCGGGAATGACAAAATTCTAGATTTTGCAAAAAATGAGAAACTACTATGTGTATATTCTCGCCAGCCAACGCAACGGCACCTTATATATAGGCGTAACCAATGATTTAATCAGACGAGTATATGAACACAAAAACGGTTTAGTCGAAGGTTTTACAAAAAAATACAATGTAAAAAATCTTATCTATTATGAAGCAACCACTGACGTAAACGGCGCACTGCAAAGAGAGAAGCAATTGAAAAAATGGAACAGAAAATGGAAATTAGACCTTATTGAGTCCGAAAATCCAAATTGGAAAGATTTAAGTGAAGATTTATGATCTTTATGATCTAGCTTTTCGTTCGAAAGTGGGAATCCAGAGCTTAAAATAACACTATGAATTCCTGTTTCCACGAGGATGACGCCAGGCGCGTATGTCCTGAAATTAGAAATTTTATACATTATAGCTCTGTATAATGTATAATAAATATATGAGTCTACTCGGAAAAATTTTTGACCACAAGGACAAGAAGGGACAAGACGCGGACATCTCTTCAATACTACCGCAAGAAATATACGAAGCGGGAGCTTTAGAGCTCAAGGATATCATCGCGCCATCCGCGGTAAAGGTAAATCCGCGAGAGCTGAATCTTGGCGAGAAAATTGTCAGAACTTTTTTCGTTATTTCTTACCCCAGATTTCTTTCCGAAGGATGGTTTTCTCCAATCATTAATTTGGACAAAATATTTGATATTTCCATATTTATTCATCCCATAGAAACGGCCAAGGTTTTGCACCAATTCCAAAAGAAAGTAGCGGAAGTCCAAAGTCAGATCCATACGAGAGAAGAAAAAGGACTGGTGCGCGACCCGATGTTGGACACCGCCTACCAAGATCTTGAAAACTTGAGAGACAGTCTGCAACAAGCCCAAGAACGGCTGTTTGACGTTGGTTTGTACATATCCATATATGGAGATTCTACCGAGGAACTGGATAAAATTGAGTCGGAAATAAAATCAATACTTGAATCCAAGCTGGTTTATCTGCGACCCGCCCTTTTCCAGCAAGAGCAAGGGTACAGAAGCGTCCTACCCATTGGATCAGACGAGCTGACCGTGCACTCAAAGCTCAATTCGTCTCCGCTTTCCAGCATATTTCCTTTTATTTCATTTGATTTAACATCCGACAAAGGAATACTCTACGGCGTCAATCGCCACAACTCCAGTTTGGTTCTATTTGACAGATTCTCACTGGAGAATTACAACTCAATAACTTTTGCCAAATCCGGAGCGGGCAAAAGCTTTGCCTCCAAACTGGAAATCATAAGAACGCTTATGTTTGACACGGAAGTAATTGTGCTTGATCCGGAAAGGGAATACGAGTATCTTGCGCAAGCCACCGGAGGAAAATATTTTAATATTTCGCTAAACTCGCCACACCACATCAATCCTTTTGACCTGCCTACGCCGAGAGAGGGGGAGTCCGGCGCCGACGTGCTCCGATCCAACATCATAAACCTGGTCGGCATCTTCAGAATAATGCTCGGCGGGCTGACACCGGAAGAAGACGCAATTATAGATCGCGCCATTACAGAAACATACGCGCTAAAAGATATTAATCCCGACACTGATTTTTCCAACATTGAACCGCCCCTTCTTTCAGATTTTGAGCTCGTGCTCGCAGGCATGCAAGGGGGAGAGTCATTAGTTCAACGGCTGACCAAGTACACAAGAGGAACGTGGTCCGGCTTTCTCAACAGGCCCACAAATGTTGACATCAACAACAAATTCATCGTTTTTTCTCTTCGGGATATGGAGGACGAGCTGAAGCCGGTCGCCATGTACATAGTCACTCATTATATTTGGAACGCGATCAGAAAAAATCTCAAAAAGCGCCTCTTGGTAATAGACGAGGCGTGGTGGATGATGAAATCGGAAGATACCGCTTCTTTTCTGCTTTCTCTGGCTAAAAGAGGCAGAAAATATTATTTGGGACTGGCAACAATAACGCAGGATGTGGATGATTTTCTAAAATCTCCATATGGCCTGCCCATCCTCACAAACTCGTCTATTCAGATCCTTCTCAAACAGTCCCAGACTTCCATAGATAACCTGCAAAACATTTTCAACCTTACCGACGAGGAAAAATATCTTCTTTTGGAATCCGACGTCGGTGAAGGCCTTTTCTTCGTGGGGTTAAAGCATGTTGCAATAAAAATCATTGCTTCCTACACTGAAGACCAGATCATTACTTCCGACCCGTCGCAAATATTAGCCATAAAAAAGGCCAAAGACGAAATGGGAGGTTGAGGAAATTTCTCCTTCGAGTTCCTCAGAATGGTGAAGCACTTGAACCATAATTTCTAATTACTATAAGACTTACACCTTTGGTGTCATTCCCGCGAAGGCGGGAATGACAGGGAGCGCGGGGGGACAGCAGGGGGCGCGGGAATGATGGATGTGGAATGGTTTAAAAAAGCCGAAACACGTTAATCTTAGCATTGTTACAATGAACAGAAGCCGCATTAGTAATACGGAATGGGGAATATTGATGGGTGTAATGATTCTTATTGATATTACCCAGGTGATTCTTGATATATTCCTGATCGGCTTAATCCTCAACCGCTTCATAGATATCATCGTCGGCATGGCTTTGCCTTTTTATCTTTACATGCGGGGTGTAAAAATGACCGCAAAAAAAATATGGTCAATGGTGGGCTCCTTCGGGTTAGAGTTCTCGGGCATAGGAGATGTGTTGCCACTTTGGACGCTTGATGTGGCGCTAATCATGACATGGGAAAAAGCGGAAGAAAAAGTCGAGGGTTCCGGTTTGGGCGCGGCCGCCAAAACAATATCCACGAGGAGAACAAAAAAAATACCTCCTATAATAAATAGGCAAATACCGCCCGCACCTTCCAGAATAGTCGAAAGAGAAAGAGAGGAAGCGCCCGAATCAGCAAACCTGGTAGATTTAAGAAACAACAAGAAGACAGACAGGGGTAGCCCGGCGAGCGTCGCCAGCAGCACAAGGAAAGATGTTTAGATAAATAAACGTATGTGTTAAAATAATGTAGCACCTAAGCAGTTGATGGTAATAAGAGAGACACCCCATCGCCTCGGAAACCCTCCCCCTTCGCTCTAAGAAGAGCTACGGCGGGACACAGTCGGCACTTCCCCTCTAAAGAGGGGAAGTGGGGGATGAGTACATATTTCCAATTATTTACATGAAAAAAAATATCTTATTGTTATTTCTATCCTTAATGATTTTCTCACACTTCGGAAACAACGAGAGAGTTTTTGCTCAAAACTATCTTAATGTTCCCCAGAGCGCTGACCTTCTGTCGGTAACGATGATTCCGAGCGTTCCGGCGCCCGGAGATAATATAAGCGTGGAGCTGAGAAGCTACGCCACCAATCTGGACAAGGCAGACATATCATGGACGATTAACGGTGAACCTGTTTTGAAAGGCAAGGGTGAGAAACATTTTGAGTTAAGCGCGGGCAAGGCGGGTGAAAAAACAGCGCTTAAAATTACCATACGGACATCAGAGGGAGAAACCTTGGTGAGAGATATAAACATAATACCGGGCAATATTGATTTGTTATGGGAGGCCTCCACCTACACGCCTCCTTTTTACAAAGGCAAAGCATTGTTCACGCCACAGGCAGAACTGCGCGTTCTGGCCGTGCCTAATATCATTTCCGCTAACGGTAAACTAATAGGATCAGACGATCTTATATATCGTTGGAAGGTTAACGGGAAATTTATGGATAAAGAGTCCGGATATAACAAAAACTTATTGAGAGTAAGCGGATCCAGCGTTCAACAAGAAACAAGAATAGAAGTTGAGGCCGAATCTTTGTCCGGCGGCGCAAAAGCAAAGGGTATAATATACGTACCGGAATCAGTTCCTGAAATTATAGTCTATGAAGATAATCCTTTGGTTGGCATATTTTATGAACAATCAATACCGAATTCGTTTACACTAGCGGCGAAAGAAGTGCGACTGGCGGCTGTGCCTTTTTTCTTCTCAACAGGAAAAAAAGAATCCGGAATCACTTATGAATGGTCCGTTAACGGCGAAAAAACCGACAATGACGTGAGCTCTATTGTTCTTAGAAACGACAGGACATCAGGCGAGAGCGTGGAAACAGCTCTAGGCGAACAATCACGGCAGGCCGAAATCAAACTATTGGTAAAAAATAACAGTAAAAAATTCCAATTCATGAGAAAAACGCTTTTTATGAGCTATTAGCACCAACTTAGATGCCAAAAAAGACAATACGCCAATGATTTTAGACATAAAAAAAATAGCACCCGTCCTTATCGTTACTGTAATTCTTTCCATTGCCTTTTCCTTTTTACCAACCCCGAATGTCGCTTACGGCGCGCCGAGCGCAGGACTTCAAGAGGCGTATAAACCATTAACAAAACTGCCCCAAAAGTTCTTTCCCCAGCAAAACATTGACCTGTCGGGCTTTCTTGTCGGTATGTTCAAACTACTCATAGCTGTGTCCGGATTGTTGGCTATGATTATGATTATTTGGGGAGGCGTGCTTTACATGTCCACTGACGCGATCTCCGGAAAAAGTGAAGGGAAAGAGAAGATAACTAACGCAGTAATCGGTTTAGTGCTGGCACTCGGCTCCTGGCTCATTATATACACCATCAATCCTAAAATTTTGGAATTTACCCTGTTCAAAGATACCCCATTGCCGTCAGATGTGGTCCCCAATATGGCGGGCCAACAAACACCAAACACTGTGCAAATTTTACCAGATTATAATATTGACCCTTTAAATGTGAACACGAACAGGAATGTAATGGTGGAGGGGTCGGCAATAACCGAGCCGGATACCCCTCCCATGAGCAATGTGAGCACGGGATATGATCAGTCCAGCAACACCGTTCAAAACGCTCCGGCTATGACAGAACCACCCCCAACACGAGAACAGCCGAACTCATCAACAAGAAGACCTAATCAGGTATATTTGGTGCCATAATCATGAAAGACAAAAAAAAGAAAAACTATTTAGTGTGGGGCATTGCGTTGTTATTACTTTTGGCATTATCGGCTTTTAGCTACGCTGTATTTATCAGAAGCCCCAACATACCACCAACAGACACAGAAGAGCCGGTTGCCACCTTTACAATAGGGGACGAGGAAGTGGTTTTGTCTGATGACAAAGAAAACTCCACCGCAGATCATGTTCGCCGAGGCAACACTGTCGTAACAGGACAAGGAACCATCCCCGAGTTAAGGAAAATCAGCCAGAAATCAACAGCCGGAGCAGTGTTTGTCAGCGCGCCATCGGCAGAAGAAAACACCGTAAGATACATGGAAAGAGCGACTGGGCACGTTTACGATATTAAATTTGACTCGTGGACAGCTCTCCGAGTTTCCAACACCACTATACCTAAAATCTACAACTCCGTCTGGTCAAAAGACGGCATATCCGCGCTTCTACAATACGAAAAAGAAAACTCCGATATTATAGAAACGTATTTCGTGGAGCTCTCGGCTCAAACAAAATTGAGCGAGGATGATTATGAAGAAGAAAGCGCGGAACCGGAATTTCAATTGGAGGGCAAAAACACCACCACAAACATTTCTTATATTTCACCTGAAAGCTACGCGAGAGAAGTGTCCTACCTCACCCGAATGAACGGCGAGACAACCATGGCTATTAGTAAATTTGACGGAAGCGGCGAGAGAATAGTGTGGAGTTCACCACTTAAGGAATTTGTGTTGCACTGGCCGAACGAATATAACGCCGTAATCACGACAAAACCCTCATACTCGGCTCCGGGATATTCATATCTTATAAGCACAAGCAATAAAAACAGAGAACGGCTCATGGGGGGCATCTACGGGCTTACGGTTCTGCCGAATAAGGACGTATCGCTATTGCTCTACTCGGAAAGTTTAAATCCAGGTTTGTTGTTTGGTCTGTTTGATCCCGCTCAAGGTATCGTAAAAAACGTGTCACTGAAAACCCTTCCGGAAAAATGCGTATGGAGCCGAAATTCATCCTCCATCGCTTACTGCGCGGTACCTATCGCCCTTCCTAATGCCAATTATCCGGACGACTGGTATAAGGGCCGCGTGTCATTTCAAGATCAAATATGGAAAATTGACGACGAGGAGGGTTCTGTACAGTTAATAAGCGAGCTGGACAAGCTCACAGGCGAGCGAATTGATGCCGTTTCATTGCAGTTAAGTGTTAATAACAGCCGTATGATATTCACAAATAAAACAAACGGATCACTTTGGATGTTAAAGATTAAAGAAAATTCAATTGTTGAAGAATACGAAGAGGAGTAAAAGAAGGGGACTTACGCGTTTAATGTCATTCCCGCGAAGGCGGGAATCCAGAGTATGCAGATAGAACCCTGGATTCCCGTTTTCTCGGGAATGACAAGGAGCGCGGGAGTGACAGAAGAAAGCGGGAATGTATAGAGGAAAGTGGTAAGAACAGATGGGAAATGGTTTAAATAATTCGAAACGTGTAAGTCCTATTTAACTTAACTAAACCCGTATACGTTTTCTGACGTAAAGTTCCTGCCCTATCATAAAGATATTGCTCACGAGCCAATAGAGTATCAAAGCGGCGGGTAGAAGAGGAAAGACTTTTGAAAGAGGGGGGAGGGGGTAAGCAATAACGAAAATAAAAATAGGCAAAATATACATCATTTGCGACTGCATGTTGTGCATCATGTCTTGCTTCAAATCCGAGCCGGCGTTTCTCTCTTGTTTCGGCTTTGCCTTCGGAAAAGTCAGTTTCATTTGAATAAACTGGGTTATTGCGACCAGTAAGGCCAAAATCAGACTTTTTGCCGCCAAGTCTATTCCGAGGAAGTGCATATCCACTGACGCAGGGACATTTATAAAAGGGTATAGAATAGCATCGTTTATCATGGGCAATCCACCTCTGGCAAAAATTGAATAAAGGGCGAATATTATGGGCAGTTGAATAAGCAAGAGAAATATGCTGGAAAAGGGGTTTAGTTTGTTTTCTTTGTAAAGCGCCATAATTCTGATTGACTGCTCTTGTTTATTATCTTTGTATTTATTTTTTATTTCCTCCATTTTTGGCTGAAGCTCTTTCATTTTAATCTGGGTTTTGATAGAAGCCTTGGACAGGGGAAAGAGTATTAACTTGATAATGATCGTAAAAATTATTATCGCGATACCGGCGTTGGCCCAAGCCGGCAATAATGAAAGTAAAAAAACAAGACCGTTGTACAACGGCTCATAGACAAAATTATTATAAATATTAGACATTAAGATATTTTAAAACAAAGCTGTAAATAAAGAAAGTGGCCGATCAAATATCGCTTATGCGGCAAAACAGCGTGTTAAGTTCTTTTTTTAAAGAAACATAAGGTAAGTTAATGGCGCTTTTTTTCGGATACACTGCCATTATCAATCCAGGATTAAGAAGTGTTATGCTGTCTCGGACAGCTGAATAAACACGCCTTTTTATTTGGTTACGCGTCACAGCTCTCGGCGCGACCTTCTTTGAAACAACCACAGCGATCCTGGCGGCTTTTAATGTGCCCTTACTGCTGCCTCTGCCCATTATTTTACACCTTATAATAAGGTTATCACCATAAAAAACCCTACTGTTCTTTGAAAGCTCCTTGAAAAGATGCCTGTCTATTCTATTTATATTCGCGAGCATTGCTCTTATTATATCGTGTATTAAGCACGAAGCACGAAATCCGAAAAATTGTAAATTCAAAAAAAGAGGAAAAAGAAGAAGAAAAGGGAAAACACCCCCACCTAGGAAACCTCAACGCTTCCCCTCTAAAGAGGGGAAGCGGGGGCGAGGGTCGCCCGTTGACTTCGGCAATGTTCCGCAAAAGCCCTGCCTGCGACGGGTTTCGTAATCCAAAGTTATACGGACAGTTTTTTCCGTCCCTTGCGCCTTCTTCTTAAAATCACGTTTGCGCCTGAACGGCTTTTGTTTCGCACGAGAAAGCCGTGAGTTTTAGACCTCTTTCTTTTTTTTGGTTTGTATGTGAACGACATGTGCGAAATATAACCCATCTAAGTAGAAAAATCAATGACGACGACTTTTCCCCAGTGCTGTCCCACTAAACTTCCAACAGCCGTAATTGTGCGACATCCGGTTCTATGATTTTAGACACAGTTGTTGGACGAAGGGATAGAAGGTC
>MHSK01000023.1 GCA_001821295.1 Candidatus Taylorbacteria bacterium RIFCSPLOWO2_12_FULL_43_20
CTTTTCCACGTCATTTCTGGCGTCAATATCATCATTAATAAAAAACGCCTGCAATACAACTTTATCATTTTCCTTGAAAACGATATGCTCAAATACCTTGTATTCTCTGTCCTTTTCCTCCATCTTCCCCTCATACCCCAGCATGTACGCGCAACCATGAACTTCCCGCTCTATTGATGACTCGTCAAGCACCCATTTTTTTCCATTTTTCTGCCATTCCTTTTGCCTCTCCTCTATAAAACCGTCGGTATTTTCCGGAAGAGTAAAATGACTCGCGTTTTTTTCTCCGCTTATCGGATATACAATAAAAATATTGCCGTCCGACGTAAAAAAACACTTGATCCTATTAAGAAATCTGTTTACAAAATTCGTGTACCATATCGCTTTGGTACCGGAAAAACTCAGAGAATAATCCCCCATATTTATTTTACTTCTGCTTACTTTGTCGTTGAAAATGTAACCAATTATGAGTTTGATCGCGGGATTTTTGATTGAAGCGGTAACGTCGGCGAAATATCCTTCGTTTATGTATATAAAATCTTTGGATTTATCATTCTTCATCGGACTTCTTTATGTTGGAAATTGAAAATTGGTAATTGGAAATTACTTTACATCCGCTCCTACCGCTTCTTTCACATTTCTATAACCATCCTTTTTTAATAACTTGACCAGACCCATGTTTATTTCACTTATGACCTGAGGACCCTCAAAAATCATACCGGTTATCATCTGGACCAATGACGCCCCGGCTCTGATTTTCTTATAAGCGTCTCTGGCGTTAAATATTCCTCCACAGCCAATAATGACGAATCTGTCTTTTTCTTTTTTATAAATATAAGAAATTAAATTATCCGATAAATCTCTTACAGGAGCTCCGCTTATACCGCCTTTCTCCGGAACTATGCCGTCTATAATGGCGGGATTGCTTCTTTTTTTTGTAAGGTTCGAGCAAATTATGCCATGAACTCTATGCTGTTTAAGCACACTTAATATTTCGTCAATCCTGCCGGGGTTCAGATCGGGAGAGATTTTCACAAACACGGGTTTTTTTACTTCTATATTGTCTAATTTTCCTAAAAGCAAATTTAATTTTTCCGGATCCACGAACGGTTGGCCGCCCTCAGCATTGGGACAACTAATGTTCACGGTGATGTATTCTCCGATGTTTTGAAACGAAGTAAACGCTTTGGCGTAGTCGTTCAAAGCGTTTGCAACATCCACATTATCCCGGCAATTGGTCATCGCAACACTTATGCCTATAGGAATATCAAACTGCCGGGTTCTCAGCTCATTTGAAATAATTTCACAGCCTTTGTTTTTTAAACCGTAATACACAACCAATCCTTTTGACCGTCTCAGCCGCCAAAGCCGCGGCTTGAAATTACCCTCGCACGGATAACCTGTAATTGAGCCGAGCTCGCCAAAACCGAAACCAACTCCGGGTAATATTTGATGCAGTTCCGCGTTCTTATCAAAACCGGCAGCCAAACCGACGGGATTTCTGAATCTTATGCCCAATATGTCCTGTTCCAAAACAGGGTTCGTGTATCCAAACGTCAATCTCAGAATTCCGCGTGTCAAAGATGACGCGCCTAGTGTTTTGCCAAAAGAGACCATTTTGTCATGCACATTTTCCGGATCCATGCTGAAAAATATAGGTTTCAATACCGACTTATACGCCAGCATAATGGCTTTGTTGCGCCCTTTTACGAATAAGTTATTCATGTCTTATTAATCTTCAGTTCTACTTGCGCTAAAAATCTTCTCTTTAAATATACCAAAATTTAAAAAAATTTCTTAAACGCAATCGCGATGCTAATATACGAATGCATACTAATTATACGAATAAGGAGGAGAAGAAATCCACCCCATCGCCTCGGAAACCCTCCCCCTTCGCTACCCACTCCGCTAAAGCTACGCGGGTCAAGAAGAGCTTCGGCGGGACACAGTCAGCTCTTCCCCTCTAAAAGAGGGGAAGAGGGGGGTCTATTCTTTTCCTCTCCCCCTTTTTAAAGGGGGAGTACTCGTTCTTACGAGGGTGGGGGTTCTTCTTTGTATTCCTCCTTTCATAAAGGAGGAATAGCCGATATGAATGTCTCATGATAATTTTTCGCGTTATCCACAGCAAAAAATAGACGGGCAGCCGAGCCGAGGATAAAATAAAAACAGAAAGGCAAATTATGTTACCCCACAATCTTTCCATGAAAATGCAGGTCAGGACGACATCAACAATAACGGGAGTTGACATCCACTCTAACAGTCATATTGAGATTCCCGCCAATACAGAGGGGGAAATCTGGCTCATTGAATATAAGGATCTGTTAGAAACTATCATATTAGTGACATGGCCGGCGCTTAGGGGAAACCCCGCGAACGGAAACCGCAGACAGTATCCTTCCACCCGTCACCCACACACGGATAAACTTGTATTTGCCACGCCAGAGTTGGATATCCGCCCCCTACAAACGGCATGGTAGATCCTCGTTCTTTATGCCTCTCGTTCGCGAGAGGTTTTTTTGACTTGAGAAAGTGAGTCCTACTATGCAATGAAAAATGTCAGCACGCCGTGTTGACATTCTTCATTTATTTATGAACGACCCCTTAATCCAATCTTCTGATAAAGAATTTCATCCTGCCAATAATATGTCCGCTGGGTGTCTCTATAGTCACCCTCCAGAGCGAAGGAAACACGGCATATTTCATAGAATACGTTCTGTAACCCTCGTTTCTGCCTCCGGAAATATCCAAACGTATCAATGAGCTCTCTATCCACCTGTTCTTTGTTTTATCAAAGTATTCCCACCTGTGATACACAGGAATGGAAATATTTACCGGCGCGAAAATGGCGCTATACGCGTACACCGGCTCTCCTTGGCGTACATCAATCCTCGGGTAAAGACGCAAGCGATCTTTCCAATCCCGCTCTTCTTTCATAAGCACATAGTCGCCCGCGGAATTTTTTTCAATCAAATCGTAAACTCCGGCCGATTTTAACGCTAAAGGTATGGGCGGAATAAAACGCGCGAAATACAAAAAATTTACCGCGACATATATCCCCAATATTGAGAACATTATCGGTCTTCCGCTATTAGCTATCGCGATCGGCGCCAAACGTCGGAGCAAGAAATAAAAGACGATAATCACAGCAATACTCGCGACTCCGCTTAAGAGAAACATGCCCTCGCTTATTTTTCCCGTAACAAGAGGCAAAAGAAAAATCAGATATGAAAACACCGCGATATAAAATACACTGATCTGAAAAGCAGACCTGACATATCTCTTTCTGGACAATTCATTGCCTACGAGATGAGCAAGAAGGATAGCGAGGAAAGGCCAGCTAGAAGCAAGCGAAGCGCTGCGAGAGTAAAAGATGAGAAAAGCCGAAAAAAGTCCGCCGAATGCAAACTGCATTCCAATAAGCAGCCAAGGATGAATTTTTTTCAGAAAGCCGCCGAATATTTTGGCTTCGCCCGAAAGATTCAAGAAAATTATGCAGACGGCCGCCACAGTGAGATACCCTACTATTGCCAAATTCTCCACCAAGAGATCCACTCTTCTCAAAGTCAAATTATCCAGAATAAAGCCGAATATAAGAGCCGCAGAAGACATATGTCTTTCGTATTTCACGACAAAATTTCTGACTTTAATATAATATGATTTCATCTTTTTCTGTACACTATTTAGCATACGTAGCCGGTCGGGTTCCTTTTTCTTTACCAGTATACGAATGGTAAACAAATTTTAAATTTATAATTTTAAATTTTAAAATAATTTTAAAAAATTAAAATATTAATGACAGAAGGAAGAGGCAGTACTCCACCCCATCGTTTCAGTAACTTTTAGCTGTCAGCTACTAGCTATTAGCTTGATAGAAGAAGATGAAGAGAAACGAAAACCTCTCCCTCGTGCCATATGTTATACCTTACAATCCCAATAGTTCCAAGACTACACTCAGTAGTGAGGCCAAGTTTAATTTTTGATATAAGAGAGCGGATGGGGATGCCGAAGGACTGGGGCTTGTGCTCACTGTCGGAGCGGGGCTTGCCGTGCTTGTAGGCGAAACACTCGGCGAGACGGATGTGGAAGGCGTGGGAGAAACCTCTGGCGAAATTGCAGGCGTGGCTTGGAAGGTATCTTGTGATGAAGTATTTATTTCCGTAGTCGGAGCCGTCTTTTTTATTGGCGCGACCGAAGGAGATACCGAAGGAGAAGGCGAGGCGGATATAGGATTCACCCTCAACGTCCTCGTGGTGGAAGCATTAAGTCCTGCTTCAATTACAAAATTATGCGGATTGTAAGAAGCATGCCATTCTTTCGGCTCCAGGATAATCTTTACGGGCACAGTTTGAGCTGGAGAAATCTCTACGCGCGCATTACCGCCCCAATTTTTTTGATCGGTTAAGCGTACATCAACTACCAACTTCCCGACAGTGTGATTTTTCACGTATATTACCGGCTCAAACTTTTTACCGACAGTTACAGAATAATAGGGCCAATCCACTTTAATTATACTGACTGTTTCGGGCACGTTCGGATCAGTAATGTTTATTTTTACAGTATCACTTATGGCTTTCGGCGATGTCATGACCACAACATCATAAACGCCTGGCATAATACCGTAAGCGCGTGGAGAAAATTTAATAATCCTCATTTTCTTGACCCAATCTTCCAGAGAAGGCAGAACGAGTATTCTCCCACCAACGTTGATAATATTGTTCACTTTGAGAAAATTTTCACCCCCAATAATGATTTCACCATCTTGCGCCACAGGGTCCGCGGGAAAATCAACAATCGTCGGAACAGATTCTCCCACTATGAGAACATTATTGGTTCTGTACGGCCTGGGCGCGATAAAAGCGTACCTCGGCAAGTTTATACTGGTAATTCTTGCATTGTATAATCCGCCGATCATTGTCCTCGGTTTGAAACGAGCCGTTACAACAAATTTCGCCGTATCTCCTTTTTTGATCACATAAGTCGTTTCTTTTACTTCCGCTCCCAGAACAGATATGATCTCGCCATATTTACTCATTGCCCTGTTGTTTTGACTTTCAGCCGTAACCATAAACGCAAAATCTTTTCCTATTTCAACATCTTCATCTGCTATAATATATAAATCAAACAGCGCCACGAGCGATTCTTCCCTCTTCAATTCATCATAGGCCAATGTCAGCTTGGCGCCGGATATTTTTACCATAGAACTGTAATCCGCCGAAATGTTTATGCCGAGCGAGTTGCCAGTTCCGCTTTCTTCCGTACTTATAGTTAAGAAGTAACGGCCGGGTTTAATATCATAATTTTCAGGCACAAACACTATCTGTGTACCCTGCGGATTCGCAGGCAGTATAATTGTTTTCACCTCTCCGCCTTCAGATGGTTCAAATCTGATAATATTTTTATCCCTTGAAAACCGCATACCGATAACTCTAAACTGAGAAGTGTTCAATGAATTTATTGAATCAACACTCAATATCCTTGGCGCCTTGTTGCCCGCGAAATATATCCTCTCAGTTTCGTTTGGAGGCGCCGGCAATAATTCATAATCGTTGCCCAAGTTGATATGTGTCAATGACGCTCCGTAGTATCCCGCTTCCAAATTATCGGCAAACTTTTTGGCAAACCCGTCAAAAATAACCGTAGAATTGGGAAGTATCAAATAATACGGTCCTCTCGTTTCTGATAAGCTACTTACGTTTTCAGTAGTAAAATAACCGAAGTCTCTGAAGCTTATAGTCGTTGTGGACTGTAATTGGATTTGAAATGGGTTGTACTTGCTCAAATATACATACTGATTGCCCGTAGTAAGACTCACTTTGTACCTTGCCGTAAGCTCGTTTTCAGACATGCCATCATTATTGGATAATTGGAACGAGCTATCTAATATTTCTACTGACACATTCGGCAAGGGCGAATATTTTCTTACACAATCTTGAATAAATGACGAATACAATCCTTCATATTCCTGTCTACTCATTATTTGCCCGGCGGCGCTTTCCAACTTTTCACCCGTATCCGCGGAAAAACCGGTTGGATTGAAATGGTCGTAAAAATTATAAAAAGAAAGTCTTAAATAATTTTTTATCTTATTTTTATCAACATCAAAAGGAAACTTGTCCAGAATAAGCAGCATCTCGTTCAAAGAGTCGGCGTTGCCGAATATCTCATTTGCTATGCCAAAGTAAAGGGATTTATATTCTTCCCTTCTTTCGGCGGGAAGATTTTCTATATGAGACGACACGTTGGGCCGCTGAGGCACATTGCAAGTAAACGAGAGGTCAAAGTCAAAAGGCACCGTCTTCCAATTGCCCGACGCGATATGACCGCCATAACTTTCATTATGATAAACTCCTCTATCCGTAAGATTTATTAAATCGCCAAGTAGAAAATACTTTATGGTATTCTCGGGATCAAGCTGAACATTTTTCACACTCCCATCGTTGGGATCCTTAAAAGTGAGGAAATAAAAACGATCACCTTGATAATCGTAGCCGTTATTCTCACCCGTTGCGAGAATAGGCGACAAACCGAACTGGTCAGTGAAAAACACTTCATCGTCCTGTTCTTCGGTGCGCTGATAAAACAAGTACCTATGCCTCTTGTTTTTTGAAATGTCCGAATCTCCGGTATCAAACCTTACATTGGCGAAAGCAACCACTTCCGCCGTGGGTATGCCGAATTTTCTAAAAAGTTCGGAAATGAAATATTCGCGCAGGAGCACATCGGCTTCGCCAAAGAAACCATTGTTATTGTACCTATTGCCGTAATCCTCCCACAAATCACATTCGGACAATAGTTTCAACCGTTGATAAAAAAGTGTCATGCTTGAACCATAAGTGCTTCTTCCTGCGAATAACTCTTTCGGATTTCCATACCTATCGTCTTTGTCAAAAGTGATGTTCATCAGCGGAGGATAGCATTGCGATCGGCTCGCTCCTATCTTTCTGTAATTGACATCCCATTCATTAATTTTCTTCCCATTTTGAAATTCCCTTAGTTCTGCTTCTGGAGCGTTTTCAGCTCCAAATACAAAAAGGGTTCTTCCGTTCGTATCTATTTTAAAGTCTCGGATGGAAAACCTGGGATCCAAAGGAACAGACTCATTCAGATAGTTGTCTAGCCGATATATGTCGTAAAAATCAACACGGCCATCATCGTCAATATCTTCCGAACCGTTATAATCAGCATCAGCGGCTACATTGCTTTTTAAAAGAGTAAGATCAATGGCGTCCACCACGCCGTCGTTATTGACATCACCTTTTTCCGCGTACACAAAAACAGCTTGGACGAAAAAGAAAACAAGCGATATATACAATATTTTGATGGCATTGCTTCGCATCATATTTAATGAGAATTAAAAGCTCTTTATAAAGATTCCTCAGACCGAAGCCCTTGAGGTTTTTGAGCATAAAAAACACGGCGCATTACGTCTGCGCTTCAGATTCGTCCAAAGAGTAGAAAACTTACTTTTAAGTATACGCCGTAATCTCACCCACGCAACAAAGTTATCCACAGTCCGAATAATCAACATTACGCGCACGGTGTCATTCCCGCGAAGGCGGGAATCTAGAGTATGCAGATCGGATCCTGGATTCCCGCTTTCGCGGGAATGACGTATGCGAAATAACTTGAGTAAGACGAAATAATGTTAAAATCTACACATGCAAACGAGAAGAGGGATTAATTTGTTTTTCAGATTCGCTATATATTTTTTTGCCCTGATCGGATTTATTCTTACCGCGGGATATTTCGCAGTCAAATGGGAACTGACTAATTCTAATAGCCGGATAGACGAGCAAGATTCTTTTTTTCAAGATAATGCCGTGGTGAAATCTGACCAATCTTACGCTGTTGTAAATTCAGCAAAAAACGAAAGCCCGGAGTGGAGTAGAGGCGATGAATGGCTAGTCTTCAAAACAGCAGTTATAAAAGACCGTGAGACACTGAAGAAAGTTGAGAGCGCGACGGGAATTGAATCACGCCTCGTGGTTTCACTGCTCGCGGTGGAACAATTGCGTCTTTACCATACCAATAGAGAGCTTTTCAAGAAGGTGTTTTATCCCCTTAAGCTACTCGGAAACCAAAGCCAGTTTTCTTGGGGAGTTATGGGGTTGAAACAGGACACAACTGTACAAATTGAAAACCACTTAAAAGACAGCGAGTCTCCTTTTTATATTGGAGAAGGATATGAAAATTTGCTTGACTTCAAATCCGACAACAGCGGCAAGGAGAGGTTCGAGCGAATAATTGACGAACATGACAGATATTATTCATACCTCTACGCCGCTGTTCATCTCAAACAAATCATCACTCAATGGAAAAATGCCGGGTATGATATTTCCGACCGTCCGGAAATTATCAGCACGCTTTTCAACATCGGATTTCAAAATTCAAAACCGAACACCAACCCCAAAGTCGGAGGCGCGGAGATAAAAATAAAAAATAAAGTTTACAGCTTCGGATCTCTTGCCGGAGAATTTTATTATTCAAATGAATTGTTGGAGGAGTTTCCCAGAGATAGATTGGAGATTTAAGATTAAAGTTGGAAAGTAATAACAGATACAGATAACGAATGTGGAGGGAGAAGTTGTTAGTTGATAGTTGTTAGTTGATAGAGGAAGAAGAAAAGACATCCCATCTTTATATAAGCACGAAGCACCAATAAACAAATTGCAAGAAAATACGAATGCGCTTCTTCACTAAGAATCTTCTCTTCGGTCACCTGTTAATGGTTCACGCCAAAGGTTCTTCTCTTCCATTGGGGATTAGAAATTTATTCAGCATCTGGTATGATGTCCAAATGCAAAAAGATAATAACTTCACAATACATAAAATTGAGAAACTTCCGGGATCGGAGGTTGAAATAGAGGGTGAAATAAACAAAGACGAAATGGCAAGGTGCAGAAAGGATGTTTTGGTAAGACTGCAGCGTGAAACATCATTGCCCGGATTCAGGAAGGGCCACGTGGACGAGAAAGTGATCCTCTCAAAATTCGGTGAGATGAGCATTTTGGAGGAAGCTGCGGAAATTGCCTTGAAAGAAGCATACCCGAACATGGTTATGAACAACTCTATAGCAATTGTCGGCCGACCCGAGATCAACATTACGAAACTGGCGCCTGAAAACCCTTTGGGCTTCAAAATACGAGTTCCTGTTTTTCCTGAATTTGATTTGCCTGATTATAAAAAAATAGCGGGAGCCCTAGCATCAAAAAAAGAAATACTTGAAGTGACCGACAAAGAAATTGATGACGTGACGGAAGAGCTGAAGAAAAGTCAGGCGCGCGCTGACGATAAGGATAAAGGTGAAAAACAAACGGACGAAAACTTCTTCAAGAAATTCGGAGATTTCAAATCTTTGGACGAATTCAAAAACAAAATCAGAGAAAATCTACTTAAGGAAAAAGAAAGCAAAGCCAGAGAGAAAAAACGCATGGAGATAAGCAAAGCAATTTTGGAGAAAACAAATATGGAAATTCCCAGAACCCTCGTGGACGGAGAGCTTCGCAAAATGTTTCTGGAGCTGGAAGAAAACCTGAAGCGAATGGGCATTACAACAGAAGATTATTTGAAACGCATAGAAAAGAGCCGCGACGATCTATACAAAGAGTGGGAAGAGACAGCAAAGCAAAGGGCGCAACTTCAAATAGTTCTCAATAAAATCTCTGAAAAAGAAAATCTAAAGGCGTCGGAAGATGAGATAAAAGCGGAAGCCGACCATATGATGTCTCACATTAAAAACGCGGACAGAGAGAAAGTGGAGCAATATGTTGAAAATATTCTTACCACTGAGAAAGTTTTTCAGTTCCTTGAAACAACTTAGAGCGAGTAGTGGTAAATTTTAAGAGCGATACCGTACGGCTTTCCCCCTCTGCCCCTCTCTTGCTCCGCCAAAGCTCGCTTCGGGTTGAGATTCAATTTTAAATTTATAATTTTAAAATAATTTAAAAATTTAAAATTATAAATTAAAATTCGTTTACCGTTCGTACAGTGTCCCGCTGTAGCTACTATAAGAGTATCAAAGCAAGAGCGGATATAGCCGCGGTTTCAGACCTCAGAGTCAATTCACCCAACGTCCTTATTTTTGCTCCGGACTTTCTAAATAAAGCGATCTCAGATTCGCTCCATCCTCCTTCCGGACCGATAAACAACGAAACGGGAGAATCGGAACTCAAGTCATCAGAAGACAATTTTTCTCCGCTTTTATCAAAAACAAAAAAATTAGCGCCACAATCCGACAGGGCATTATCCAAAGTCGCGGCGGCAACTATCGTCGGCATTGTTCCTCGTCCGGACTGTTCGGACGCCTCTTTTATTATTTTTTCCGCTCTCTCCAGATTAATTTTTTTCTTTTCGCTTCTTGCCGCAAGTATAGGAACGAAATGAGATACGCCGAGCTCGGTTCCTTTTTCCAACACCCACTCAAACTTGTCTTTCTTTATGATTGATTGGAAAAGACGCGCCTCCACTCTTGGCAACCATTCATTTTTTGTTTTGGAAACTATACCAAGAGTAAGATCGCGTTTCGTATAAGAGATGATTTCAGACAGAAACTGGTATCCGGTATTGTCCAGAAGCATAATCTGACTGCCAACGTTTAAACGAAAAACATCAATCAGCTGATGGCGCAAATCTACATCAGAGACGGTTATATTTTCGGCATCCCCGATAGGATTTTCAATATAAAAATTGTGGATTCTCATTAGTTTTATTAATATGGCACTTACGCAATTCGGTTTATTTAAACTATTCCCCATCTGTCATTCCCGCGAAAGCAGGAATCCAGAGCATGCAGATAAAACCTTGGATTCCCGCTTTCGCGGGAATGACGTCAAACGCGTAAGTCTTACAATAGTTTAGAATGGATTCCCCGTTCCGATTCTTAAAATTGCCCCGTCCTGCACAACTTCTGAACTTTCACATTTCGAAGACATTGTTGTGCATGTCGCGAATATTCTTCCTTGGCCTACGGTATTCTGACGACCGGGAGTGAACACCTGATAATTACGATAATTCACTTCTGGATTAGCAACATCCGCCCAACTCAAGAAAAATTCTCCTCCACTGCGAGCTGATTCATCAATGGTAATTTTTAATCCATTGCAGCAATATTCCACTTGCGTAATACGTCCGCCAAACGGCGTGGAAATTACCGATTGAGCGTCTGTCCTGTTATCTGCCAGAATAAACGCGGAGTAGATCAATGATATGCTGACGATCGCGGAATATATAATATTTTTATTCATTTTGGTTTTATTTGATTTGTATAGTAAAAGTAGCAAAGGCGGTGCTTGTACCGTTTTCATTGGCGACCCAAACATAAAAAGGAATGTCAATATCATCAATTTTTCCTTTGTTCCTGATCCTCTGCAATTCTTGGAAAGGAGGATTGTCGAAAATAAATTCCAGCGTTTTTCCGTCAAAGGACGGAATGTCTGGAAAAATTTTGAAGTTGGTCATAACAGTGTTAAGCGGCAAAAAATTTTCTCCATAAACGGTAATTTTCTCTCCGTTTCCTCCTTGAACCGGACTTATACTTATTACGTTGGGAGATTCGGCAAGCTGTCCCATAACGATATTGCCCGGAAGCGAACCCGCGGCAGTTTCAACCATACTGTTCAATTTTGCCCTGGTCGTCTCTCCCACATAGCCGGTGCCTCTAGACAAACCATAAGGCGCTAAAATTTCTTCAGCAAACTTTTCCTGAAATTTAATGACCGCTTGCAGAGTAGCCGGTCCGAAATATTGAGTTTCCAGACCGTTTGATCCCGGACCGTTTAAGGCAACTAGGGTTCCTGGATCTTTGTTTAAAATCCTCTGAAGCTCTAGGACATCAAGACCTTCAGATCCATAACTTAAATTCCGGCTAAAAGCATTTAAGGGATTGAAGGCGCTCGAGTCTAGAGCGATAGAAACCGAGCTAGGAGCAATTATGCCGAAAATAGCGGCCGCGAGAATGATATACATAGAAACTAATCGGTAAATACTGCTCATATTTATGCAATTATATCATTCCGCAGAGCTAACGCTATCCTCTTCCATCCATCAAGCGAAACATTCTCTGCCCTAATATCCTTGTCCATGCCCATTTCTGACAAAATTTTTGCAGACTTTGACTTATCGCACGGAAGGTTATTCGCCAACTTTTTTCTTTTTTGCGAGAATGATTTTTTCACAAGTTTAAAAAAATCATTCTCATCCAATCCCGAATCGGTAAAAAAATCTTTGTTTATATGGTCAATAAGAACAATCGCCGAGTCAACATTCGGCTCCGGTGAAAAATATTTTCTTGGAACTGACAGCACATATTTTGGGCTTCCGTAGGATTTTACCGAAATGGAGAGTATGCTTTCCTTTCTGTCGCTGGCTACTATCCTTTTGGCGACCTCTTTCTGAAGCATAAGAACCATCACGGACGGGTGAAGAGGAGAGGATAAAAATTTACGTAAAAACGAGCCAGTGATGTAGTAAGGTATGTTGGCCACAATTTTATACTTCCCCCTTTCCAGACCAAGCTCAGACGGCTCTTTCTTCAGTATATCGCCATTGACTATGACTAAACGCCCGAGAGACAGTTCACCGGAAAAACGTTCTGACAAGAAACCCGTAAGCCGATCGTCTTTTTCTACCGCGATAACTCTGGCGCCGGCGTCCAAAATCGCCCGAGTCAAAACACCCTTTCCCGGTCCAACTTCAAGAATTGTTTCTCCATCTGAAACATAAGCAGATTTAACAATTTCTCTAATGGCTTCCTTGGATTTCAAAAAATTTTGCCCGAGCGATTTTTTCGTGTTCATAAACGCGATGCCAATATACGAATGCATACTAATTATACGAATAAAAAGGAAAAAGTAGGGATGGAAGACACTAAAACCTGATTTCCTTAATATGATCACCCTCCTCTTTTTCTATAAGTGAGTCATCTATATCGGATAAAAATTCCGACGGTATATTCATGTGCTTAGTTCCGAAAATAGTCCTTATTCCCGCGAATGTCAAATAAACTTTTTTCTTGGCTCTGGTCAAAGCCACGTAAAACAGCCGGCGCTCTTCTTCGCTCTTCTCTTCTGCTATATTATCCTCCGACATATTCCTGTGTGGAAAAAGATCCTCCTCCAAACCGCATACAAAGACATATTCAAACTCAAGTCCTTTGGAGGCGTGAACCGTCATGAGCTTGACCCCTTCCTTTTTTACTTCCAATTCATCCTGATCACTAGCCAATGCCGCCTCCTCAAGAAGCTTCTCCACACCTTCTCTAGCTCCCAAATAATCATATTTTAATGCCACTGTCACCAATTCTTTAAGATTTTCCATTCGTTCAGCATCTTCTTCTGTTCCGTTTTTCAGCGTATTTTCAAGACCGCTCAGCTTTATAACCATTTTTATAATTTCCGACGGCTTAACCGTTTCAGAAGCGGCGCGTATCTTTGCCAACAAATTTCTAAACTCAGCTATTTTGGCCCTTTGAGCCGCCGGCAATTCACTCTCTCTTCCCGCAAGAATTTTCACCAGAGCCACTTTGCCCAGACCTCTCGGCGGAACATTTATTACTCTCTTCAAGTCGTTCATGGAATCAGGGTTTAATCCCGCTTTGATGTACGAAAGCGCGTCTTTTATTTCTTTCCTCTCAAAGAAGCGTGTTCCCAGCACTTGATAAGGAATGGAGTGGGAAAGAAAAGCCTCTTCAAGCGCTCGTGACTGGAAATTGGCTCGGAAAAGCACGGCAATGTCAGAACGGTTGACGCCCGCTTGCGCAAGCTCCCTCGCTTTCTCCGCGACAAAATGTGCTTCCTCAACTTCATCATAACCTTCAAACAAAGATATCTTCTCTCCTTCTTCTTTTTCAGAAAAAAGATTTTTCTCCTTCCTCTTCTTATTTTTTCTGATGATCATATTCGCTGATCTCAGGATATTCTGCGTTGATCTGTAATTTTGCTCCAAGACTACGGTGCGGGCATCGGGAAAATCCTTTTCAAAATCCAAAATATTTCTAATATTCGCTCCCCTCCATCCATAAATCATCTGATCGGCGTCACCCACCGCGCAGATGTTGCGGTTTTTTTCCGATAAACATTCAGCTATTATGTATTGCGACTTGTTTGTGTCCTGATATTCATCAATATGCAAGTAACGCCATTTATTTTCATAATATGAACGCACCTCCTTATTATTTTTCAACACATGCGCCGTTTTCAATATAAGGTCGTCAAAATCCAGAGCTTTTTCCTTGAACAATATTTCTTCATACTTTTTCCAAACACTGCTCACAATATCGGTAAAATACGACGGTTGGGCTTTTTCCAGATACTCTTCCAGCGTTACAAAGTTTCCTTTTTCTCTGCTTATTACTCCCAAAATTTTCCCGGGTTCAAACCGCTTAGGATCAAGACCATTGGAAACCAAACTCTGTTTTATCGCTTTGCGGGAATCATCCCTGTCAAAAATGCTGAAAAAACGAGTGAGTCCGAATATCCGAGCGTTCTCTTTTATGATATGAACGCCAAGAGAGTGAAAAGTGGAGACAAATGGCACCTCATCAAAAGTAGCCGGCATGTTGAGCGACTTATCGCTATGTAAAAGTCCGGATATTCTATCCTTCATTTCTTTGGCAGCCTTGTTTGTAAAAGTTATGGCAAGAATTTCCCGAGGCGGCACGCCTTTTTTTATAAGATGCAGTATCCTATGAGCCAATGTCTTTGTTTTTCCCGATCCCGCGCCCGCAATAACCAATAGAGGTCCTTCGGTATGGCACACCGCTTCCTTTTGTTCAAAATTTAACCCGGAAAGATAATCCATCACAGAAATATATCACGAATTTGATAAAGGTTCCTCACGACGCGATACTAATATACAACTCCGACGCTTCGGTCGGAGCCCCGACCGAAGCGTCGGGGATGATACAAATGAATACGAATATTGAAAAATATCCAATTCCAAGTACCAATTTCCAAACAAATCCCAATTTTCAATTTCCAATGAAAAAGGGACACCCCATCGCCTCGGAAACCTCCCCCTTCGCTAAGAAGCTACTGCGGGACACAGTCGGCACCTCCCCTCTAAAAAGGGGAGGAGGGGGAGAAGAAATTTCTAATTTCTACTTTCTAATTTCCAATGGAAGAGAGGAAGAGGGGGGGGATCCCCGATTGGGTATGTTTTACGCTCATAAATTTGTCCACAAATTATCCCCCGAGTACAGGTTGACTTCAACTGCTTTGCGGGTATGCTACATGTATCAGTGTTTTTACACCGCTCTGCCGTTTGACTGTGGTTTACCGTCATCTGAAAGCCCTTAACTTTTGAATTTTTATTTCAAAAACCCGACAGAATTCGGACCTTAAATATAGGTTTAAACATAAGCAAAAAATGAAAACGGCCCTGCCGTTTGTGTTTAAAGCCGCCTCCATATTAGCTATTTTTGGATTTTCTTTAATCCTGCCGCAAGGAGCCACGGCAGGGTTTTTTTCTGTAGTCACTGAATTCGTGGGCGAGAAAGACGTGAACAATACGCAATTCCATAACCTTCAGACATTGCCCATACTTAGAAGCGATACCAGCCCGAGCGGGGCTCGAGGAGGGGGGGATGTCACTATCGTGGAATCAAGCGCTTTGGCCTCTGAGGTCGGACCGTCCGGAACATTGACGAATATTAGCGAGCAGAACCACGAAATCAGCATATATACAGTCAAAAAAGGAGACACGTTATCACAAATTGCGGAAATGTTTGGCATTTCCGTGAGCACAATCATCTGGGCTAACGATTTAAGCGGAAAAAACATCAATGAAGGAGAGAGTCTGGTCATTCTTCCAATATCCGGACTTGTCTACACGGTGAGATCGGGCGACACGATAAAAGCAATAGCAAAGAAATATAGCGCCGATGAAAATGAAATTTTGGCGTACAACAATATTAAAGACGGCAATTCCATACGAGCGGGCCAAATCATAACCATTCCGGACGCCGAAGCGTCGGCGCCGGGAAACTTCGCAAGATCTTCCGCGGGAGGCAAATCCGGAACATCCGCTTCCGGCTATTACATAAGGCCGGTGAAAGGAGTAAAAACACAAGGACTTCATGGTTATAACGGAGTTGATATTGGCGCGCCAGCCGGCACACCGATCATAGCGTCGGCAAGAGGGGTAGTCATTATAAGCAGATCATCGGGGTGGAACGGCGGATACGGAAATTATGTTGTCATCAAGCACAACAATGGTACACAGACATTGTATTCGCACTTGAGCAAAGTTTACGTGAGCGTTGGCGAAACAGTGGGCCAGGGAGAAACCATCGGGACCGTAGGAAGCACAGGCAAGTCTACAGGACCGCATCTCCACTTTGAAATCCGTGGAGCAAAAAATCCATTTTAACAGCGAGATTGTCCGGCTTTATCCGCCTAAGTTTGCAAAAATTTATGCGGTTAAATCTAGATAATATTCCGATAAACGGCTCAGACTTACAGTCTGAGCCGTTTATTGTATATACCGCTTGACGACTCCGACGCTTCGGTCGGAGCCCCGACCGAAGCGTCGGGGATAGATACGAATGGGGAACACCCCATCCTTATATAAGCACGAAGCACGAAATCCGAAAAAATTGTAAATTCAAAAAAAAGAAAGAAGAAAGAAGAAAGAAATAATAAGACACCCCATCTTTAGATAAGCACGAAGCACGAAATTCTGGTTCGACTGAGCTCACCATCCTGAGGAACTCGAAGGAGAAATTTCTTCACCCCCTCTTCTTCCTCCTTTTTTAAAGGAGGTGGTCGTAGACCGGAGGATTTCTCTCTCTTCCCTGTCAATTGTTCATGTCAGGTGTTTTTTTACTAGTACCATTACAAGTTAATTTCCTCTGCATACACCATGGATTTTCACCAATCTGCAAGCCATAAATTCACAACATGCTATAGTACATTTTAACTTGTAACGGTACTAGTCATGAATCTTCGGTCTATACTGTATCGCTTCCATCAAATCGTCTTTCTCAATTTCATCATGACCTTCAAGATCCGCTATGGTTCTGGAAATTTTTATGAGCCGATGATAGGAACGGGCGGACAGATCAAAAGCTTTCGCGGTAGAGTTTAAAAGGTCTTTGATCGTATCACTTAGATCAATGAACGACTCAATGTCCTTGGCTGTCATTTCACCGTTCGTCTTTACTCGGCCTTTGGTTTTTTTGAACCGATCCATCTGAATTTTTCTGGCTTTTGATATTTTTTGCTTTATGGATTCACTTGTTTCAACAGTGGAGTTTTTTTCCGTAAGTTTCTCGTGCTCTACTTTGGAGACCTCCAACCATAAATCTATACGGTCTATTATGGGACCGGAAATTTTCCTTTTATACCTCTCTATACTGATCGGACTGCAAACACACCGTTTTCCGGCGATGCCATGATTACCGCATGGACAAGGATTCATGGCGGCCACGAGAATAAAACTGGCGGGAAACTGTGTTGACCCTCTGGCTCTGGAAATGGATACCACCCTATCCTCCAAGGGCTGCCTCAGCGAATCAATTACACGTCTTTCAAACTCCGGAAACTCATCAAGAAACAGCACACCGTTGTGAGCAAGGGTGATTTCCCCCGGCTTCGGATATGTTCCTCCTCCCACTAATGAAACATAGGACGACGTATGGTGAGGCGAACGAAAAGGAGATTCCGTAACCAAATCGTTGTTCAGCGCTCCCGCTACTGAATGTATGCCCGTAGTTTCAAGTATCTCTTCAAAATTAAGAGGGGGTAATATATGAGCGAACGCTTTTGCTAGCATTGTCTTGCCGGTACCGGCAGGACCATACATGGCAATATTGTGCCCGCCGGAAGCGGCTATTTCAAGCCCTCTCTTGGCCGTATTTTGGCCTTTTATATCACAAAAGTCTATTGCCGTGCCACTCGGTTTATACACTATTTTCGTTCTCTTCTCCGGCGTAAGCGTGACCGGCACGTGGTCTTTCTTGTTCTCATCCTTTCCTATTGTATTCTTCTCATGCAAATGATTGATCGCGTCTTTCAGATTGCGAACTCCGTATACGGAAACGCCACCGATAAGAGCCCCCTCTTCGACATTAGGAACAGGAACGTAAACTTCTTTGAAACCGTTCTTTTTCGCCCAGTCCACAAGCGGTAAAACTCCATTCACCTTCCGCAACTCGCCATCCAACGCCAACTCCCCCAGAAAGAGCTTCCTTTCCGGAGTGAAAAAAATCTCACCAGCCGCGAGTAAATAAGCGAGAGCTATAGCAAGGTCAAAGATCGGACCCTCCTTTTTCACATCCGCGGGAGCGAGAGAAATAGTTACTTTTTGATTTTTGCTTTTAGGAGATTTGAAATTAAAACCTGAATTTTTAATTGCAGCGGATATTCTGTCTTTTGACTCTTCCACGGCTTTGTCTCCAAGACCGACAACCGTAAAAGCATGCAGACCGTTGGCTATATCCACTTCCACATCCACCGCGTGCGCTTTGAGCATGCTAGTTTGCGCGCTATAGACTTTCGCAAATGACACAATTTATAAAATTATAATTTCTAATTTCTAATTTCTAATGAATTGAGTGGTTAAGAGGATGCGTTTGCTCTTCATTAAATTTCCACTTATGTGTGTCGATTTTCGGATTTTTTACTACTTCATGTGCTCTACGCAGGTGGCGGCCGCAGGATTTGCCACCAAACGCTCTTTCTCAATCTCCTTCCCACAAACCGTACAGTTGCCATAGGTTCCTTCTTCAATTCTTTCTAAAGCTCTTTTAACTTCACTGTGTCGTATTTCCAATTGTGCGACAATGGCGGTATTTTCGCCGAAAGACTCCATTTTATCGGCAACCTCATTGTCATCAGCACGATCAATATCAACCGATGTAGTATCAGCTTCCCAATCTTCAGGGTTCTTCGGATTTGCGCGTCCGACTGTTTTTAGCTCACTTTCGAGCCGTTCCAACTCTTGCTCAAGTATTTCTTTGTTTTGTTGATTTTTCATTGCTAAATCATATCAAAGCCTGCGAGTAAAGAAAAGCAAATCATAATACAAATATACGAATTAATACGAATATACAACTCCGACGCTTCGGTCGGAGCCCCGACCGAAGCGTCGGGGATGGATACGAATCACCCCATCTTTAGATAAGCACGAAGCACGAAATCCAAAAAAAATTGTAAATTCAAAAAAGGAGGAAAAAGGAAGAAGAGAAAACACCCCATCGTGCCTCAATTATCTAACCAATTCCGCTCTTCTCATTCGTTCCGTGAGCTCTTCAAGTGTCTCTAACCGAGTAGTCAATATCAGAGTATCTTTGCCAATAAATGTATATAAGAAAACTATACCTTCCTGCCCATCACGAAGGACTCTCACGTCATTGTTTTTTATCACGACGTCTTCAAACTTGCGCGGCTTTATTATTTTGGTGGAAGTAGCGTTGGACAGTATTGTGTCTCCTGAAATATGAAATACTTCTTCAAGGTCATCCTCTATGTCTTTTTCCCATTTAAGCATCCCCGCAAAAGCATTTTCAAATGAATCGATTTTTAAAACAATAAACACCGACGCGGATTCACCTGATACTCCAAAAGCGTATTCCGGAACGAGAGAGCGCAAGAATAATGGTGGAGCGTTGAACGCCACAAGAGAAATAAATTCTGACGCGCTTATCTGCCGCTCTCCGGTTTTATCCTTCACCACTATCGTCTTCACTGAAGACGGCCGAACTCCTTTTGATGTTTCCGCCGCCAACTGCCGAATGGCATCATCCCTGTTCTCTGCCAAGGCGACTTCGATTTTCATTTCCTCTCCCAGCAGTCCGCGATCAACGATAACCACCGGAGCCGGTGCATTCGGCTTTTTCACGTAAATAAAATAATAGAATAAACCAGCGCCGAAAAAGATAAACAATATACTCGCGGTGATCATAAAAACGTTCACTCTGCTTCTCTTATTGTCTATTTTCTCTATTTCCTTGCGTTCTTTTTCTTTTCTTTCTTGTTCTTTTACTGCAATTCTAATAACTGAAGTATTTTCAGTCTTGACGGCTTTTGAAACATCGCTTGTGTAGGTATGTATGGGACTCGGTTGAAATGATTTTCCGGAAGCATTTATAACTTCCTTTTTCTTTGATTCGTCCTTATTATTGGGGTTTGGAAACGGATTCGGTGTTACCACCTCTTGCTTTTTTGGCTCTGCCGCTTCGCTTTTCCTTTTTTCCGTAAAATTACTGGCAGGGTAAGGATTGGGAATTTCCTTGCCAGATCTTTTGGCATCATTAACTAGCTTGACATCCCCCTCCAATGTCCTTACTTTGTTTACCGACTCTTCTTTACTTATCAGTTTTGGATTCACACCGAAACTGCTTTTTTTTGGTATAGGAGGAGCTTCGCCGTCCTTGTAAGATAATATATCGGATCTCACAATTTTTTCCGGCTGTTTATCTTGCGCGGGAGTATATTTTTGAGTTTGACTCTTATCGCCCGAATCGGTTACCGATTCGGCCGGCTTTTTTACGCCAGACGAAATAGGCGGCGCCATATTTTGCGCTTTTTTAATATCATCCGCGAGAGTATGAATGTACGGCTTATTTCCCGCGCCGCTGTTTCCGGTATTTTGTCCGACAGATGTGTGATTGTTATTTTCCATTCTCAAGATATGCTCGTAATAAATTATACTACGAATAGCTTTTAGCTGTTAGCTTGCTAGTGCCGTTACAAGTTAAAATGTACTATTGCATGTTGTGAATTTATGGCTTGCAGATTGGTGAAAATCCATGGTGTATGCAGAGGAAATTAACTTGTAATGGTACTAGTAAAAAAACACCTGACATGAACAATTGACAGGGAAGAGAGAGAAATCCTCCGGTCTACGACCACCTCCTTTAAAAAAGGAGGAAGAAGAGGGGGTGAAGAAATTTCTAATTACTAATTTCTAATATCTAACTTCTAATGCACGATGAAGAGGGGGTGAAGAAATTTCTCCTTCGAGTTCCTCAGGATGGTGAAGCAATTGAACCATAATTACTAATTTCTAACAAAAGAAGAGGAGAAGAGGGAGGAGGGTATTAAAATTTGCGGAAAATCCGGCACTTGCGAGCCGGATTTTATTTACCTCCCTTGTCTTGGCCAACAAACGCTATTCGGCGGGTCTTTTTACAAAATTAGGATCAACTTCTTTTATGGACAGGTTTATTCTTTTTTTCTCGTCTATTTCTTTGATGATCACGGGGACTTTGTCTCCTTCTTTCAGGTACTTATCAACTCTATCTACACGAAACGAGGCAATCTCCGAAATATGCACGAGACCTTCGGTATTTTCGCCGATTTTAACAAACGCGCCAAAATCCATGATTCTAGTAACTTCGCCTTCAAATTTCTCTCCTTTTTTATACTCTCGGGTCAAATCTGAGATCATCTTCATCGCCTTCTCCGCCGTGCCATTTTTTCCCGTGACAAAGACGGTACCGTCCTCCTCAATTGTTATATCTTCCACTCCCGTCTTGTCTTTTATACCGTTTATGGTTTTACCGCCCGGGCCAATAACCAACCCTATCTGATCAACCTTCACTTTAATAATCAGAATTTTCGGCGCGCGCGGTGAAATATCCGCCCTTGGCTGATCTATGGATTTATCCATCACGGCCAGTATCTCGAGCCGAGCGGCTTTGGCCTTGTCAAAAGCCTCTTTGAGAATCTGCACCGGAATACCCTCCACTTTTACGTCCATCTGTATTGCCGTAATACCGTCTCTTGTTCCCGCCACTTTAAAGTCCATGTCGCCATGATGATCTTCCGGTCCTTGTATGTCCATCAATATCTTATATTTATAACCACCCTGATCGGACAAACCCATCATAAGTCCCGATGCTATACCGGCAACGGCTTTTTTTATTGGCACACCCGCGTCCATAAGCGCGAGAGATGACGCGCAAACAGACCCCATTGAAGTGGATCCGTTGGAAGATAACGCCTCGGAAACAATACGTATCGTGTATGGGAAAACTTCTTTGTCCGGTATCAACGCTTTAAGAGCTTTCTCAGCCAGAGCGCCATGACCAATCATTCTCCTATTCATTCCGCCCACTCTGCCGGTCTCCCCGACGGAAAAAGGCGGGAAGTTGTAATGATGCATGAATCTTTTGTTCACCTGCTCTTCCATTCCCTCTATCACCTGAGAATCACCCGGCCCACCCAGGGTAAGGGCGGATAAAATATGCGTTCCTCCCCTGTAAAATATTCCAGAGCCGTGAAGTACCGGCGAAAGTCCGCCCGCCTGCGCGTACAGAGGTCTAAGCTCGTCCATTTTTCGCCCGTCCGGCCTTCTTTCGTTTTCAATGGCCTCCTTGTGTATCAGATCATTAACAATATCTTCAAAATATTGGGCGGCCATTCCCCCGTTCTCATCCGGCAGTTCATCTCTTTGCGTATCCATCCACTCGTTTTTTAACTGATCCAGATTGGCGCTTCCCGGACCGCTGAATGTAACCCCGTGAAGCCGTGGTTCTATATTTTTTTTAAACAAAGCGACAATACTTTCCGGCACTTCCGGTTTAGGAATGCTACGTTTTGGCTTGCCAATCTCGGATATTATTTTATTTTGAAACTCCTGGATTTTTTCTATCTCCTTTGACGCTTCCTCCAGAGCTTGCGTGACTGATTCTTCTTGGGCTTCTCTGCCGCCCAGCTCTATCATGTTTATTTTTCCATCTTTACCACATGCTACCAGCTCAAAATCACTGGCCGGATTGTCTCTTATGGCGTAAGTCGGGTTGATGATCCAGCTATCTTCATCTTTTATCTTTCCGATCCTAATAGCGCTCGCCGGACCGTTCCATGGGATATCCGAAACGCCTAGAGCGAGAGAAGCGGCAAGAACGCCAAGTACATCGGGGTCATCCTCGTCAATAGATAAAATTGTTATAATTACCTGAACTTCATGTCTAATGTACTGAGGAAAAAGCGGCCGTATTGTCCTGTCCACGATCCGTCCCGACAAAACCGCCTCGTCAGATGGCCGGCCTTCCCTGCGTATAAATCGTGAACCTAAAATTTTTCCCGAGGCGTAAAATTTTTCTTCATATTCTACGGTGAGCGGAAAATAATCTCCTCCCTCTTTGGGTTTGTTTGACATTACGGCAGTGGCTAGAACCACCGTGTTGCCGTACTTGATCATCACTGAACCATGAGCCCGTTCCGCAAGGTCAGTGAACATGGCGGTTAATGTTTTACCGCCGATGGAAGTAGAATACTCTTTTATTTGCATACAAATGAAATACCAATATACGAATTCATGCGACTCCGACGCTTCGGTCGGAGCCCCGACCGAAGCGTCGGGGATGGATACGAATATATGGAAGGGAGATCTTCAGATTTCAGACTTGAAGATAACTTCAAATCTACTTATCCGAAGACCTCGTTAATTAATAATGTTCAAACTAACCAAACTTATTTTCCCAAAGGAGGCGGATTGCCTCTCTGCTGTTTCCTATAACCCTGAGAACTCAAGAGATACCTTCTCGGATTATGGTCAAGATCGATAAATTCGTCAACGGCCTCTTTCAGTTTTAACGACGCTGACTTTCCAAAAGTTAAAACTTCTATCTGACATCCTCCACTCATCTTTAGATACTCCACAAGAGGCACAAAATCTCCATCTCCCGACACAAGAACGACAGCGTCTAGTTTTGGCGCCATTTTGATAGCGTCAACCGCCAGCCCCACGTCCCAGTCGGCCTTTTTGCTTCCTCCAGCGAAAATCTGCAAGTTTTTTGTTTTGGTTTCTATTCCAACCTTTTCAAGCGCTTCAAAAAAGCTCTTCTCCTCGCCCGTTTCCGTGGTGATAACATACGCCACCGCGCGTATGAGAGAACGTCCGGCCAAAGCGTCTTTTACTATTTGGCCGAAATTGACCTTGGCTCCGTATAAATTTTTCGCGCTATGATAAAGATTCTGCGCGTCAATAAAAATCCCTACCCGCTGATTTTTTTGTTTTATTACAGACATATCTTTAGATAAGCACGAAATTCTAAATCCGAAATTCCAAAATTATTAAAATTTTTCCTCTTCCACCCCTTCCCCTCTCTTGCTCCGCCGAAGCTCGCTTCGAGCGAAGGGGAGTTAGAGGGGATTCGTATTCATTCGTATATTTGTATTATTTTATGTAATTTGTTATTTGGTGCTTACTTTTGTCTGTTGGTATTGTTTTTTCGAATTTGGGATTTCGTGCTTCGAATTTACTCACGATTATTTTTTCTTCAACTCCAATTTAGACAATATGGAATTATATCGTCTTGTGCTTTTTTTCTCCAGATATCTTAAATGTGTCTGGCGTTCAGCCACCATCTGCAAAAGCCCTCTTCGCGAGTGTTTATCTTTGGTGTTTTTCTTCAAATGCTTTGCCAACTCGTCTATTCTTTTGGTCAGGATGCCGATCTGAACCTCCGGTGAACCGGTATCTTTCTCGTGAATTTGACTGCCTTTGATAACCTTAGTTTTTTTGGTTTTTGTTAACATTTTTAAATCTTATCATAAATATGGCTAATACACAAGGACATGGATAGACTGTAATACCAAACTTTCATTTCTAAAAAATGTAATATACTGCGATCGTAGCTAAATTATAAATTTTAAGAGCGGCGCCGCAGGGCGTTCCCCCTCTTCCCCTCCCTTGCTCCGCCGAAGCTCTTTTTAGAGCGAAGAGTTAGAGAGGAAGCGCCTTTTCTATTCTTATATCTTTCTTTTCGAATTTGTTATTTGGTGCTTCGTGCTTATCTAAAGATGGGGTGTCTTATTATTTCTTTCTTCTTTCTTTTTTCTTTTTTTTGAATTTACAATTTTTTCGGATTTCGTGCTTCGTGCTTCGTGCTTATATAAGGATGGGGTATTCCCCATTCGTATCTATCCCCGACGCTTCGGTCGGGGCTCCGACCGAAGCGTCGGAGTCGTTAAGCGGTATCAACTATAAAGCCACCGTCCTCTCCACCTTACAACTGAGATTATTGTGTCCACGGCCTAGGTTGACCATTCATAGGCGTATCGCCAAAATATGTAACACCATCTGGAATTGTGAAGACTGCACCAGAGTTTTGTTTGCCGGTCTTTCTAATGATGAAATAATTTGACGTCTGTGTGGACGGATCATAAACCGTCGGCCCTGTGCCGTGTTGCCACCAGCCGCTAGACCACCCTACCGGAGGCACGTAGCCCTGAGCTCGAAGCGAAAAATCCATATAGTAATAAGTTGAAACAATATCAGACGCCTCGGGAATACCATCACCGCTGAAAGTAAACAGTTCCATTGTTCTTTTGAATTGAGAATCGCTCGCTAGAAACCCCGCTTCTTTAATCTGTTCCAAAGTTGCCGGACCTTTGAAGTAATAATCATTCCCCGGCATCATCTGGATTGTATTATCTTCCTCGGTAATATCCACGGTGAACAAATAAGTATCGGATCCGCCGACACAGTCAGACACGTTAACTTTTACCTGATAAGTTCCCGCTTGCGGCCATGCATGGCTTGCATTGTAACTCCATCCTGTGCCAGTTTGTCTCCGCGTTATACTGCATGAACTTCCTACATCAATATCATCTCCCAAATCCCAATCAACAGACCACATCAAATCATCGTTATCAGGATCAGTTGCCGACATTGAGATGTTGATTTCTTTGCCTGCTTCTATATCCGTTTGAATAGCAGGAATACCAACAATTTTTGGCGCGCCATTAACTGGCGTTGACATGGTCTCGGTTTCTATGTCAGTAGACGTGTCAGACTGTTTGGAGTCAATAAGGAGCGTTTCGCTTACAAGTAGATCATTGTTTGAGTAAACATGAACTTGATATGAACCAACTGCCAAAGACTGGCCGATTTTAACCGACCAACGGTTGTTGTTGACTGATATATTGCCTGATCCCCAAACTTTATCTCCACTTTCGCTTGAAAGGGTGATTCCAAATGGCTGAACGACATTGTAAGCAGATCCTTTTAAGGTGGGCAGTCTGGAAAAAGATGTCAGGGTTTCCTGGTCTATTGAGACTTTGGAAACAGGCGGTTTTTCGACGGCACATTTATAAAGCTGATTTAATTTCGCCCGAGTGGAAGGACCAACATAGCCGGTACCTCTCATCAAACCATAAGGTTTGAGAATTTCCAAAGCATATTTCTCTTGAAATTCAGAAACAGCAGACGCCATCATCTCGTCGAAAAATATCCCACTTTGCGAGCTGAATCTTAGAGAATAACTCTGAACGGCTTCACCCAAAACTGAATTTAATTTTTCAACGTCTGCTCCGGTATCCCCTATTCTCAAGTTTCGGTTAAACACATAACAGAAATTATCTCCTTCAATTACCGGATTCTTTATTATTATGGAAGACGGGGGTGTAGATACGACAGATTTTTCACACCTGGAGCCCGTCATAAAATTGTAAATGGCGCCAACCGGACAGCCAAATGTTACTTTTTCAACATTACACTTTTCTCCGGTAAGAAAATTAAAAATGGCCCCGCTTGGACATCCGGCGACTGTGTTTGGCCGGTCTTCTGCGTTTGCGTCAACAAGCGCTGATACAGACTGAGGTCCAAATGACAACAAACCACCTGTCGATACGGGTGCCTCGAGAGCATAAGCCGTACCATTAAATATGGTTAAAGTAGCAATAATAAACAAGCTGAAACGCAATGCAAAATAAGCAATTTTATTCATTGGATAATTATTACAGAATAATTAACTAATTATATTATCTTATTCTATTGTTGTCAAGGATACCCCCTTACAAAACCGAGCGCATACAAATCCCTCGGCTTTCAGCCGCTCCCTTTCCTCCGTCGCTTGAATATTTTGAACTATAGCGGACGAAGTACAATAAGGAGACAGGCTGGGATCTCATTGGTATAAAAAAACGGGCATGTGAAATGCCCGTGAATTTTGCTCACCCGTCGGCATACAGAAGGATGCTCTAAGCCGCCTCTTTAAGAATACTGCGGACTTTCGTCCGAGCGGTGCAGATTTTCCGAACAATTGTATTGACGTTCGCCACTGTTTCTCTCAACTGTTCTTCCTCTTCCCGCTCATTTTGGACTCCAGTTTGCACGGTGAGGTATGTGATCCACTCACCATCTGTCACCGAAGCGAGATCAATACCGGACTTTACAAACGCGTTCAGTCTCCGTTGAACCGTCTTTGAAACTGCGTTAGGATTTCTTCTCTTTCTCGCCGCCGTTACATTTGGCATACTCTCTCCGCCACGCTCCCATATTTTAGCTGTCACTTGAGCAGCTGTTCCGGCCTTCTTTGCACACGCCCAGACATCCAACTGTTTTTCCACAGGCAAGATATGAGACAACGCATAGCCATTCACTGTGCTTATTCTTTCTTTTTCCGGCGTAGACGGATTTAGAAGCCGTTTTAGATCCGGATGAAGCTTTTGCAAAGCCAGCGTTCGGCCGATGGTAGATTGGTGTTTACCCAGAATTCTTGCCAAACTTACCTGGGTTTCACCCGCGTCTATCTGTACCTGTAAGGCGTCAGACTCTTCCATTGGAGAAAGAAGTTCAGAGCTGTAGTTTTTTGCCAAAGCGTCAAGGTGTTGCTCTTTCTTTGTCTTTGGCCTGGAGTCAACCAAGGCAAGCAAGGTTTTCTTGCCGTTTTTTTGGGCCGCTCGCACTCTTCTTTCGCCATTTACGAGCTCCCACTTTTTTCCAGGAATTCCAGTTAACGGCTGCACTGTGATTAGTTCTTTTTGAGAACTTGCCTCCAGACTTTGAGCGAGACGACCCAAAGATTCATCATCAAAAATTTGACGAGGTTGGCTTTTAAAAATACCCTCCGGTTGGAACTCGGCTATCTCGGAGACGTTAATCTCCGTGAGTTTTAATCCCTGAATCTCTTGCGGGTACTCTTCAGACGGAGGAGCTTCGTCAAGTACAGACGACTCTCCTAAAGCCGCGCTTGTTTTTTCGCAGATAAAGCTCCAGAGACCAATTTCGCCCGGACAGAAGGCAGAATAGGATTCTGAACGGAAATCTCCACCCCTCTCAAGATAGCCGACAGCTCCCTTATCTATGACATTCCCACTATTCATCTGAACCAGCTCAAACGATCTTTTCGAACTTTGACCTTCGATGATTTTTAGAACTGTAACGCAAGAATCGCTCGCGTTAGCCCGAAAACTTTTGCCCTCATTATATCCTGTCATATTAATAAAGCCCGCTTCTTGCATTGCTTTAACTAAGTTCAGGTCAGTTTTTTGTCCTCTTTTTGAGTCTGCCTCTACACTGGCGATCTTGTAGTACACAACATGGCCATCTTCCGCGACCATGCTTTTACTACCATCTTTGCTGTTGCTTTTTTTCATGGTGCTATCCTTTCTATTTTTCTGGCTCATGCCAGGTCTACCATAACTTAAACAATCTGCGAGAACAAAGTCAACTCTGCGCGTTTTCAAATGCAATATCAAGGTTAAACCTTGATGTGATTATCACAATATCAGGCATAAAACAGCCTATGGTTTTAGACAGCAAAACAAAAAAACGCGGGAGTGTTCCCCGCGTTACCATCTTTATTTCAATACCTTAACCTCCCATGGAAATTCGTATTTGTACTCGCGCGCGTTTTTTCGTATGTGATTTTTTGCCCGCGCCGAAATCTGCATTTCAAAATTCAGACCGTTTTCCTCAAGAAAACATTTGAACTTCTTCACGTTCTCTCTGCCGAATTTTCTCAACTTAAGAAAATCGGACTCCGGCATTATACAGACATCCAAAAGTAACTCATAGCC
This sequence comes from Candidatus Taylorbacteria bacterium RIFCSPLOWO2_12_FULL_43_20, assembly GCA_001821295.1. Taxonomy (GTDB): domain Bacteria; phylum Patescibacteriota; class Minisyncoccia; order Phycocordibacterales; family HO2-43-120; genus HO2-43-120. The sequence continues at coordinate 28,752 of MHSK01000023.1, forward strand.
GTTGTTTAGAAAAGCATTAACAAGGCACGAACCTAGAAAAGCTTCTAAACCGGCGATGTCCGCCCACTACTGTCCCACTAAAATTTTCGTAAATTAGAAAAACCCCTTCGGGTAAGCCATAATATGTCTGTCGGACAAATTAAAGGCTTAATCT